>JANQQZ010000003.1 GCA_028284805.1 Phycisphaerales bacterium
GAAGGCCGGGATTCTGATCTGGTTCGCGGTGATCCTCGCCGCCCAGCGCCGCGCCGCCGGCGAGGGCCGGCTGACCATTTCCGGATCGCGTTCCCTGGGACGTGATGCGGCAAGCGTTGAGGTCAAGCCCGCCGCGGCTGCCCAGGACGCGGAGCGCGTCGCCGCGGCCCGCTGAGCGCGTACGCTGTCCACATGACCACCCGATACTCCTGGCGCCTGCTCCGCGCCGGACGCTTCCTCCTCGACGGCGGCGGCGTGTTCGGCATCATCCCACGGTCCGTCTGGACTCGCTCCATCACCCCGGACGACCAGAACCGCATCGAACTGGTCCACAACTGCCTGCTGCTCGAGGGCGGGGGGCGGACCGTGGTCGTCGAGGCCGGCACGGGTGACAAGCTCGACGCGAAGATGTCCGCGATCTTCGGGCTCGACGGGCGCACCGTCGAGAGCGAGGTGGCCGGGGCGGGCGTGGCTCCCGCGGACGTGAACGCGGTGATCGTCAGCCACCTGCACTTCGACCATGCCGGGGGGCTGACGCGCAGAGCGCGCGACAACGAGACTCCCGACTGGACCGCCGGTCCGCGCGAGGCTTCGGGTGATCAGAACGAGGTGATGCTGACCTTCCCCAACGCCGAGGTGATCGTGCAGCGTCAGGAGTGGACCGACGCGATCAACAACGACGCGGTGATGACCAGGACCTATTACCGGGATCATCTGCTCCCGCTCGAGATCCCCCTCGCCGGCGAGCGCCCGCGTCTCCGCCTGATCGACAGCCCGATCCCGTTCCCGCACGACCACCGCCCGAGCCGCGCCGAGTCGCCGCACACACCGATCACCAACCGCCTGACCGAGGTGCTCCCGGGCATCAGTGTCTTTCTCGTGCCCGGGCACACGTGGGGTCAGCAGGCGGTGCTCTTCGAAGACGATCAGGGGCGGACGATCGTGTTCACACCGGATGTGATGCCAACGAAGCACCACATCGGCCAGCCCTACAGCCTGGGCTACGACGTCGAGCCCTACACGAGCATGGTCACGAAGCGGTGGCTGCTGAGCGAGGCGGCGGATCGTGGGTGGCATCTGTTGCTGGATCACGAGCCGGGCAACGCGCTGTTCCGCGTCGAACGCACGGACAAGGGCTGGTTCGAGCTGCTCGATGCCTGAAATCCGCCGCACGACCGACGCCGATCGCGGTGCGCTGGTCGAGATCTATCGCAGGGCCTTTCCCGACGAGGATCTGGTGCCGCTGCTGCACCAACTGCTCGACGAGGGTGGGGGCGTTGTGTCACTGGCGGCGGTCGCGGACGGCGCGGTCGCGGGGCATGTGGTGTTTACGCCATGCACCATCGAAGGGAGTGAGCCGGTGGCGTGGCTGCTGGGGCCGCTGGCGGTGGCACCGTTGCAGCAACGCAGGGGGATTGGCGGGGCGTTGATCCGCGAGGGAATCAGTCGTGCCCGCCAGGACGGTGCCGTGACGGTGGTGGTGCTGGGCGATCCAGGCTACTACGCCCGGTTTGGTTTCGAACGTGAAGACGCGATCGCGCCGCCGTACGAATTGCCGCCCGAATGGGACGGCGCGTGGCAGTCGATCACTTTCGACCGACCAGCCGAGCCAGTCCGCGGCGGACTCGTCGTACCAGAAGTGTGGCAGCCAAGAGAGCTCTGGCTGCCCTGAGCTTGCCCTTCATCGACGCGCCGGCTCGAGCAGTTCCTCAGGCGACTGCAGCAGCTTGACGATCTCTGCGAGCGCCATCGCGGCGAGAGCGCCATCGACAACACGGTGATCGCACGCCAGGCTCAGGGGAAGCAGCATGCCCACGCGGAACATGCCGTTCTTGACCACCATGCCCTCGCGGGCTCGTCCTGCGGCGAGGATGCCCGCCTCGGGGTAGTTGATGATCGGGGTCGCGAACCGCCCGGCGTGGCTGCCCACGTTGCTGAGCGTGAAGGTCGAGCCCATCAGCTCGTCGCGGGGCAGGGTGCGGGCGCGTGCGCCGTTGGCGACGCGGACGACCTCGCGGCCGATCTCGAGCACACCCAGCGCATCGCAGTCACGAATGACAGGGACCATGAGCCCGTCGTCGGTATCGACGGCGAGGCCCAGATGGATCGGGCGGTGACGGGTGATTTCCTGCCTGTCGTCGTCGGTCGTGGCGTTGAGCGGGCGGAACTCATCGCGGGCGAGCGTTCGGCAGATCGCGCTCGCGACGAAGGGCAGGGGCGAGACCTTCTCCCCCGATGCGCCCGCGAGTTTCTTGCGCAGGATGTTCAGGTCCGTGATGTCCGCCTCGTCCATGACCGTGAAGTGCACGGCCTTGTCGACGCTCTCGCGCAGGCGCTCTGCGATCTTGCGACGGATGCCGCGGAAGGGCACAGTCTGGCGGTCCTCGCCGGCGGGGATGCTCGCGACCTCGCGGCGGACCGGCTGCGCGACAGCGCGGGCGACGGCGTCGTCGGCTGCGCTGCGAGCGGTGGGGGCCGGTGCACGGGAAGGCGCGGGTGGACTGCCGCCGCCCTTGGCATGGGCTTCGACGTCTTTCTTCGTAACGCGCCCGCCCAGGCCCGTGCCTGCGCACGCGTTGATATCAACGCCCAGGTCGCGGGCAAGCCTACGAACGGCCGGTGCGGCCAGGGCCTTCCCGTTGCTGGACATCCCAGGCAGGTCGTCGGAGACCGAGCCGACGACGGTGCCGGCGTCCTCGCGTTCTTCCGCAGGCTCAGGGATCGACTCTGCAGCCGGAGCCGGCGCGGGTGCCGGTGCCGCAGCGCCGCCATCGCCAACGAACTTCACGAACGGTTCGCCGACAGCCATCATGTCGCCCGGGTTGCCGCAGAGCTCGGCGATCACGCCGTTGCGGGGCGAGGGGATCTCGGCGAGCGCCTTGTCGGTCTCGACCTCGGCGATGTTCTGGTTCTCTTCCACCGTGTCACCCACGGCGACCAGCCACTCCTTCAGCTCGGCCTCTTGCAGGCCTTCCCCGATGTCGGGCAGGAGAAAGATGTTGGGATCGGATGAGACTTTGCCGGCCATGTTCAGTCCTCACGAGCGGGCGATCGCCCGCAGTCTTTAGTATGCAAGAGTCTCAGCGATCGCCGATCCGATCCGCTTCGCGTCCACAAGATACTCGTTCTCGAGCTTGTAGAACGGCATGATCGTGTCGAAGCCCGTCACGCGCTGGACGGGGGCTTCCAGGTGCAGGAAGCAGCGCTCCTGAATGCGCGCCGAGATCTCGGCGCCCATGCCGCCCGTGAGCGGGGCCTCGTGCACGACGATGCACCGCCCGGTCTTCTCCACCGACTCAGCGATGGTGTCGATGTCGAGCGGGTAGATGGTGCGGAGATCGATCAGCTCGATGTCCGCATCGTCCGGTGCGTTGTCCATTGCGCCCAGGCACTCGAACAGGCTTGCGCCCCAGGTGACGATCGTTAGATCGCTGCCCTCGTTGACGACCTTGGCCTTGCCGATCTCGATCTCGTAGTCGTCCTCGGAGACCTCCTCGCGGAAGCTGCGGTAGACCTTCTTGGGCTCGAAGAAGATGACCGGGTCTGGGTCGCGGATGGCGGCGGTGAGCAGGCCCTTCGCGTCGGAGGGCGTGGTTGGGTAGACCACCTTGATGCCTGGTGAGTGTGTGTAGATGGTTTCGGGCGAGTCGGAGTGGAGCTCGGGGGCGTGGATGCCGCCGCCAACGGGGACGCGGATGGTCAGGGGTACCGGGATCGCGCCGCGTGTGCGGTTGCGGTAGCGGGCGGCGTGGTTGACGATCTGGTCGTAGGCGGGCCCGAGGAAGCCCTCGTACTGGATCTCGGGGATCGGCCGCATGCCGTTGATGGCGAGGCCGATCGCGGTACCGATGATGCCCGACTCTGCGAGCGGCGTGTCGACCACGCGATCCTCGCCGAACTGGGCCTGGAGCCCGTCGGTGACGCGGAACACGCCGCCGTTGAGCCCGACGTCCTCGCCGAGCAGGATGACGCGTTCGTCTGCCTGCATCGCCTGCTGAAGCGTGAGCGTGATGGATTGGACGAGGTTTAGCGTCGCCATATCAGCGTCCCTCCACAGCTGCCGTGTCTGCCTTGAGGCCGACCTGATCGGGATTCTGACCCAGGCTGCTCGTCCGCATCGTCTCGCGCTGCTTCCGAAGATCCTCGGGTAGCGACTGGTACATGTCGTCGAAGAAATCCGTCGTTTCGGGCGGGGTCACGTTGATCGCCGCGTCGACGACCTCCGCCACGATCTTCTTGGCCTTGGCCTTGAGCGCCTCATCGCGGGCGTCGTCCCACGAGCCCTTGGCGGTCAGGTACTTCCGGACCCGCAGGATCGGGTCGCGGTTGCGCCACGCCTCGACCTCGGCCTCGTCACGGTACCGCCTCGCATCGTCGGCGGTCGTGTGGTCCCCCAGGCGGTAGGTCACGCATTCGATAAACGTCGGGCCCTCGCCCGCTCGGGCCCGCTTGACGGCCTCCTTCGCGGCGTAGTGCACAGCGTAGATGTCGTTGCCATCGACACGTACCGTCGGCATGCCGTAGGCGAGCGCCTTCTGACAGAGCGTCTCGGAGTTCATCTGCTTCGAGCGGGGGACCGAGATGGCCCACCCGTTGTTCTGCCCGATGAACACGACGCCGACCTTCAGGGTCGATGCGAAGTTCATTGCCTCGTGGAAGTCACCCTCGCTGGTGGCGCCGTCGCCGAAGAAGGTGGCGGCGACGCCGTCGCTCTTGCGGAGCTTCTCTGCCCAGGCGATGCCCGTCGCGTGGAGCATGTGCGTGCCGATCGGCACGCTGAGCGGCGTGACATTGACGCCCTCGGGCATCTTGCTTCCGCGTTCGTCGCCCATCCAGTACATCAGGATGTAGTGCATGGGCAGGCCGTGCATGAACAGCGCCGCGTTCTCGCGGTAGCTGGGCACGATCCAGTCCTTGCCCTTTTCGAGCGCGAGCGCGACGCCCACAGCCGCGGCCTCCTGGCCCTTGTTCTGCGGGTAGGTGCCCATCCGCCCCGAACGCTGCAGCTTGAACGCCACCTCGTCGAGCTCACGGCAGTTGACCATGTGCTCGTAGAGGTGCAGCGCCTGCTCGTCGGTCATCACGCCCTCACCCAGCTCCGCGTCGAAGTTTGCGTGCTCGTCGAGGATCGAGATGTGCTCAATGGTTGCCTGGTAGGCTGTTGTCTTGGGCATCGGGTGTCCTTGTCGCGCTCAGCTGTGAACGTGCTTGTCGCCCGGGAACTTCTTCACCGCCTCGTCCCGCGGCTGGCGGCCCTTGCCGCGCAGGTCCGTGGGGGTCCTTTCGGGGATGATAAACAGCCCGGCGTCCTGTGTATCGCTGTACGCCATTGCGGCCTCGGCGGACGCCATCATGGTGTCGTCGGCGTTGCGGTAGCCATCGCGGAAGTACTTCTCGATCTCAAGCTCGGCGAGATCGAAGAAGTACAGGGCGGCGGCCTTGTCGCGGGCAAACTCGACGCCCCCGTTGTCGCCGTGCTTGCGCATGTCCGCGTCCAGCTTGCTCAGCGTGCAGGCCCAGGCGTGCAGTTGGATGACCGCCAGTGCGAGCCTTGACTGGGGCACCTGGCGGCTGAGCATCGCCGCGTCGTGCTTCTTGCTCATCTGCTTGAACTGGTAGGTGAACTCGCTGATGAGCCTGCTCAGGCGGTCGGCGTAGGGGCGCAGCTGCGGGTGCACCTTCGAGATCTCGGGCGCCTTCTTGCGGATGCCCAGGAAGACCTCCATGCCCAGCGGGATCGCCTGCTTGAGCAGGCTGGGCTTCCAGAACTGGGTCTTGGCAGCCTCGCGCAGGTCCAGCATCCACTCGCCCAGCTGCTTGCCGCCGTAGCCGAAGATGAACGACCACATCAGGTCGTTCGATCCCTCGACGATGGTGTTGATGCGCGAGTCGCGGAAGATGCGCTCGATCTCGTTCGCTGTGATGTAGGACTCGCCGCCCATGATCTGCATCGCATCGTTGACGACCTGCCAGCCCATCTCGGAGCAGAAGACCTTGCAGATCGCGGTCTCGACCATGATGTCCTTGTCGCCCCGGTCGAGCATGCCCGTCGTCATGTAGAGCATGGCGTCCATCGCGTAGACGAGGGCGGCCATGTGCGCGATGCGCTCCTTGACGAGCTGCTTGTCGCTGAGCGGGTCGCCGAACTGGTAGCGGGTCTGGGCCCACTTCACGCCCTGGTCGTACGCCCGCTTGGCGCCGCCCGTCATGCCCGCGCTCAGGGTGCACCGCCCGTAGTTCAGGCAGGTCAACGCGACGTTCAGGCCCTTGCCCTCCTTGTGGAGCAGGTTCTCGGCGGGGACCTTGACATCCTCGAGCTTGATGCGGGCCTGCCAGGTGCCCCGGATGCCGCACTTGCTGCGGTTCTTCTGGAAGATGTCGATGCCGGGCATGTCGGGTGTGCAGACGAGGGCGGTGACCTTCTCCTTGCCGTCGGGCATGGTCTGCTTGCTCATGACGGTGAAGATGCCGGCGAGCGCGCCCGAGGTGGACCACTTCTTCTCGCCGTTGAGCGTGAAGCTGCCGTCCTCGTTCTTCTCGCAGTGGGTCTCCTGCCCGCCCGCATCGCAGCCGACGTTGGGCTCGCTGAGGCAGAAGGCGCTGAGCTTCTCGCGGGCGACAATGGGCAGCCAACGCTTCTTCTGCTCGTCGGTGCCGAACAGCATGATGGCCTTGCAGCCGATCGACTGGTGCGCCGAGACCATGACGGCGGTGGAGCCGCAGTACTTGCCGATCATCTCGAGCACACGGTTGTAGCTGGTGATGCCGAAGCCGAGCCCGCCGAACTCCTCGGGCACGGTGCACCCGAGGGCACCCATGTCGAAGAGGCGCTTGACGACCCACTCCGGGATCTCCTCGTTCTGATCGATCTCGATCGAGGGGTGCTCGTTGCGCATGTAGTCTTCGAGCTCGGCCAGCAGCTGGTCGCAGCGGGCGGTCTCGTCGGCGGAGACCTCCGGGTAGGGGAAGACCATGTCTTCCTGGAAACGCCCCCAGAAGACGTTCTTGATGAACCCCATCTCATCGGGCTCGGGCCCGAGCAGCGCCTCGGCCTCCTCCAGGGTCTTGCGGTCCTTCTCGGAGACGCCCTTCATGTTCTTGAGATCAGCCATCCCGCAATCCTCCGACTCCGCTCGACCGGGGTACCGCCCGGCGTTCATCCTCGATCTTGAACCGGGCAGAAGCTCGCCCGGAGAAAGGCCAAGCGCCGCACGCCAGGCCCATGCTGCTCACGATTTGCCGGCCGGTTTCGCCCCGGCCGACTTGGCGAAGAACGCCTCGATCGCGCCCTTCCCCGCCGGCTGCGACCGCAGCCAGACCAGCCGCTCCCGCTCGACGGCGAGCGAGGCCTGCCATCCCTTCGCCAGCCCCGTATCGACCGCTTCAACCACCGCAGACGCCGGGTCGCCCGAAAGCTCCCCTCGTACCGCGTCCACAGCCTGAAGCACCGAGGCCGAGACCTCCCGCCGACCGATCCACCGCGACGGGGAACCATCCCGGCTTATCGGGTCCTTCTGACCACGGATCCAGTCTCGGGCTGTCTCGATCAGCGTCTCAGTAGTGGGGGCGACCGCATCGAACAGACCGTGCCCCGCGGCATCGTCGTAGGTCATGGGTGTCCCGCTCGCCGTCCGCCGGATCGCCTCTGCGGGGTCCAGGCGCGCGGGCAGGAGATTCGTCCCGCCCCAGCCTGGGCAGATGCTCAGGCCCGCTTCGGGCAGGCCCACCGGATATGGGCGACCGGGGCTGCCATCCTCGCGGGGCGCGGGCGGGGATCCGATCAGCCCGTCGCAGTGCATCGCCAATTCCAGGCCGCCCCCGAGGGCCGCCGCATGGATCGCAGCCGCTGTCGGGAAGGGGAACGAAGCGAGACGACCGAAGACCCGCGAACCGAACTCGAGATACGCGTGCAACTGGGCATCGTCGAGCGCCATGATCGCCTTGAGGTCGGCGCCCGCGACGAACGCCCGAGGTGCCGCACTCGCGACCACAAGCCCCTGGGCGTCGCTGGGCACGAGGTCAAGCGTCGCGTCCAGCCTGCGGATCAGGTCTTCGTCGAGGACGACCACAGGTTTGCCGGGCTGCTCCAGCCAAAGGACAACGATGCCCGGCGGGCCCTCGGCGTGCTCGCGATCGATGCGGAACGGTTCCATGGATACCGATTGTATACAGCCCTTGGGCCCGGGTCGATGCCGCGGCGGAGGGGGTTATCAGGACCAAATCTTCGGGCTCACTTGGCCTCAGTCAGGTATGCCGCCAGGATGTTCCGGGCCGCTTCGAGATCTCCGCGGTCGATCATCTCGCACACTGTGTGGATGTACCGGGTGCCGACCGTGATGCCCACGGCCTTGGCGCCTGCGGCGGTCTGCTGGGCTGCCGCCCCGTCCTGACCGCCCCTGGCCAAGATCGAACGCTGGTACTTGATCCGCCCCTTCTTTGCGATCTGCTCGACCTCGCTGACCAACTGGTGATCGCTGATGAAGCTGCCGTCCTTGATGTGCAGCGCGAACCCCTTGCCCTGTGTTGAGACCGATTCGTTCTTGGGCACACCCGGGGTGTCGCACGCGAGAGTGACATCCAGTCCGAAGCCGATGTCCGGGCGCACCGCGAAGGATGCCGTTTTCGCGCCCCGCAGCCCGACCTCCTCCTGCACGGTGAACGCCACGACGACCTCGACCGCGTGCCCCTTCTTGTTCTTTGCGAGTTGGCGGACCGCCTCGATGCCCAGCCAGCACGCGACGCGGTTGTCGAGCGCTTTGCTGACGAGCTTGTCGCCCATCTCGCGGAAGGGCTCGTCCATAACGATGTAGTCGCCCACGCGCACGCGCTTCTCCACCGCTGCCTTGCTCAGGCCCAGGTCGATGTAGAACTCGCCGACATCGGGCACCTTCTTGCGGTCCTCGGGCGTCGCGATGTGCACCGGGCGTCCGCCCGGGTTCATGACGCCGTGAAGGTCGCCGTCCTTTGTGCAGACCAGCACACGCCGGCTGAACAGGTTCCGGGTGTCGAACCCGCCTGCCGGGTCGACCCATAGAAATCCGTTCTCGTCGATCGACGCGACGTAGAAGCCGATCTCGTCCATGTGGCAGAGCAGCATCACCCGCGTCGGGTCCTTGACCTTCTTCGCACCGCCGCTCGCGGTGCGGGGCCCTCGCGTGCAGATCAGATTCCCGAGCGCGTCGGTCTCGACCGTGTCGAAGAGCCCCTTGATCTCCCTTTCGATCAGCGCCCGCACACGCTCCTCGCGCCCCGGAACCCCGGGCGTCTCGCACAGCCGCTTCAACAGATCAACGTTCATCGCTTCCCTTTCGATCACGCGGCCGCCCGCTGCACACCAGGGCTCACTCTAGCAGACCACCGCCCCCGGTCCGCGGCTACGGTTATCCATGGCCCACCCCTCGCCGCTCCGTCAGCACCACCTCGACGCAGAGGCCACGCTTTTGCCCTACGGCCCGCCCGACACCGACATCGAACTCGCCGAGACCTTCGACGCGCTCGAGCTCGAGTACGCGGCCTTGCGGAAGCGCTGCGTCCTGATCGACCGCCCCGACCGGGGCATCGTCACCGTGACCGGCGCCGACCGCATTGAGTTCCTCAACAACATGATCACCCAGGAGCTGAAGGACATCGTCCCGGGTGACGTCAGGCGCAGCTTCTGGCTCAACCGCAAGGGACGGGTCGACGCCGATGTCCGGGTGATCCACCTCGAAGACAGCACGATCTTCGATCTCGACGCCCACACCGCCTCGGCGACGGTCGAGTCGCTGGGGTCGTTCATCTTCGCCGAGGACTGCGAGCTCAGGGACGAGACACAGTCGTTGCACACGCTCCAACTCGTGGGCCCGACTGCACCCGAGTTGTACCAACTCGTCTCGGGCCAGCCAGCGCCGGACGACGCCCGTGCCTCGGCTGCCACGATCGAGAACGTCGAGATCACTGCCGATCGTACCGATCGCCTCGGCGTCCCCCTCATCACGCTCGTGGTTCCCGCGGACCATGCCGCAGACGTGTATGACGCGTTGCTCGCTGTTGGTTCGCCTTCGGGCCTGCGGTCCGTTGGCCAGGAAGACGGGCACGTCGAAGACGACGGCTCGCCCGCCTCGCGGATCCGGCTCCGGCGCGCCGGCTGGCACGCGCTCAACATCGCGCGCATCGAGGCGGGTCTTCCTCGCTTCATGCTCGACTTCGGTCCGAACAACCTTCCCGGTGAAACCGGAGTCCTTCGTGACCGCATCAGCTTCACCAAGGGGTGCTATTTGGGCCAGGAAGTCGTCGCCCGCATGGATGCGTTGGGGCATCCGAAGCAGATCCTGGTCGCGATCCGCTGCGACAAGCAGACGCTCGGCGAGGACCGGACCGACCCCGTTCATCCTGTCACGGGCTCGCATGTGTTTCTGCGGGGCGATGCCTCGAAGCCCATCGGCGCCGTCACCAGCGCCACGCTCAGCCCGAGCCTGGGCAACGTGCCGGTCTGCTTTGCGCAGGTCAAGTGGGGCCACCACGAGCCCGGGGCCGAGCTGACGATCCAGGTCGAGGGTCTCGAGCTCGAAGCATCGGTCAACGACGGGCTGCGCTTCGTGTGACCGGCTCTACTTCCGACGCGCCCGCAGGCGAGCCTGGGCATCGTCGGACGACAGGACGCTCGCGGAGAGTTCGGCTCCGCGCAGCAGCACGTCGAGGTCGATGGAGCCGTCGAGCGTGTTCAGGAGTTCCTTGGTCGCTCGCAGGGCGAGCGGTCCACCCGAGCAGAGCGACTGCACGACTGACCCAACGGTGTCATCGAGCGTGTCGCCCGACTCCGCGAGCAGGTCGACGATCCCGATCTCGTGTGCTCGCGCCCCGGTCATGACGCCGCCCGTGAGCAGCACCCGGCGTGCCGCGCCGGCACCGATCTTGCGGACGAGCCACGGCGCCACGACCGCGGGGCAGAGCGCCAGATCCACCTCTGGGAAGCCCATCGTGCTGTCCGCGTGCGTGATCGTGAGGTCGCACACCGACGCGAGCCCGCAACCGCCGCCGATCGCGGCGCCGTTGACGCGCGCGACGCTCACGCTCGGCAGCAGCCTCAGCCTGTGTGTGAAGCGAGCCAGCGACGCGAGCAGAGCCCGGGGCGTCTCGACACCACCCGCGTCCTCGATGATCACCTGCTTCAGGTCCATCCCAGCGCTGAAGCTCTTGCCCGCGCCCGTGACGACGAGCACGGTGGGGGGGCTCGACTTGGCCTCGAGCTCGTCCATGCGCGCGTGCAGGGCCCCGAGGAGCTCGGTGCTCATCGCGTTGCGCTGCTCGGGGCGGTTGAGCCGGAGTTCGGCCGCGGGCCCGTCGAAGGTCAGGGTTGCCAGCTCACTCATGATGGACCTCCGCCCGAGCTGCCGCCCGGACCGCCGAATTCCAGCGCACCGAGGCGTGCGCGCTCCTCCTCGCCCCCGGTCAGCCCGAGCGATGCCTCGAGGCCCCGCTCGTCATCCCGGCGCGCGACGACGCCTTCGAGCGTGTTGACCCACTGCTTCGTTGCGGCATATGCACTGGAGGGTAACGCCGCAAGGCGGAACGCCTCTTCGCGTGCCGCATCGAGCACCGCGTCCGCTGCATCTTCGAGCCTGTGCACGATTCCTTGGCGCGCTGCTTCCTCGCCCGTGAAGGTCTCGGGCAGCAGCGTCCGGGTCCGCGTTGCGCCGTCGAACGCGCTCTGCCGCATGAACGGCACGCTCACCGCGGGGGACACGCCGAGCTTGACCACGGGGTAGCCGAGCGTCGCACCGCGGTCGGCGACCACGACGTCTGCGCCGCCCAGCAGGGCGCACCCGCCCGCGATCGCGGCCCCGTGTGCCGCGATCACCACCGGGCGATCCAGCGTCCGCAGCGCTCGGCAGGCGTCGCTCAGCCCGGTCAGCAGCAAGCGCATGACCGCACCATCGGGCGAAGCCTGGCACATCGCAAGATCGAACCCGGCGCAGAACACCCTGCCGCTTCCGGCAACGAGCAGGGCATCCCCGCGATCCGCTGCCCGCTCCGCTTCGCTCACCAACTCGGTCAGCATCCCGGGTGTGAGCGCGTTCCGCTTCTCGGGCCGGTCCAGAATGACAAGGGCGACACCGACGCCTTCGCGTTCCTCTCGCTCGACTCGGATCACGCCCCGCCCCCGATCATGCCCGTCGCCAGCCGGTCTGCCTCGCCCAGCCGATCGAGGTCCACTCCCGTTTGATAGCCCGAGGCGTGCACGGTCTCAACCAGCGTCCGCAGGGCGATGTTGCCCGGAGCCCGCTCGCCGTCGCGTGACGCGTATGGGCATCCGCCCAGTCCGCCCGCGGAGCCATCGAACGACCGGATGCCGTGCTCGATAGAAGCCGCGACGCACGCCGCCGCTCCGCCGAACGTGTCGTGCAGATGCACCACGGTGCGTTCGGCCGGGGCAACCGCGGCGACCGCGCGGAGCACGGCTGACATCGTCTGGGGCGTCGCACGCCCGATGGTGTCGCCCAGGTCGACCTCGTCCACGCCCAACGCGATCAGTCGCTCGCACACCCTCGCGACCGCGTCGGGCTCGATCGGACCCTCGAAGGGGCATTCCACGACGCAGGAGACGTACCCCCGCACCCCGAGCCCGACGTCTCTTGCCAGCGCGAGCGCCGGCACGAACCGCTCCAGCGTCTCATCGATCGACGCGTTCGTATTCTTCCGGCTGAACGTCTCGCTCGCCGCCGTGAAGACGCTCGCCTTGGAGATGAGGGTGCGGCCTGCTCGCTCGTTTGCATCGAGCAGGCCTCTCATGCCCCGCTCATTGGGGACGAGGGCGCTCAGCTGCACGCCATCGAGATCGTCCGAAGCGAGTTCTGCGCACAGTTCCGCTGCGTCTCCGAGCTGGGGCACCCACTTCGGGCTTACGAAGCTCGTGAACTCGACCTCGTCGACGGCGCACGCGGCGACCGCTCGCACCAGAGCCGCCTTCCGCTCGGTCGCGATCGGCGCACCATCGGCCAGCGGCTCATTCTGAAGCCCATCACGCGGGCTGACATCAGTGATGCGGACACGTTCGCTCACGGGCCAGTCTAGAGCCCGCGGCTCGCTCGCTCAGACCATCCCCGTCGCGGCAGCCATCGCGGCACCCGAGAACAGGCTCGCGAGTGCCACATAGGCCACGATCCGCATCGTGGCCCCGTGGGTGAGGCGCTCGCGTCGATTGACGTCGAGCCAGAGCTTGCCCGAGCCCGTCTGCTTGACCACGCCGCGCAGCTTGAGCCACCCGAGCACGATGCCGCCCGCGATGCGCGCCTTCGATCGGCGCACCGCGAAGGCCGGGCTCGTGGCCCCGAGTTCGGCCAGCACCAGGTCCGCACGGTGACGCGGCTTCTGATACCGGACCCGCTCGCACAGCTCAACATGCCGATGGAAATCGATGCTGCTCACGTCCGTGTCTCCCTCCGCGGCTGCCGACCTTGGCTGCCGCCGATGCACACGCAACGTGCGCCCCACACGAGCGATTGCCACACCGAACCCGCTCCTATGCGTACACGGCTCGGCGATGCCGACCGACAGCCGCTACCACCCCCCCGGGTTCACAGGCCCACGAGATATCGGACGCTGCCAGGGTGACACCCACGAGGACGGGACGAACGCCACGACGACAGCCACGCCTGTCCGCACGCCCTTCTCAGGGCTGCAGAGGCCGGCTCGCGTGGTTGGCACACGCCTTGTAACCAGCTCATCTGGCAACCGCGTGGCCGAGACCATCAGGCCACAGAGCAACTCGGAAAGGAGACTGCTATGGCACGCGCCATGATCCGCCGCCAGCCGGCACCGACCGTCCATCCCCTCGACCGATTCGTTCAGGGTCTCTTCCGCGATCCGTTCTTCAACGCGGGCCTCTCGGGCGGGCTCACCATCAACGGCACCACACTCGACGAGGGCGCCCTCGAGCTCGACATCGCGGAGACCGACGAGGCCATCGTCGTCCACGCCTCCGTCCCGGGTTTCAAGCGCGAGGACATCGCTATCGACATCCACGACGGGGTCCTGTCCATCACCGCGACTCTGACCGAAGAGACCGATGAGTCCGACAGCGAGGGCGAATCGGGCACGCTGCGCTACCACCGCCGCGAGCGGCGCACGGGCTCGGTGAGCCGCCGCGTCGCGCTGCCCGTTGCGGTCAACGAGGAAGCCGCCAAGGCCACCCTCGTCGACGGCGTGCTCGAGCTGACGCTGCCCAAGGACAGCGGAGCCGGCCCGCGACGCATCGCGATCAACTGATCATCTGAACCAAGACCCCGCGGGTCATGTACCCAGATGACCTCCCCCGCCGCGGCCGGCGCACACACGCCGGCCGCGGCTGTCATGTCGACCGGAAACCGATACGCTCTCATCTACGGGGCTCTGTCTCGATCTTCTTGTTGCGTTGGGTGGTCCCGGTGCCCTGATCGAGGCGTCAGTCGGTTTGCATCGCGCGGCCGCTGTCGGAAGTGAGGTACGCTGCACAGGCACGCACCAAAAGGAGAACCGTCGTGACCCCCCAGTTCCTCGACCAGCCTGCACACACCGTCGTCGGCCTCACCATCCGCACGACCGCGCCTTCGGACACCATCAAGGATCTCTGGACCGAGTTCACCACGAGGTTTTCCGAGATCACCAACCTCGCGCACCCGAGCATCTGCTTCGGCGTCAGCCGCAACTTCGACCCGCAGACCGAAGCCTTCGACTACACCGTCTGCGTGAACGTGACGAACACCGACACCCTGCCCGACGGCATGACCGCGCTCGAGCTGCCCGCCGGGCCACACGCCGTCTTCGAGACAACCCTCACGACCATCGCCGACACCTACAGCCACATCCTCGAGGTCTGGCTGCCCACATCCGACCGCAAGCACACCGGCGGCCCGATCTACGAGCGATACGACGAGACGTTCGATCACACCGACCCGGCATCAACCTTCCAGATCTGCGTGCCTGTGCAGCCTGAGTTCTGACTCGTGCATACAAGTTGCCACGAACAGGCCAGTGCCGGCAGCCGTCTCGCTACCGCACCATCTTGCGGCCCCAGGCGACCGTGAACAGCGCGAGCAGCGTCACGCCCAGCATGCCTTCGAGCGCCGCGACGATCTTGAGCCAGCCCGAGGTCGGCGAGAAGTCGCCGTAGCCGAGGGTGACGAACGTTGTGAGCGAGAAGTAGAGCGGGTTGAGCGGGTCGGCATCCCAGTACGCGAACGCCCGACGATCGTGCGGGTCGACGTCGTCGGTCACGCGTTCCCAGAACCTGGGCGGGTAGTCCCCATGCCCGATATCGCCAGGCCCGATTGCGACGGCGTACACGAAGGCCAGTACCACGATCATCGCCATCCCGGTCAGCACCATCCGCCAGGGCTCCACGAGGTAGCCCAGGCAGTTCCGCATGATCAGCCAGTGCAGCCCCCGCCCGATCTGCCGGCGCGTGCGCCAGAGCCAGTACACCTTGTGCTTGCCGAGCTCGTCCCTGATCAGATCACGGGCCGCCGCGGCCCGCCGTCGCAGGTCATGCACCTTGATGATGCACTGCTCCTCGTGCGCCTGCGAGGTCGGCTGCTTCGCAAACACGTTGCGGAGGAGGTCATACTGTGCCGCGGCGTCTTCGAGCCTGTCTGCGCGTTGAGCGGGATCATCGGAGTCGTCGTCCTCGCCCTCAATGAACCGCCCGGGACCGCTCACGCCGAAGCCCAGGCGGAAGCGCTCCTGCCCGGCCACACCCGCCGAGAGTGCATCCCACGCAGACTTGGGCGTCCACACGAAGAGCACGGTCACGAACTGTGCGAGCCAACGCTCCCACACGGCGGTCACGAGGTGCGTTGTAGCCCACCGATGCGTTCGGCCCCGCCAGCGCCCGGGCGGCAGACGCCGCATCAGGCGCGCGAGTGCACGCCGCCGGTGCCTTACGGGCCGCCGTGCAACCACCGTGTCCCGCGTGCTCCATCGCCGCACCACCGAGGCCTCGGCCTCCTGCCGCCCGAGAAGGCCGAGATCGAGCGTCAGCGTCGCGCCGGGCCCAAACGAAGCCGAAAACACTGAAACCCTGGCTGTTTCGGCGAAGCTGGCCCCGCCGAACCAGACGCGCGCGGCGAAGCTGGCGTCGTCGAACCAGGCGTCCGCGGCGAAGCTGGCGTCGTC
>JANQQZ010000027.1 GCA_028284805.1 Phycisphaerales bacterium
CTCTCGACGCGCTCGAGGCCGACGGGGTGCGCGTGATCCGCCAGGCGAACGCGGGGCTGAGCGCGGCTCGGAACGCCGGGATCGCCGCGGCGTCGGGCGAGTTCGTGCTGCCGGTCGACGCCGACGACATCGTGAGCCCGACGTTCATCGAGAAGGCTGTGCGGGTGCTGCTCGCCGAGCCCGACGTGACGTACGCGACAGCGCTGGTCGGTTACTTCCGCGAGGCGCCGCGCCGGCACTTCGGCGGCTGGGTGCCGCTGGGCCTGCACCGCGACCTGCTGCCTGTGCACAACTGCGCCGGGTCGTGCATGGCGGTCTTCCGCAAGCAGGCGGTGCTCGACGTGGGCGGGTACACGAGTGAGCTGACGTCGTACGAGGACTGGGATCTGTACTGCGCGCTCGCCGAGCGAGGTCTGCGGGGTGTCGTGCTGCCCGAGTTCCTGCTGCACTACCGGATCCGAGCCAACTCGATGATGCGCTCGGAGGGCGAGGTGCGCAAGCAGCACCTGTACGCGGCCGTGCTCGCACGACACCCCGGGCTCGCGATCGACCACACACGCGTGCAGCGCATCCTGCTCAGCCAGCGTATGGAGGCGGGAAACCTGGCCCAGGCAGGGCTGCGCTACAAGCTTGCCGATCGATTGAACCTGGCTCTCAAACGCTCGCCGCTGCACGGGGCAATCAAGGGCCTCGCCGAACGCACGATCGAGGCGAAGCGCGAAAGGCGCCGGCAGGA
Organism: Phycisphaerales bacterium; assembly: GCA_028284805.1. Taxonomy (GTDB): domain Bacteria; phylum Planctomycetota; class Phycisphaerae; order Phycisphaerales; family UBA1924; genus JANQQZ01. The sequence continues at coordinate 737 of JANQQZ010000027.1, forward strand.
CACGTGATCATCCGCCGAGCAATCGTCGGGCCGCTCGACGCCAGAGTGGTTCGCGTGGTGCCGATGTCGTTGCCAAGGGCTGTCGGAGCAGGAGTGGGTGCTCGCTGGAGTCGCCCGGGCTCGTAATGACCGGAGCGGGCGGCTTTCGCACCTGCTCGACGCGTTCATCCAGCACACACTGTGGGTCGCAAAGGCTGCCGATGCGTTCACGGGCTGCCTGCCCCATTGCGGCTCGCTCGTCGGGGCCCATGTCGAGTGATCGGGTGAGGGTATCGGCGAGGCCTTGCTCGTCGTACGGCTCGAACAACAGGCCCGACAACCCGTGCTCGATCATCTCTGCCGCCCCGCCCGCGTTGGCGGCGACCACAACGCGTCCCGCCGCCATCGCCTCGATGCAGGTGAAGGGGAAGTTATCGTCGGGTGATGGAACAACGACGACGGACGCGTCGCGCTGAAGCTCCGCGATGCGATCGGGCGGCAGCGTCCCGAGCAATTCAACGCGATCGAGACCGGAGAGCAGGCCTTCACTGACGGACTGATTCGTTCGGTAGTCAACGACATCGGCGCCCACGATCCGGAGTCTGGTGTCGGTCTCAACCCGAGGCCACGCGCGCAGCAGTGTGTCGATGCCCTTACGGAACTCGAGCCGCCCGACGAAGAGCACCCCACCCTTCCCGGGTGGTGATTCGGGGAGAAGCTCGAACGGGTAACGGATCACGTCGGCCCGCACGCCCCAGCGATGGGCGAGCCAATGCTCCATGCCGTGCGACGGAGTGACGACCGCATCGGAGCCCCGCGTCTGCTCGCGCTCCATCCGTTGCAGCTCGTGCATCGTCTTCGATTGCTCGAGACGGCGGTTGAGCCTCTCGATCCATGCGCTCGGTGAGTGCACATGCGTGATGACGCGCACGTCCGCGGCCCACTTCGGGTCGGCCCGGTCGCCGAGCAGGTGCCACAGTGGAGCGCCGGTGTCGCAGCCCTCGATCACACCAACGCCGAAACGGTCGAGCAGTTCGGGAACCAGATTCGCGACCTGTCGGCTGAAGACCGAGTGCGGACCGAGAGTGTGCCAGAGGTCCTGCATCTCCTTTGTCGTGATCGATGCGTGCGGCCCAGCCCAGCGGTCGTCGTTCTGCAGCGGGAGCCGGATGATGTCGACTCCGTTGGTGTGCTCGTCCGCCCGCGCGTCCGCGTGCGCGGTGACCACCACGACGGGCACCCCGCGCCTCGCGAGAAGCTCGCTGAACGTCGCGGCATAGGTGCCGATGCCCCCGCCCGAATGCGGCGGGTACTCCCGGCTCACAAGACACCAGGCGCCGTTCATGCCGGAGCACCGAGGGCAGACAGGATCTTTGACCGGTGCGAGTTGGTCGGTGCGTGCTCGATGCTCTGGGCGGCCAGCCATGCCCGCCCCTCGCCGGTCAGGGTTCGCTTGTCCGATGCTGGCAGGGCGTCATCGTGCTCGATGGCTCGCCCACCGGCGAGATGCATGACAGCGAGCAGCCACGCGGCGTGGTCGTCTGCGACCGGGTCGCGCATCGCAGCGAGCGGGCGCAACGCCTCAGCCTCACTCGACCAGTCGCCCTCGGCAACGCACGAGAACGCACTCGGAGCCGCGAGCAGCGTCCGCAGATCGGTCGGCGTGCCCACGGGCACGCGCAGGCTCGGGGTGCCCTCGCCTTGCAAGACGCGATCGAGCAACGCCGACAGCGGGCCCGCCAGGTGCATCACTCCGCGTCGAAGAGTTCGGCAAGCAGACGCGTGCCGAAGCCGGTCGGGCCCGGGACGTACGGGCCCGAGTTCTTGTCGGTCGCGTGCACCCCCGCGATGTCGAGGTGGGCCCAGGGCACGCCGTCTTCCACGAAGTAGCTCAGGAACGCGGCACCCTGGATCGGGTGGGCCTCGCGTACCGGCGCGCTGTTGAGCACGTCCGCGACGGGCGATCGCATCAGCTCGTTGTACTCGGTGTGGTGCGGGAGGCGCCACAGCCGCTCGCCCGAAGCGGCGGCTGCTTCCTCGAGCTTGTCGCGGAGCTTGTCGTCGTCGCACCACATCCCGCCGTAGGTCGAGCCCAGCGCGACCACCACCCCGCCCGTGAGCGTCGCGACGTCGATGATGTAGTCCGGGTTCTCGTGCTTGCAGGCGTAGCACAGGGCGTCGGCCATGACGAGCCGGCCCTCCGCGTCGGTGTTGGTCACCTCGACGGTGACCCCGTTCATGAACGTAAGCACGTCGTCCGGGCGGTATGCCTCGTCGGAGATGGCGTTCTCGGCGGTTGCCAGCAGTGCGACGACCCTCCGCCTTGGCTTGATCACGGTCGCGATCGCGTGCATTGCGCCGAAGACGGCGCACCCTCCGTCCTTGTCGCGCTTCATGCCGCGCATCGATCCCCCGACCTTGATCGACAGGCCGCCCGAGTCGTAGGTCATGGTCTTGCCAACGAGCACCGCGGGCTTGGCCCGCTTGCCGGCGCGGGGCGGGGTGTACTCGAGGCGGATCAGGCAGCCCTCGTGCTCGCTCGCCTGGCCAACGGTCTTGATGCCGACCAGCCCCAGATCGTCGAGCTGCTTGCCCTTGAAGACGGTGCACTTCAGCCCGGTCTCACGGGCGAGCTTGCGGGCCTCGCTCGCGATGTAGTCGGTGTTGGCGATGTTGGGAGGCGTCTGGCTCAGGTCGCGGCAGCGGTTGGCGCTGTCGGCGAGTGCAAGCCCACGCTCCAGCCCGTTGGTCGAGGCCTTGCTCGGCGCGGTGAGCTGGAGCTTGGTGAGGTCCTTCTTGCTCGTGGCGCTGCCGCGGAGGCGGTCGTAGGTCCAGCCCACGAGGCCCAGGCCCTCGGCAAGCGCAGACATCGCGGTGGTCTCGTCGAGCTTCGCGGCTTTCAGGTGCGCCCTCAGGTCGATCTCGATCCGGTCGGCCTTGATCCTGGCCAGGTGCCGGCCCAGCGTACCTCCGAGCGTGCGGAGCCGATCGGTGCCGAGCGACTTCGGGTCGCCGAGCCCGATGACGATCACGCGCCCGAAGCCCTTCGCGCCCCGTCCCTTGGGCTTCTCTGGGAAGGCCTCGGCGATCGAACCGGTGTCGCCTGTTGCTTCGGGCCGCTTGAGCGCCGAAGCGATCAATCCCTCGGCGTCGCGGGGCTTGTCGCCCGTGTGCAGGCCCTTGCCCTGTGCCTGGCCAAGCACGAGAACACTCGGCGTGCCTCGCCCGCCGACGGTGATGGACTGGAACATGAAGCTCTCCCGGAGTTGAGATGGATCCCGGGCGATGCTAGCTGCGGCGCGGGTGCTCAGGCGGGCTCAGGCCGCGTCGCCGAAGATCTCTGCGCCCGCCTCCGGGTCGAGCTGGTCCGCGAGCCAGCGCAGGATGTCCCGCGCCGTCACGATCCCGAGCGGCTTGCTCTGCTCGTCGAGCACGGGCAGGCACGAGATCCGGTTCGCCGCCATCATCAGGCAGGCGTCGTAGATGGTGGTGTCGGGCGTGCCCCACACCAGGTCGCGTTGCATGATCTGGTGCACCCGCTTCTGGAGCGTCCAGGCGTCCTGCTTCCGCTCGCTCATCTGGTCCAGGAACGGGCTGATGTTCTTCAGCAGGTCACGCTCGCTGAGCACGCCAACGGCCCTGCCTCGCTCGACAACGAGCAGATGGTGGAACTTGTGCTTCTTAAAGAGCGCACGGACCGTCTCGAGTGAGTCGTCCATGGAGACCGTGACCAGCCCGCGGTCGACGATATCGCCGATGGTCGTGTCAGGATCGATGGTCACATCCCCCATGCGCGAGGCTCCTTCGAAGGGAATATCGGCCGTTCGCAAGCACCGCCCGAGCCTGGCGTAGGATCGATCCGTGAGCAACAGCCCTCAGAACCCGCACGACACGCACAACCCCACCCGGGCAAACGATGGCCCGGGCTCTGACCGCCTGCACGCCCCGTGGCGCCTGCGCTACCTCGAAGAGCTCGACCGCGTCGAGAAGGCCGACGCCACGAAGAAGGCCAAGCCCGACACGGGGTGCTTCATCCGCGACTACTGGCTCACCCCCGAAGACGACGCGACAAACCACGTCATCGAGCGCACCGATCGCGGCATCATCTTCCTGAACCGGTTCCCCTACGCGAACGGGCACCTGCTCGTTGCGCTGGGCGAGAGCCGCACGAGGTTGCTGGACTACTCGGCGGACGAGCGTGCCTCGCTCTGGGCGTTGGTCGACCGCGCGACGGACCTGATGGAGCGCACGCTCGAGCCGCACGGGATCAACGTAGGCCTGAACCAGGGCCGGGCGGCCGGCGCGGGGGTGCCGCAGCATGTGCACGTGCACCTGGTACCCCGGTGGGGGGGCGACGTGAACTTCATGACGACCGTGGGCGAGGTCCGCGTCATCCCGAGCTCGCTCGGGGCGATGTACGAGCGGTACCGGTCAGTCCTGGGCGTCTGACGCCAGCGAGGCCCGCTCGATGAGCGCCCCCAGCGCGGCGTCGAACCGCTCGGGCTCGTCGTAGTGGCAGAACGACGCCGACGCTCCGAACTCAACGAGCATGATCGAGTCGCAGGCGTCGGCGATCGCGTGCCAGACGTCAGCCATCCGGAACGGGCCCCGCCCGGGCAGGCAGACCAGCACGGGCAGGTCTTCGTTTGCCGCGATCTCATCGATCAGGTCCATCGAGACGACCTCGGGCCAGTACCTCGTGAGCACATGCGGTTCGCACCTGCCCGCGTCGTACAGCACCTCGTCGCGCAGCCTCCCGGGCGGCAGGACGCTCTGGTACGTGCCGCGCATCGAGATCGCGGCCTGACGCTGATCCAGCGTCGCGTTGCGAGGTTGTACGATGCCGAACGCGTGGGCCAGCCGCTCCGGTTCGTCGATCGGGTTGCGCCCGATGGGCACCGCGGGCGGCATGGTGATGGAGGCGGTCGCCCGCACGAGCTCCGGGTGGCGCACGCCCACGAGCATCGCGACCATGCCCCCGGTGCCGTGCCCGATCACGGCGGGGCGGTCGAGACCCTCTTCCTCGATGTACAAGGCGATGGCGGAGACGGCGTTGTCGAGGAACGGCGTGTCGCTGACGGGCGGGTCGGGCAGTGGGGGCGGGGCTGTGCCCGCCATCCCGGGCAGGGTGACCGCGTGCATGCGGTACCGATCGGCGTTGGCCTCCATCCAGGGCTGCCAGGCCCGGTGCGAGAGCCCGATGCCCGGGATCAGGATCAGATCCACCACCCCCTCGCCTTCGGAGACGCCCGTGACCACGACTTCCGCGAGCGGCGTCACCGGGAGCGCTGGCACCTCGTCCTGCCCCAGCGCCCAAGGTGCGAGCAGAAGACAGAACAGCGGCAGGGCCAGGCGTGTGATCATGTCAGCTTGTTTGCGAGCAGGAAGGCAAGCTCGAGCGCCTGCTGGTAGTTCAGGCGCGGGTCGAGGGCGGTTGCGTAGTTCTGGTCGAGCTGGTCCTCGGTGACGTCCGCCGCCCCGCCCACGCACTCGGTGACGTCCTCGCCCGTGAGCTCGAAGTGCACGCCTCCAAGATGGGTGCCGAGCCGAGCGTGGATGTCGATGCTCGCCTCGAGCTCGGTGCGGATGTCATCGACCGACCGGGTCTTGCGTCCGCTAGCGGTACCGCGGGTGTTGCCATGCATCGGGTCGGAGACCCACAGCACGGTCCGGTCGCCGATGCTCTGGATGAGCGGGCCGAGGTTGGTCTGCACCTGCTCTGCGCCCATGCGCACGATCAGGACCATGCGTCCGGGCTCGTTGGTCGGGTTGAGTCGATCGAGCAGCGCGCTGACCGTCTCGCCATCGGCACTCGGCCCGAGCTTCACGCCCACAGGGTTTCGGATGCCGCGGAAGTACTCAACGTGAGCGCCGTCGAGGTCGCGGGTGCGCTCGCCGACCCAGGGCATATGGGTGGTGAGGTTGTAGAACCCGTCCTTGCGAGGGACGGTCCGCGTCTGAGCCGACTCATAGAGCAGGTTGAGTCCCTCGTGGCTCGTGTAGAAGTCCACCCGGGTCAGGTCGTCCACGGTCTTCTCGCCCAGGTTCTCCATGAACTTCAGGGCCCCGGCGAGCTCGCGGCTCATCGCCTGGTACTGCTCGCGTAGCGGCGGCTCGAGCTTGGCGCTGCCCATAAAGGAGAGATCCCAGTACTCCGGGTGGTGCAGGTCGGCGAACCCGCCGTCGATCAGGGCACGTATGAAATTGATGGTCATCGCCGCGTGCTGGTAGCCGCGGACCATGAGGTGCGGGTCAGGGGCGCGAGCCTCGGGCGTGAAGTCGTCGCGGTTGACGAGGTCCCCGAAGTAGCTGGGCAGCTCGACGGGTGAGCCGTCGATTTCCTTGGTCTCGGTCTTCGAGGAGCGGGGCTTGGCGTACTGCCCGGCGAAGCGCCCCACGCGGACGACGGGTCGTCCCAGCCCGTGTACCAGCACCAGCGACATCTGGAGCAGGATCTTGAGGCGGCTGGTGATCGGCTCGGGCCGGCAGTCATCGAGCCGCTCGGCGCAGTCGCCGCCCTGGAGCACAAAGCTCTCGCCCCGCTGGGCCTGGGCGATCTTGTCTCGGAGGTGGTCGATTTCCCAGCTCGTGACCAGGGGCGGCAGGCTGGCGAGCTTGGAGACCGCCCGCTCGACGGCGTCGCGGTCTGTGTAGAGCACCTGCTGGGGATCGAGCCGAGACTTCCAGCTGTCGGGCGTCCAGTCGTTCGGCGTGGCGTTGTCGGCGGTGGTCACGGGCGGATCTCTCGGTAGCACGGGGGGATTCACGCGGTGGGATTGTTGCGTTCGCGGCCGTCGCGAGGCGCAAGGCCCGCGCGATTGTCGGCCCTCGGGCAGTCAAATGTGGGCGTATGTCCGAAAAAAGCCAAGCGCCGGGGCGTTCGTGACGATCAATCCGACCATCGCGGGTCGTTTCGCAGTGTGCGGAAGGCCGCGGCATCAACCCGCCCGGGTCGAGCACGAGACTCCCGGGCCGCACACGCGGGGCAGCCGCCCCGGGCATCAGGAGCTTGTCATGCCCTCGACCACCCGACGAACGACCTCGAAACGAACCACGCGCAGCGCCGCCGGCAAGCGGACCACGTCCCGCGCCAGCGGCCGCAAGCCCGCCGCCAAGCGCTCGACCACCCGCAAGCCGGCCGCGAAGCGCACCCCGGCAAAGAAGAGCACCGCCCGTACCACCGCCCGCAAGACCACGAAGCGCTCGACCGCCAAGAAGCCCGCCGCCAAGCGGACCTCGGCCACCACCAAGCGTCGCACCACAGCCGCCAAGAAGAGCACCGCTCGCACGACGGCTAAGCGCACCACCGCCCGGAAGCCGGCCGCGAAGCGCACCGCGACCAAGACTGCCGCCAAGCGCACCACCGCGAAGCGGAGCCCGGCCAAGCGGACCACCACCGCCAAGAAGACGACCCGCCCGACGGCCCGCAAGGCCTCAACCG
>JANQQZ010000061.1 GCA_028284805.1 Phycisphaerales bacterium
CCCAGGGGCTGGACTCACCGGAGCCCAGGGCTCGCCTCGAGGCGATCCGAGAGGCGGTCATCGACGGCGACCGGAGCGTCATACCCGATCTGATCCGGATGCTCGACTCATCCGACGCCGCCGTCCGATTGATGGCCATCCGGTCGCTCGAGCGATTGACCGAAGATGAACTCGGGCCGGGGGGCGCGTCCGCGTTCGGCTACGACCACGCGGCCCCCGAGTGGGAGCGCCGCGAGGCCGTGGAGCGCTGGACACGCTGGTACGATGCATCGCGTGGGGCAGAAGCGGGTGGTGATCGTGAGCGATCCTGAAACGATGAACGGCGCGTACGAAGTACGCCTGGAACTGCGGAGCAACCCGCTGTACCTCAGCGGCGCCCGCGAACTGGTCGGTGCGATCGCGCGTCGCCTCGGCTTCCCCGACGAGCACGCGTCGCAGATCGCGCTCGCGCTCGACGAAGCGCTCTGCAACGTCATCCGCCATGGGTACGACCGCGAGACCGGCAAGCCGATCTGGATCTCGCTGATCCCGCGCGGCCTCGGACCAGAAGCCGGACCGGAGCATGCGCGACAGGCCGACGCGCTCACGCTGATCATCGAAGACGAGGCGCCGCAGGTCGAGCCCGACAAGATCCGCTCGCGCGATCTCGACGAGGTGCGCCCCGGCGGGCTCGGCGTTCACATCATCCAGTCCGTCATGGACGAGGTGCGATACGAACAACGAGACCCGATCGGCATGCGCCTGGTCATGACCAAGCGCAGACCTGGCGCAGGCGTCGCAAGCGCCGACGCAGCCGCGGGCCGGGCTGGGGCAACCGGTGGGGGCGGGGCATCGAGCTCAGGCGGCTCGGGAAGCGGAGGAGCAGATGGCTGACGGCATGGACGCATCGCTCGCGGTGGCGGTCGAGCCTGTGGGCAACGCGATGGTCGTGCGCCCGGCGGGGGACGTGGACCTCAACGCCTCACCGGTGCTGCGCGAGCAGATCCAGCGGGTGTTGGCCAAACGCCCGCGCCGTGTGGTGATCGATCTCGCGGGCGTGCCCTACATGGACTCTTCCGGTGTCGCGACGCTGGTCGAGGCGATGCAGATCGCCCGTCGCGACAAGGTCGCACTCGTGCTGTGTGCGCTGCAGGAGCGCGTCCAAGCGATCTTCGAGATCGCACGCCTCGACACCGTCTTCAAGATCGAGGCGACCCTCGAGACAGCGCTTGTTGAGTAGGGATGGGCGGGGGCGGAGCACGCGTGGACGAAGGTCAGACCAGATCCATCCCGGGCGTCGGGCTGCTTGACGGGCTCGGACGCCGTTTCCTCGAGACGCTCGAGCAGATCGGGGCCGCGTGGTTCCTGCTCGTCGAGACGAGCGGGTGGATCCTGCGCTCGTGCTCGGACCGAAGGGTCCGCCTCGGGCGCCGCGCCATCGTCAGCCAGCTCGTACGCGTGGGCGCACGCTCGGTCTTCATCGTGATGCTCGTCTCCGGCGCCGTTGGCTTCATCCTCGTCCTGCAGATGGGACCGCCGCTTGATGAGTTCGGTCAGAAGCCGACCGTCGCGAACATCACCGGCGTCGCGGTGACGCGCGAACTCGGGTCGCTCATCGCGGGCATCGTGCTGACCGGCTTCGCGGGGGCCGCGATCGCCGCCGAGATCGGCACCATGGTCGTCGGCGAGGAGATCGAGGCCCTCGAGGCCCACGCGCTCAACCCCGTGCGCTTCCTCGTTGTCCCGCGCGTCATCGCCGCTGTCATCGCGATGACCTGCCTGGCCGTCTTGTCCAACCTCGTCGCGATCTTCTCGGGGATGGGCGTCGGCGTCATCGTCCTCGAGATCCCCGCGCAGACGTACTGGGACAACCTGCTCATGCAGGTCTCCGTGACGGACTTCTGCACCGGCCTCGGCAAGGCCCCCGTCTTCGGGCTGCTCATCGGTCTGATCGCCTGCTCCAACGGGCTGCGCGTGACCGGGGGCGCCGCCGGCGTCGGCAACGCGACGACCAACACCGTCGTCCAGTCGGTCGTCGCGATCGTCATCGCCGACCTCGTCTTCACCGTCCTCTTCTACAGCCTGGGCCTCGTCTAGGCCGAACCGCGCTAACGCCGGTAGGTCAGCGGGTGCTCAACCAGCGCCACGCCCTCGCGCGCGATCGCTGTGCCGATCACGCCCGCCGCAGCCAGCCCCAGCACGATCAGCGCAGAGTCCGTGAAGCCCTGCCCCGCGAGCCAGGCGATCGCGTAGAGGGCGAGCCACAGCGCGCCGTAGCGAGCGATCTTGCGGGCCGCACGCTGCGTCCGCCCGAACCGCCGGGTCTTGGTCCAGACCAGCAGCACGAACAGCAACGCCAGGATCGCGACCGCGATCGGCCCCGCGGGCTCGATCCACTCCGGCCAGAGCACGAGCGTGTCCGTGCCGCCAGCGGACGGCAGCGGGGCGGACGGAGGCGCATCCTCCGGCGTCACGCCTCCCGCGCGCGTCCACGCCAAGTACCCGATCGCCCCCGACCACGCGAGCCAGCCGATCGTCGCGGCCACGATCGCCCGGTTCGACAGACGCGGGATCCGCTCGCCAAGCACGTGCGTGATCGCCCCGACCGCCAACGCGTGGGTCATCACCAGCCAGACCGGCCAGACGAAGACGAGCATCGGGTTCGGCACCAGCATGTGCCCCGCGTACACCAGCCCGAGCACGACCAGCCCGATCGCCGGCACGAAACGCCCGATCGCGTTGAGGAACAAGATCACGCCCGCGATCGCCAGCGTCGCCAGCACCGCCGTCATCCCAAGGGCCGTCGCCCCAAGCACGGCCACGATGAACGTCACGATCACCAACGCGATCGCCCTGTCCGGCGTGATCCGCCCCGACGGGATCGGGCGGCTCGGGTGGATCGCCTGGTCACGCCGTCGGTCCAGCACGTCGTTCAGGAACGTCGCGAACGCGTACAGCCCCACCGCATTGGCCGTCCCCCCCAGCAGCAGCGCCCACAGGGGGGTGTCACCCAGCGCCCCGGCGGCCGGCTCGAGTCCAGGCCCGGCCTCGAGCGTCCACAGGATCACGAACCACACGTTCGCGATCGCCGCGAAGGCGTTGGTCAGCCGGGTGACGTCGAGCAGCGGTCCGAGCCGCGAGGCGAGCTGGCGCATGAGCCGATCGTACGCGGAACACAGCCCTCCCCCGCGCTGGGGTCCCCTACACTCGGGCCGAATGCCCCCGGCTGACCCATCCCAGACCACCCCGACCGCTCCCGTGCGCG
>JANQQZ010000066.1 GCA_028284805.1 Phycisphaerales bacterium
CGCGCACGACGGTGCCCTCGCGCAGGTTCTCGCGGAGCACCCGGGCGTGCTCGCCCGAGACCCCGCCCGCAAGGAGCGGCTCGGCGTGGAGCCAGAGCGCATCGCCCGCCCCGGTCACCTCGCTCCGCGCCGGGCCCATGGCGTCGACCGCCGCTGTCAGCAGGTGTGTCTCGGCGGCACGGAACGCCGCGAACGCCACGGACTCACCCAGATCCGCGTCGAACGCCTCGGGCTCGTCGGCGCGGACCGCGCCCGCCAGTGCCACCGCCTTCGCGTCGTCGCCCAACATCACGAGGAGCGACACCGCCTGAGCGAACCGCCCGGCGTTCGTTGCCTCCACCAGCTCGTCGCGCAGAGCCCGCGCCTCGATCGGCAGCTCCGCATCGGTTCTCGACCGAGGTCGTGCGAAGAGCAGCAGCGGGTCGCCCAGCACCGTGATCTTCCACAGGCCGCCGAGCCGGTCCGAACGCGCGGCCGCGCCGAGTGGCACGCCGGCCAGCAGCCTGCCCGCGACCGTGGGCGTCGGGACGAACGCCTGCAGGAAGGGCTCGTGCACGCTGCCCACGTACGCGAACGCTCCGCGCTCGCGCCAGCGACCGGCAACCGTCTCGCGGTCGCCCGGGCGGGTCGCCGACCACGAGTGCACGAAGTGCACAGCGACGGGGCGGTCGAGCACGGGCGCATCGCGGAACGACCCTCGCCCACGGGTCAGGTCGAACGAACGCGGGCCCCCCTTGCTGTTGACGAGCACCAGGTCGGCGCTGAGCGCCCGCGCTGCCGACAGCAACCAGTCGTCGTGCGTGCCCCGCGGCTGATCGACGAGCGCGACCTCGAGCCCAGCGGAGCGCAGCACGCCTGCCGCGCTCGTCGCGTCGTAGGCGTTCCAGGGCTCGGTCTCGGGGTAGCCGTCGAAGAGCCAAGCCGACTTGGGCTCGTAGAACAGGCTGCACATCGCCTGATACACGGAGTTCGCGGCGTCGCCCGTGATCTGCCCGGCCCATGCCCATCGCTCGCTCGGCTTGAGCCGACCCGTCTCGAGGGCGTCATGACGACCGACCAGGTCGGTCAGCGCAAAGTGCTCCGCCTGGTTCTCGCCGAAGTCCGCCCGGAGCTTCACGCCCGTGTTCAAACAGAGCGTGACCGCCTCGATCGCGTCGCCCGTCCCGCGCCAGGGGAGACCCACGCGGTCGCACCCCGCCTCGATCTGCTCGACGAGACGCGCCGCGGCCTCGTGCACCATCGCTGTGTCGACGCGGCCCACCAGCGTGCGCTTCACCCACACGATGGGTTGCCCGCGTCCTGCCGCGAGCGCGAGCGCCGCGGTCCAGGCCTCGTCCTCGTCGTCGGCGACCACCACGCCCGGGGGCGTGTGCCCCAGGTCCTGCCAGCGCGCGACCAGCGCGAGCGAGGGCGTGGGCTCCGAGCCCGATCCGAACACGCGCGCGAGCGCGCCCTCGATCCAGCGCCTCCGCTCGGCCGGGTCCTCGGGCACCGCGTCGTCGTGCGCGAACCGGACGACCCGCTCGGGCTCGAAGGCACGCACGAATCGAGCGATGTCCTCGCGCGAACGGTGCGAGCCGTCGTCGATCAGCACCGGGAACTGCAGGCGGGGCGTCCAGTGCGAGACCGCCTCCACGAAAGAAGGCAGGTCGTTCACCACGACAACGGTCGGGAGCACCTCGGCGCGGTGCGAGTAAGCGATCACGCGGCGCCCCAGCGCGACCGACGCCGGCATCTCCTGCGCGACGATCGGCGCAGACACCACGAGCGAGACCACGATCAGCACGAGCGTTCGCATCACCCAGCCTACGGAAACAACGGTGCCCGTGTGCGGCCATGCGTACGATCGGCCGTGCCGAATCTGACGAAAGCAGAATTCGAGGCCCTCGCCCGCGCTGGCGCCGCTCCTGACGTCACCCTCGCGATCCCTCTCAGCGTGCGTGTGCTCGCCGACCAGCTCACGCCAGTGCTCGCCTATCGGCGCCTCGTCGCTGCCGACGTGCGCACCGAGCCATCCTTCCTGCTCGAGTCCGTCGAGGGCGGCGAGCGCCAGGGGCGGTACTCCATCCTCGGAGCCCACCCGGCGCGCCAGGTGCTCGCCTTCGGCAGCCGCGTGACGATCACCGAGGCCGACGGCTCGTCGACCGAGCACACCATGCCCAACCCGCTGCACGCGCCCCGCGACCTCGCGGCGGGCATCCGCCTCGTCGAGCCCGGGCCCGACCGACGCGGCGCCCGACTGCCCGACTGCTTCCTGGGAGGCTGGGTCGGCTACGCGGGCTACGACACCGTGCGCTACGGCGAGCCCGACAAGCTCGGTGCCCCGCCCCCCGACGACCGTGCCCTGCCCGATCTGCACTTCGCCTTTCACGACGGCGTCGTCGTCTTCGACAACGTCGACAAGCTCGTCTACGTCGTGCAGCTCGCGATGGTCGCGCCGGGCGAAGACCCCGCGAGCGCGTACGCCCGCGCAGTCGCCCGCATCGAGCAGACGTGCGCGCAGATTCAGCAGCACAGCAAGCCCCTCGGGCTGGGGCGCGTCGGTGAAGAGCGCGACACCCCCCAGCTCGCGAGCAACACCACCCGCGGCCAGTTCGAGGCCTCGGTCGAGGCGGCGGTCGAGTACATCAGGGCGGGCGACATCTTCCAGGTCGTGCTGGGCCAACGCTTCGAGCGCGAGTCGAAGGCCGACCCGTTCGACGTGTACCGCGCGCTGCGCGCGGTCAACCCGAGCCCCTACATGGTGTACATGCAGTCGCCCGGCTGCATCCTGGTCGCGGCGAGCCCGGAGATCCTGTGCCGCGTGCGCACCGACGAAGCAGGCAGCCGCGTGGTAACCAACCGCCCGCTCGCGGGCACGCGCAGGCGGGGCGCGACACCCGACGAGGACAACGCGCTTGAGGCCGACCTACTCGACGACCCCAAGGAACGCGCCGAGCACGCGATGCTCGTGGACCTGGCGCGCAACGACGTCGGACGCGTCGCCGAGCCCGGCTCGATCCGTGTCGGCCCGGTCATGGTCGTCGAGCGGTACAGCCACGTCATGCACATCAGCTCAACGGTCACCGGCGCGCTGCGGGAGGGCCTCGACGCGTGGGACGCGCTGCACGCGGCCCTGCCCGTCGGCACCGTCTCCGGAGCCCCCAAGATCCGCGCCATGCAGATCATCGACGAGCTCGAGCCCGTCAAGCGGGGCCCCTACGGCGGGGGCTTCGGCGCCATCGGCCTCGACGGCGACATGGACATCGCCCTCGCGCTCCGCACCATCGTCGTCCCAACCGCCGGGTGGTCACCGGACGCGCGCGATCACCGCTGGATGTACCACGTGCAGGCGGGCGCGGGCGTCGTGCTTGATTCGGATCCGGGCAAGGAATTCGAGGAGACGGTCAACAAGGCGCGGGCGTTGGCGCGGGCGATCGAGCTCGCGGAGCGGGCCTTTGGTTCACCATGACCAGGCATGAAAGCCGCCTACCACCTCATTCGATCGTAACGAAGCGCGTGCTACCGCAGAAGCTGATCTTCGAAGATCCAAAGCACGGAGATTGTGAGGCCTGCAACCACGACCAGAGCACACAATACGTTCGTCGGCTTGAGACTCCGGAACATGCCGCTCCTGGCGATGACGTCAATCGCGCCGATTGGCCAAGCGAAGAGTCCAATCAAAATGGGTAGTAGAAACGCGAACGGGTCCGCCTTGCTCGCCGCGACCATCCACAGAACAATCGGGGTTAGAAGAACGCCGACAGGAAGCAGCCACATCCAGCCGCCGCCCGATGGAACCTCGACGCGTTGCTCGCGTTCCGATCCGCACTCCGGGCAGGGTTTGCCCTTGAGCCCGGCTTTCGGGTAGCCGCAATCGATGCAGGAAACTCCATGAACGGCATTCACCATCCCGGACTCCGAGCGGCCGAGATAGCCAGAAAGACAAAGAACCCGATCCACGCGACGCCCAGGATGTTCGCCACCCGGTGCAGCCTGCGCTTGATGCCCCTGCCGGGCTGGGAGGAGCCGGGCACGCACGCAACCCAGATCATGGCCGCGAGCAACGCGAACGGAACGGAGAAGAACGGCCCTAGCGCCATCAATCCGGATTGTGCATCGGTTGTGCCGCTGTAGTTGAGCCAGTGCAACACACCAAGAAACCAGATGCCCGGCGACAGCAACACCCCCAGCGGGATCAGCAGCGTCCAGCCGCTGATCGGGAATCGGCCGCGCATGAGCACCCGTTCGCACCCGCACTCGGGACACACCGTGCCCTTCACCCCGGCCTTCGGGTAGCCGCAGTCGGCGCACCGCAGAGGGAGTATCGGTCGGTTCATGCCTATAATTTAGTGTGTACTAATTATACTGTCAACCCGTGCCTACCAGATTCATCACCCTTTTCACCGCCCGCTCGGGCTCGACCCTGCTCATGGACATGCTCCACCGTCACCCGTGGGTGACGGCGCTCAGCGAAGAGCTCGGCGCGAGCAAGCAACTCACGCCCGAGCAGCAACGCGAGTGGCTCGAGCGGTTCTACAGACGGCCGTCGGGCCTCCGTCTCGCCTCCGGGTTCAAGGCCAAGCTCTGGTACCTCGCTGACCACGACCACCTGCGCGAGACGGTCCATCGGCACGGCGTGCGAGTGATCCATCTCTCTCGGCGCAACACGCTCCGCGCCGCGGTCTCCGCGATCCGGTCTCACGAGCGCCACGAGGCTTCGGGCGCGTGGAACGCCCGGCAGCGCGATGACCCGCTCCCGCCCAGCACGATCGATCTCGCCGAGGTCGATCGCGAGCTCGGTATCGCCGAGACCACGCGGGCAGAGTTGGCGGCGTTCGTCGCCTCGCTTCGCACACCGACCCTCGAGATCGCGTACGAAGACCTGCTCGCCGATCGGCGGGCGGTTCTGCGAGCGCTCGCCCGGTTCCTGCGCGCACCGCTGTTCGCCCCGATCGCGGGGCGGACCCGGTTCACCAAGAACACCCCGGCGGATCTCAGCAACGCCGTCGCGAACCTCGATGAACTCCAGACGCACATCGCCGGGACGGCGTACGAACCCATGCTCAACGAGCCCTAGTCGAGCTTCACCACCCGCCCCGTACGGGCCGACTCGCGGGCGGCGTCGAGTATCTCGGTCGCGATCAGGTTGAACTCCAGCGAGCTCAGCGGATCCACAGCGCACTCGCCTCGAACGACCCGGCGCAGGTACGTCCACTCGTTCTCCATCCCCGCGCGGTCGACCAGGGGCTCGTGGGCCGCCGGCTCCGCATCGGCCTCGCGGATCGAGAGCTCGTCCCACTTGCCCGCGTGCAGCGAGTAGCCCTCCGCGTGCAAGTCCATGTCCTTGTTGTCGTGCGTCCACGCCCAGCTGGCCTGAATGACCGCCGTCGCACCGGGGTAGGTCAGCACGATCGTCGCGTCGTCGTCGACGTCGGGGTAGAGCTCGGGCTTGAGCTGCTGGGTGACGGCGCTCACGCTGGTTGGGCGTACGCCGTCCATGAGCCAGGTCATGAGCACCGCGCCGTAGCAGCCGAAGTCGGTGATCGCGCCGCCGCCGTTCTGCTCGGGGTCGGTCAGCCAACTCAGGAACTCGGGCCCGCAGCCGATCTCCTTGGGGCCCTTGTGCCCGTGCCGGAAGACCGCGCGCCGGATGGGCGTGCCCCGATCGTTCACGATCGCCTTCGCCGCGTGCACCGAACGGTACCAACTGGTCTCGAAGTTCGTCAGCAGCAGGATGTTCTCCGCGCTTGCGATCTCCGCCATCATCTGGGCCCGCCTGAGATCGAAGTCGAGGGGCTTCTCGACCAGCACGTGCACGCCCCGCCTGGCGCACTCGGCGACCGCTTCGAGGTGCCCAGAGGTGCTCGTCATCACGCTCGCCGCTTCGGGCGCGGTCTCGTCGAGCATCTTGCCCAGGTCGTCGTAGTGCAGCATGGGGTCGAGCCCGTGCTTCTGGGCGAGCCTCGCCCACAGCTCGGGGTGCTCGCTCCACACCCCCACGAGTTCGATGTCGTCACGGTTGGCGGCGTTCCAGAGCGCGCCCTCGACGTGCCCGTGCTCGACGCCGATGACGGCGAGGCGCAGCGGTTCACGGTCCTGCGCCGCCGCGTCGAGACCACACATCACCGCCAGCACCAGCACCAAACGCGTCAGCATGCGAGTCTCCGATCAGAACGGGCGCTTCGTCGGGTTCAGCACCAGGTTGTCGCGCCCGCAGACGATCAGGTCGGCGACCTCGATCGCCTCGCGCAGGCTCTCGCTCGCCGCCTCGGGGTCGTGCGATCCCTCGAGCGCGCGCCCCTGCTCAAGGTGCTCTGCGCTGGGCACCGCATCGCCCGCGATCAGCACCGTGCTCGTCGCCTCGGGCAGCAGCAGCCCCGCGAGACCGGGCGACACGCCCGGAAGCGGGAACAGGTCCACCCGCGGCGCGAGGGAATCGGGCGCGGGCTCGCAGCGCGCCAGCAGGCCAACCTGCACCTCCAACTCGCCCACGACCTCGGCATCCCCGGCTTCCGCCGCACGCTTGAGCATCATCGCGAGCGGTGTACCGGCCGCCTCGCGCTCGGCTTCACTCACGAGCCACGTCGCGTCGCCGAAGACCGGCAGCCCGCGGGCCGTCTCGGGCGCGAACCTCGTCAGGAACACGTGCGTGACATCCGCCGGCTCCAGCCCGGCCCGCTCGAGGAGCCTGGGCACCAACGCCTGCGCGGGAAGACCAGGGTCGACGAGGATCGCCGTGTCACTGCTGACGACGAGCGTGGTGGTCGCGTACCCGAGCCGCTCGGGGCGGGTTGAGTCCATCGGACGGAGCGGGTGGCAGGCGAAGGCACCGATGGTGATCACGCGGTAGGACATAGGCGGATGCTAGCGTTGAGCGTGACACGGGCGACAACGACGCAGGCCCTCGCTCACGGCACCAACCTCGGCGCCGCGGTGCTCTACGCGATGGCGCTCGTGCCCTACATCGGCGCGGCGGTGCTGATCTCGATGCCCGGGGGCGGGGCGGGGCTGCCGGCGAGAACGGTCGGAGGCATAGCCGCGGCGTCGCTCCCGATCCTGCTGCTCATCGCGATCAGCGTGGTCAACGCCTGGTTCTTCGTCGCGGGCGTGGGGCGGAGCCGTGCGTTGTGCCGGCGCGTGCTGTGGGGCAACGCGGCCGCGGGCGTGCTGATCGGAGGCGT
>JANQQZ010000073.1 GCA_028284805.1 Phycisphaerales bacterium
TGGTGTGATCGGAGCTGCGCTGGGGGTGGGGCTGGGAGTGGTCGGCGGTCTGGGCGGGTGCATGGGGCACGGGCGGAACACGTCCGGCCAGCTCACCGCCGCCCAGGCTCGGATGGCGCAGATCAAGAGCGCGACCGAGTGGGAGATGGCCGAGCAGGCGTTCCTGGCCGGTGATCTCGACCGGGCGATCGAGAAGGTGAACAACTCGATCACGATGAACCCATCGGTTGCCAAGAGCCATGTGCTCAAGGGGCGCGTGCTCCTGGAGACGGGCGAGCTGGAGCAGGCGCGACGCTCGCTGCTCGAGGCGCAGGTGATCGACCCGACCTTCGAGGATGCGCACTACTACCTCGGTATGGTCCATGAGCGCCTCGCCCGCAAGGAGGCGGCGCTCGAGAGCTACCAGACCGCCGCGACCCTGAACCCGGAGCAGGCGCTCTACGCGGTCGCGATCGCCGAGGTGATGATCGATCTTGACCGAGTCGACGACGCGCAGGCGTACCTCGACGAGCGTTCGGGCGTGTTCGAGCACAACGCGGGGGTGCGCCAGACGCTCGGGCACCTCGCGCTGATGCGAGGCGAGAAGCAGCAGGCGGCAGAGTACTTCCGCGACGCAAGGCTGCTCGCGCCCGAGGACAGCGGGATGCTCGAGGATCTTGTAATCGCACAGATGGAAATCGGCGAGTTCGCCGAGGCGGAGTACGGCCTGACCCGCCTGCTGGGCGAGGAGGGCAACGAGGACCGGCGCGACCTGCTCCGGATGCGTGCCCGCTGCCTGCTCGAGCTCGACCGCGTGATAGAGGCCCGCGAGACGCTGCTCAGGCTCACGAGCGGCGATGGGGGCGATGTCGATCTGGTGTCGTGGCTCGACCTCGGTGCGCTCGCGTACCGGACGAACGACCAGACGCGACTGCGTCAGGCGGCTTCGAAGATCATGGCGCTGGCGCCGACGAGGCCCGAGGGGTACGTCTACCGGGCGATCTGGCTCCGCCAGCACGGCGACGCCAAAGAGTCGCTCGCGGTGCTCGAGCGGGGCTTTGCGCAGGCCGAGATGCCGGTTGACGCGATGCTCCTCAAGGGCGTCGTCGAGCAGGATCTCGGCATGATGGCAGCCGCCGAGCGGAGCTTCCGCATGGCGCTTGAGGCCAGCCCCGACGACACACGTGCGGCGCTGCTGCTCGAGATGCTCGATCAGCCAACCGACGGAATCGCGAGCTTCCCCGCGGGCGACTCGGTCGGCGAGTAGAGCGTCAGGCGGGGCGCCAGTCTTCGATGACCGGCTCGACCCGGCCCGACCACGACGAAACCTGTGGAGTGAGCACGAGGTCGATGCGTCGGCCTCGTTTCATGCGCGGGCAGTCATCGCCCCGGTTCCAGGCGATGCAGCGCAGGGACGGGCCGCTCCCGACGTGAACACCCAGGTGCTTGGCGTTGCTGCCGAAGGGAGCCGCGTCGCGATCGACGGGCACGTCCCGCAGCAGCAAGCGGACCTTGGGGTTGCCCCGCCCGAACGGGCGAAGCTCATCGATCTGATTGATTGCATCGACGGTGAGCTCGTCCGCGGACGCTTCGCAGTCGGCGTGGATCGTGCTGACGAGGTCGTCGTCGCTGAGTTCGGTGTTGGCGTGACTGATGAAGGCGTCCGCGAAGGCGTCGAAGCGGTCTGAGGCGACGGCCATCCCGGCAGCGGCATCGTGCCCGCCATACTTCAGCAGGTGGTCGGCACAGGCGTCGAGCCCGGCATGGAGGTTGAACCCCGCGATGGACCTTCCCGAGCCCTTGGCGGTATCTCCGTCGTCGCAGAGCAGGAGCGTGGGGCGGGCGAACCGCTCGACGAGTCTCGAGCAGACGATGCCGACGACGCCCGGGTGCCAGTCCGCGTGCCTGAGGACGATCGCCCGGATGCCCGGTTCGGTCATGCCGCGCTGCTCGGCCATCTCGGTGGCCTGCTCGACGATGCGGCGCTCGGTTGCCTGGCGCTCGGTGTTCTGGCGCGCGAGCTGATCCGCGATCTCATCGGCGCGACTGCCTGTTGCGGTGGTGAAGAGTTCGACAGCATCTGCGGCGTGCCCCATCCGCCCGCAGGCGTTGAGACGCGGGGCGAGACGGAAGCCCACGGCATCGGTGTCGATCTTGTCGGAGTCGAGCCCGCTGGCTCGGACGAGCGCGCGGAGCCCCTCGAACGGCGAGTGCTTGATGCGCCCCATGCCGAAGCGGGTGAGCACGCGGTTCTCGTCGACGAGCGGGACCACATCGGCGATGGAGCCGAGTGCCGTGAAGGCGAGCAGATCGATGAGTAGCTTGCGGAGGGGTTCATTGGCTCGCCCGTCGGGGCGACCGGCATGGAGCACGGCAAGACGCCAGGCGAGCTTGTAGGCAACCCCGGCGCCGCAGAGTTCGGCAAACGGGTAAGCCGATCCCGGGGCACGCGGATGCACGAGCGCAAAAGGTTCGGGGAGCGTGCCGTCGGAACTCGGGTTGTGGTGATCGGTGATGATGAGATCGACGCCCGCGTCACGCGCGACACGAGCGGGCTCGACGGCGGTGATGCCGCAGTCCACGGAGATGACGACCCCTGCCCCTTGATCTGCGAGTTCTCGTATGGCGTGGTCGTTGAGGCCGTAGCCCTCATCAAGACGGTGGGGGACGTAGGTGATGACGCTGGCGTTCGGATCGAGTGCCTTGAGGGTGTGGTAGAGGGTCGCCGTCGCAGTGATGCCATCGACGTCGTAGTCGCCGTAGATGGCAATAGTCTGGTTGCTTGCGAGCGCGTCAAGGATCCGTCGAGATGCCCGATCGGTGTCAGGAAGGAGCTTGGGGTCGTGGAGCTGACGGAGCGAGATGTTGAGCAGCTCGTCGCGTCGTGCGGGGTCGTCGAGGCCCCGGGCGGCGAGGACGCGGTCGATGAGCGGGCGTCGGCCCGGGGTTTCATCGGAGCGGACGGTCCAGCGGGTGGGTGCGGTGTGTGTGTCGGTGGGCACGCCGTAGACTAGCCGATGGCGGTTCCGCCTGGGAGGCCCACGGATGGTGAAGCTGACGAAGATCTACACGCGGACGGGCGACGGGGGTGAGACGGGGCTGGGCGACGGGAGCCGCGTCGCCAAGACGGATCCGCGTGTCGAGGCGTACGGCACGGTGGACGAGGCGAACGCGTCGATCGGGCTCGCGGTGGTCGCCTGCGGCGACACCGAGATGCGCGAACTGCTCGTCGTCGTTCAGAACGACCTGTTCGACGTGGGAGCGGATCTGTGCACACCGATCACGCCCGGTGAGCATGTGGGCGATGCGCTGCGCGTGACCGGGACGCAGACGGAGCGGCTTGAATCGGCAATCGACCATGTGAACGCGGAACTCGAGAGCCTGACGAGCTTCGTGCTGCCCGGGGGAACGGAGCTGGCGGCTCGGCTCCACGTGGCGCGGACGGTCGTGCGCCGTGCCGAGCGCCGTGTGATCGAGTTCGCGGAGTCGTCGGAGGGTGCGGCGGCGGCGGAGCCGATCCGGTACCTGAACCGGCTCTCGGACCTGCTCTTCGTGCTCGCGCGGGCCGCGAATGAGGGCGAGGACGTGCTGTGGGTGCCCGGGGGCGAGCGCAAGAGCGAGTAGGATGAAACCTGCCGCGTCCGAAGCGGAATCAGTGGTCATACGAGGGAATGGCGGGGTACGCAGGTGAGTCCAGCGAGCGGACAATTTACTTCGGAATTTCACTACGAGTTCGCGTCGGACACGTCGCGGCTTCTGCGCCGGCGTTTCCTCTGGTTCACGGGTGTGCTGGGCTCGCTCGGGCTGCTCGGCCTGGCGTTCCTGGTGCTGATGATCTGGGCGGCGATGTCGACGGAGACGAACCCGCTCGAGCGGCTGGGCAACCGCCCGATCGCGGTCGCTGTTCTTGCGGTGATGTCGACGATGCTCTACGTCGGCGCGTTCTTGTACACGATCTCGCACCGCCCAACCGGGCAGCAGATCCTGCGGTGCTCGCTCGCGCTGGTGATCGCGGACGGGCTGATCAATCTCGCGACGAAGTATCTGGGCGGCCCCTTCCCGATGGGGATCGCGGGGTTCCTGCTCTCGTACTCGCTGGCTGCTGCGGTGCTGCCCTGGACGGTTCGCCAGGCGCTCATCCCGGCAGGGGTGGTGCTCGGGGTCGCGGCGTTGTACCGCTTCATGCCCTGGAGCGAGGGGCTCTCGATCGGCGCCCTCGTGAACAACCTGCTGATGTCGCTGCTGGTCCTGCCGGCGGTGCTGAACGCTTGGTGGCGCCACTCGAGCCGCGTAAAGCAGTTCCAGCTGAGCTTCATGCAGCAGCGGTACGGCGAGGTCCGACGCGAGCTAACCGACGCGAGGCGGATCCACGAGTCGATGTTCCCCGCGCCCAAGACGGACGGCGCGGTGCGGTTTACCTATCGCTACCAGCCGATGCGTCAGATCGGGGGCGACTACCTGCACGTGGCGGTCTCGCCCACCGAGTGCGGGCGCGACGAGCGGCTCTGCGTGGTCGTGCTCGACGTGACCGGGCACGGGATCCCAGCGGCGCTGAACGTGAACCGTCTCTACGGGGAGTTGGCTCGAATCTTTGCGGAGGACCCCTGCATCGACCCAGGCGATGTCATGAAGCTGCTGAACCGGTACGTGCGACTCACGATGAGTTCGCACTCGGTGTACGTGACAGGGCTCGCGGCGCGGGTCGATCCGGTACGCAGCGTGCTTGAGTTCTCGAACGCGGGGCACCCGCCTGCGTTCCACCTTGGGGTCGACGGAACGGTCGACCAGCTGGATTCCACCACGTACTTGCTCGGTGCGGTGGACGACGAGACATTTGACCCAGGCTCGCGAGAGTTGCCGTTCGACCAGGGCGACCGCCTGATCGCGTACACCGACGGCGCGACGGAGGCCGCGGACGAGGGGGGGCGGATGCTCGGGATCCGCGGGATGCAGGGCATCCTGTCTTCGGAGCGGGTTCAGTCCGAGGGAGGCTGGCCCGTGACGCTGCTCAGCGCGGTCGATGCGCACCGCGACGGGCCCCCCAAGGACGACACGCTCGTGATCGAGATCTTCCGGCCCGTGGGCGGCGTCGCAATGCGATACGAGGAACGCATCGAGCACGCGGCGAACCCTGCGAACGACGAGTCGCGGATGCCGGTGGGCTGACCGCTAGTCCTTCACGCCCTTGACCCGCTCCGCATCGGTGTACTTCTCAAGCGTGGCCGCGAGGTCGACGTTGTTGATGTTGGCCAGCGTGGCGAGCCAGGCGAGGACGTCGGCGAACTCCTCTTCGAGGTTGGCGCGCTCCTCGGGCGTGGGGGGTGTGCCCGAGTGCTTGTTGTTGGCCGCCAGGGCGGTTGCCAGTTCGCCGAACTCCTCGGTGAGATAGAGGAACGTGGCCGCCGTACCTCGGGCGTTGTCGGTCGCGAAGTAGCGGTCACGGATGAGCTGCTGGAACCGTCGGACGGAGATGTCGGGTGTGTCGGTCATAGATGCAGGTTAGAGCGGGCAGATTCAGAGAATTGAACGGAAAATGTTTGGAATTCGGATCATGCAGGCCCCTTGAAGCCGGCTTGGTGGTGGATACACTTCCGGGCTCTAGCGGGCCGGTCGGTGGCTGGTTCGCGGTGGGTGATTGGATCGCACGTCACATGGATTGGCGGGCCGGCGATTGCCGGTGTCCGCTGGGGTTTGGACTCGTATGCCGACGATCAACCAACTGGTTCGCAAGCCGCGTCGCACGCCGAAGGCCAAGTCGAAGGTGCGTGACCTCGAGTCGTGCCCGGCTCGTCGGGGCGTGTGCCTGAGCGTGAAGACGACGACTCCCAAGAAGCCGAACTCGGCGCTCCGGAAGATCGCCCGTGTGCGCCTGAGCAACGGCAAGGAAGTCACGGCCTACATCGGCGGCGAGGGGCACAACTTGCAGGAGCACTCGATCGTGCTCGTGCGGGGCGGGCGGGTGCGTGACCTTCCCGGTGTGCGCTACCACGTCGTTCGCGGCGCGCTCGACACGCTCGGTGTTGACGGCCGCAAGCAGGGACGTTCGAAGTACGGCGTGAAGAAGGGCAAGTGACCCCTCGACGCCTTGGCGAGTAATCCCGCGGCGCCTGCCCGGCACGCGGGGTGAACACGGGGCTGGCGAAGGCCGGCCCGCAGAGCCTGGAGATTCCAGATGGGCAAGAAGTTTACCGCCAGTTCCACGCAGCTCCGTCCGGACCCGGTCCACAACGACCTGATCCTGTCGAAGTTCATCAATTGCATCATGTACGACGGCAAGAAGTCGGTCGCGCAGCGCAACATGTACGACGCGCTCGATGACATTCAGGACCGCCTCGGCAAGATCAATGATCCTGCCGCCCCCGAGACGGCCCTCGAGGTCTTCCACATGGCGATCGAGAAGGTGAAGCCGTTCGTCGAGGTCCGCAGCAAGCGGATCGGCGGTGCGAACTACCAGGTCCCGATGCAGGTCAACCGCAAGCGTCAGCAGGCGCTCGCGTTCCGCTGGATCATCACCGCGGCCCGCAGCGAGAAGGGGCGCCCGATCGCCAAGCGGCTCGCCGATGAGCTGTTCAACGCGGCCCGGGGCGAGGGCAAGGCCATCACGAAGCGTGAGGAGACGCACCGGATGGCGGAGGCGAACAAGGCGTTCAGCCACTTCGCCTGATCCCGTTTCAACCCAGATACCGACCGGGCCACACCGAACTGGTGTGGCCCGCTTTCGTAGTGGGGGGATGGCATCTGACGAGCGTTCTCCGAGGCCCAGGGTTCTGTTCGCGTGGGCCGGGCCGCTGCTCATCGTGAGCGCTGCTGCGGCGATGGCGTGCTCCGCCGCTTTCGGTTGGGCCGATCCCGAGATCGATGGTGTGTTGCTCTCGGGGATGGCGTTCGTAGCGCTGTTCGTCGCTTCGTTCTGGGTGTACGCGTCGGGTGCGCTCTTCAGCGGCGTCGTGCTCGCCCTGGTGTTTCGGCGCTGGCGGTGGTCGGCGGCGGGTGGGTTGTGCGCGCTGGTTGTTGGCGTGCCGATGCTCGCCGGGGGGCTGGGGGCCCGTCGTGTCCCGGCGGACACGCCCGGCACGAGACTGACCGTGATGAGCATGAATCTGCTGTACGGCAGCGGCTCGGTCGACGAGTTCTTCCGGCAGGTCGACGAGATCGATCCCGATGTGCTCGTGCTGCAGGAGTACACCGATGCGTTCGCCCGGGTGTGCGAGTCGGAACTCCTCGGGCGGTACCCGCACGCGGTGCTGATTCCTAGCGGGGGAGCGTTCGGCCAGGCGACGTTCAGCCGGCTCGGGTTTGTCGAGACGCCGCGACGGTTCCCGCGGACGGAGATCAAGCCGACCCGGGGGTGGCCCGCGCAGACCGAGGTGATGGTGCGTGTCGGCGAGCGCGAGGTGTCGGTGGTCAACGTGCACCTGCTGCCCCCGACTGGGTTCACGATGGTGATGGATCAGCACCGCATGGCTTCCGGGCTGGTTGACGCGTATGGGGATGAAGACCGAGCCATCGTTCTCGCTGGGGATTTCAACAGCAACGAACGTGGGCTGCCGGTGCGTCGGGTGCTGCGGTCGGGGTTCGAGAGCGTGTTCAGCGAGTTCGGAGTGGGGCTCGGCGCGACGTGGCCTCGGACCGGGTTGCTCCGCCACCTGCCGGGCACGCGGCTCGACCATGTGCTGTACCGGGGGGCCCGTCTCCGGCTTCTCGACCAAGGAGTAGGTGGAGACTTCGGCTCGGACCATCGCCCGGTGTGGGCTACGTTCCTGGTTGACCCGTGACGGCGTGCGCTTGGCAGTCCCACTCGTCGGCGAGCACGCCCCAGCCCAGGCGGTTCGTCGGGCCGTGTCCCTCGATGAAGTAGTCCTCGCGTTGGCGCACCTCTGCGGTCAGACCGAGCCTCTCGGGGATGCGGGCGGAGGGGGTGTTGGCCGAGGAGCAGTAGATGCGCACGCGGCGCAGGCCCATGCCGGCCTGGTCCTGGGGGCGGAAGGCCCACGAGAGGACGTGTCGGCAGGCCTCCTCGGCGTACCCATTGCCTGTGCGGTCACGCGCGATCCAGTAGCCGGTCTCGGCGGACGCAGTCTCTGGGCGGACGTCGTGGATGCCTGTGCCCCCGACGAGCGTGTCGGAGTCGCGCAGGAAGACGCCGAGGCCGATTTCCTTGAAGGCGGACGGCTCATCGAGTGCGAGGTGCTGTTCGGCGATGAACTTGGCGAGTGAGGCCGGGTTGGTGTGGACACCCTTCGCCCAGGGCATCCAGGGGTGGAGGTGGTCGATGCTGTCGGCGATGACACGGGCGCAGGACTCGATCTCGTCGAGCCGTGCGATGCGCAGGGTGAGGCGGGGCGTGTCGATGCGTGCCGGTATGGGCTTTGGGGCCCTCCAGCCCAGCCCCTGGGTCGGGAACTTGTCTTCGCTGGCGCAGCGTGTCATGCGTGGAGCGTACCCCGGATACCCTCGTGCATGTCGGGTGATGTTCATCGGTACCACCGCCAGATGCTGCTGCCCGGTTGGGGCGAGGACACGCAGCGCCGCCTTTCCGAGAGCTCGGCGTTGGTGGTCGGGGTCGGTGCCCTGGGCTCGGTTTCAGCGGAGCTGCTGGTGAGGGCGGGCGTCGGGCGTGTCGTGCTGGCTGACCGTGACGTGGTAGAACTGACGAATCTGCAGCGGCAGTTGCTCTACAGCGAGGACGACCTCGGTCGCGCGAAGGCGGTCGCCGCGGCGGATCGGCTGCGCCGGATCAACAGCGGCGTGATGCTCAAGCCCGTGGTCGAGGACCTACGGGGTGAGCGGGTCCTCGAACTGACGCGCGGCGCGGGCGTGATCGTGGATGGCACAGACAACTTCGAGACGCGGTACGTTCTCAATGATGCCGCGGTCGCGTGCGGTGTTCCGATGGTGTACGGCGGTGCGGTGGGCACGGCTGGCATGGTGCTGCCCGTGGTGCCAGGCGTGGGGCCCTGCCTGCGGTGCGTGTCGGGCGAACTGCCGGTAGCGACCGCGACGTGCGACACGGCAGGGGTGCTGGGGCCGGTCACCGCGATGGTGGGGGCGCGGCAGGCCTCGATCGCGTTGCAGCTCCTCACGGGGCGAGACGTCCGACCGCTGCTGGAGTCGATCGACGGGCTGGGCGGTGAGGGACGCCTGCTCGATGTCACCCCGCTGAAGGACGGTGACTGCGAGTGCTGCGTCCGCCGACGGTTCGAGTTTCTGGAGCGGGATGACGAGGGGGCGGTGGTGCTGTGCGGGCGCGACAGCGTGCAGGTGACGCCCGCGGGCCGGCGGCGTTTGGATACGGAGTCGGTCGTTGCATCGCTGCGGGCGCACGGGAGCTTCGATGCCGACCAGGGCGTGATCCGCGGCCGATTCGCTGCGGAACGCGGCGAGCGCGGCGAGGCGATCGGGTTGTTCGTCTTCGGCGACGGGCGTGCAATCGTGAGCGGGACGAGTGACCCCGCGCGAGCGAGGTCCGTCTACGCGAGGTACGTCGGCGCCTGACGAGGCAACAGGAGTGCGGACGATGGGCCAGACAGCGGTAACAGGGATCTCGAACAACGTGAGGGTCGTGGCTGGCTATGCCCGGGCCGCGCTGACGGATGTCCCCGAGAATCGGTTCAGCCGGTTCGCGGTCGGAGCGGACGGGCCCGTGGTCTCGAATCATCCCGCCTGGGTGGTGGGGCATCTGTCGCTCTACCCAGGGCGAGCGGCCGGGATGCTTGGGCTTGAGATCGATGTCGCGCCGCCCGAAGGATGGGAAGAGATCTTCGGGCCAGACAGCGAGTGCGTCGACGACGCCGATGGTACGCGGTACCCGGCGAAAGGGGAGCTAGTCGATCGGTTCATGTCGTACCAGTCGAGGATTTCCGAAGCTCTGATGGGTCTGGACGACGACGCACTGGCTGTCGAGACGCCCGTGGAGCGGTACCGTTCGCGGTTCCCGACGGTGATGTGCGCGGTCGACTTTCTGCTCACAGCACACGCGATGCTACACCTCGGGCAGGTGAGCGCATGGCGTCGGATCGAGGGGCTCGGTTCGGCGATGTGATTCAGTCGGTGCCCGGAACGAACGGGTTGGTGGCCTTCTCGTGCCCGATCGTGGTCGACGGCCCGTGCCCGGGGAAGACCGTGGTATCCTCCGAAAGCGTGTAGAGCTTGGAACGGATCGACTCGGCGAGTACAGCGGGGTCGCTGTTCGGGAAGTCGGTTCTGCCGACGGAACCCGAGAACAGGGCGTCTCCGGCGATGACGACAGGGACGTCCTCGCACGCGAGCGAGATCGAACCGGGCGAGTGGCCCGGCGTGTGCAGCACGCGCCAGGTCGAGCCGTTGAGGCTGAGGGTTTCGCCGTCGTGCAGCAGACGGTCGGCGGGTTCGATGCTGAGGGGCTGGCCCATGAGCGAGGAGAGGTTGAGGTCGGGATCGGTGAGCCACCGCGCCTCGGCTTCGTGCACGAACACCGGGGTAGCTGGGAAACGCTCGAGGACGGCCGGGACCCCCGCGATGTGGTCAGGGTGCGCGTGCGTGAGGATGATCGCTGCCGGCTTCAGGCCAGATTCGCTAGCGAGCTCGATCAGCGGCTCCGGGTCGAAGCCCGCGTCGACGATCCAGAGCTGATCGCCGCATCGGACCGTGTAGCAGTTCGTTTGGTAGACGCCGAGAGCGACGGAGCGGATTTGTACGGGGTTTCGTGCGGTCACACCCGATGGTAGACTGGTGCAAGCGGGGTACGGAGCCGGCGCGTGATCAGGAACATCGACCGAGAGTCAATGCAGCGAGTGGAGATGGACGGCGCGGAGGGTGCGTCGATGGCCATCATGGTGGGGCGGTCCGATGGGGCTCCGCACTTCGCGCTGCGGAGCTTCCGGGTCGATGCTGGGGGGCATACGCCGCGTCACAGCCACGACTACGAGCACGAGGTCTACGTCGTCGATGGCTCGGGCACCGTGCTTCTGCAGGGGGAGGAGCGGCCGATCGGCTCGGGCGATGTGATCTACGTCGAGGCCGATTCCGAGCACCAGTTCCGCGCAGGGAGCGATGGGCTTCGCTTCCTGTGCGTCGTTCCCGTGGACCGCAACTGCGGAGGGCCCACGCCGGGCAGCTAGTTCTTCGGTGGCCGGCGTCTCAGATCGGAGTACTCGATGAACGGTGCAAGCCGGAGCGTCTCGATCACGCTGCTCGTGCTCGCGGGGTTGGTCTCCCTGACGATGGTGATCGTTGGCTTCCTGCGAGAGCTCGAGGATGGCGGCGGCGCGGTCGTGGTCTACGCGGGGGCGCTCGGGCTGATCATCACGGCGAGCGTCGCGGCGGTCGTCTTCTCCATGGGCGAGAAGGTCGACAGCGAGCAAGAGGCGGTGGTCCGTGCGCTGCGCGACGTGCAGCGGGCCGTTGAGCGGATGAGCCAGCAGTCCGCGTTGTCGGACGACGCGCGGCGTGTGCTGAACCGGTCCAAGGAGCGTGATCTGCTGTGTCGGGCCATCGAGGAGGACATCCGTCGGCACGACTGGGAAGCAGCGCTGGTGCTCTGCCAGGAGCTGTCGGTACGTTTCGGCTACGAGCAGGAGGCCGAGCGGTTCAGGACCCAGATCGAGATGGGCCGGGCGGAGGGGCTGGACGATGAGATCTCGGGCGCGATCGCTCGTGTAGACGAGCTGATCGTACAGCGGCGCTGGGACGACGCGGGCGAAGCGGCGACGAGGACCGTGCAGTCGTTCCCAGCTGCGCAGCGGGTCCGGTCGCTGGGCGATCGGGTCGCCCGGGCGAAGGAGCACTACAAGAACGACCTGGAGCGCCGTTTCCTGATGATGGCCCAGGCGGAGCGCGTGGACGAGGCGATGGAACTGCTGCGCGAGCTGGACGCGTACTTGACCGAGCGTGAGGCGGAACCGCTGCGCGAGGTCGCCCGGGGCGTGATCGGCAAGGCCAAGGAGAATCTGGGCGCGGCGTTCAAGCTGGCGTATCAGGACAGGGAGTGGGGCATCGCGGTCAGTGTCGGCGAGCAGATCGTCGAGCAGTTCCCCAACTCACGGATGGCCGAGGAGGTATCTGGCATTCTCGGCGAGCTGCGGGAACGCGCGGCGCACGCGTAAAGCCGGATCAGTCTGCGGCATCGGGTTCTGGTTCCTCGGGCTTGGTGTGCGTGTCGGAGCGCCAGAGGTGCCACATCAGGCCGATGATACCGATGATGAGCAGGGCGTCGGCGACGTTGGAGACGTAGGGCCAGATCTCTCGTCCCGCGACGCGAACGCCGGGCAGCGGGTGGATGAAGTCGCGCACGCAGGCGTAGCGGAGGCGGTCGTAGAGGTTGCCGATCCCACCCGAGAGCAGAAGCCCGAGCGAGGCGTGGGCCAGCCAGTCGCGCTGTGTCGTCCACTTGGCGAACATCCAGAGCCCCATCACAACCGCACCCAGCGTGAAGGCGATGAAGAGCGTCCTCTTGCCCGCCCCGAGGCCGAAGACGGCCCCGGGGTTCAACACGAGCGTGAACTCGAGCACGCTCGGCATGACGACGACGGGCTCGTGCCTGGGGATCAGCGTGCCGAGGTTCTCGGTCTGGATGACCTGCTCGCGGACGACCTCGACGGGTCTGTCGGCGATGTGCTCGAACGCCGCATACTTCGACCAGAGATCGGCGACGAGTCCGAGTGTGAACACAGTCGTGAGTACGGCCCACGCCTTGGGGCTACGCCATGTGCTCGGGCCCGGGTGAGCGGGCTCGGAGGTGCTCACCGCCTGGCGCCGTGTCGCTCGGCGCTGCGTGCAGCCTCGATGGAGAGGCGTGTCCAGGGGAGCTCCTTGAGCCGCTCGATGCTGATGGGCTCGTGCGTGACTTCGCAGATGCCGTAGACCCCGTCTTCGATGCGTCGGATCGCGTCGTCGATCTCACGGATCAGCTTGCGGTCCGCTTCGGCCAGGCCGATCGAGAGCGACTGGTCGTATGCGTCGGAGCCCTGTTCGGCGACGTCGAGTGCCG
The DNA here is from genome assembly GCA_028284805.1 of Phycisphaerales bacterium. Lineage (GTDB taxonomy): Bacteria > Planctomycetota > Phycisphaerae > Phycisphaerales > UBA1924 > JANQQZ01. Next base: position 12,947 of record JANQQZ010000073.1, read on the forward strand.
GGTCGCCGCTGCGGTCGCCGAGGGCGGCCATGCCCCGTTCCATTTCCTCGACGTCGCCCGCGAGTTCGCGTCGCTTGGCGAGCAGCGTCTCACGGAACTTGTCGAGCTCACGCTTCTTGAAGGGAGACTTGACCTTCTTGCTGTGCTTGGCGTTGGCGTCGTCCTCGCCGAATCGGCTGAACTCGCTCGCGGGGGCGTTCGGTCCGGAGGGAATGAGCGGCTGACGGCGTCGCTTGTTGAGCAGAGAACCGAGTGTGGAGGGAGGCGGCTGGTACTTGGCCGCAGCCTGCTTCTTCCTCGAACGGTTCTCGACGATCGTGATGCCCTTGCGGTTGGGCTTGCCGTCCTTTGCGGGAGGCTGGCCCTTGTCACCCGGTGCCTTCTGCTCGGAGGTCTTGGACTCCGGCTTCGAAGACGCGGGGGGCTTTGTCGACGCCGCCTTCTTGGTGCTCGCGGGCTTTGTAGCCGGCTTGCTTTCTGTCTTCTTGCTCGTCGGCTTTGCCGCGGGCTTGGTCGGCGTCTTCTTGGTTGTGGTCTTCTTCGAGGTGGTCTTCTTGGCCGGAGCCTTCTTTGAAGCCGGAGCCTTGGCGCTGGTCTTCTTTCCGGACGGCTTCTTGGTGGTCTTCTTCTTGCTCGCTGGTTTCTTGCTTGCGGCCTTCTTGGCGGCGGCAGGCACGCCTGCCTTCTTTGAGGTTCGCTTGGCGGTCTTCTTGCTCGCGGGCTTCTTCTTCGCCACGGGGCTCCCTCGGGTGAGGCGGCCGACGTTTCGCGTCGGCGGCACGGGAACAGAGTCCGATCACAAGATCCCAATCGGGGCCAACAGTAGGAGTGCGCCCGCGGCGAGTCAAAGACACGGCTCAGGGGTGCGTGCACAGCGAGATCGGTGGTTATTCGGTTGCTACTTCCGAAGCACCGCCTTGTGAAGCCTCGGTGAGTTCGGCGACATCACCCAGTTTGCGGAATCGCTCATAGCGGGCCTGCACGAGCTCATCGGCCGGAGTGCCCGCGAGTTGATCGAGCTGATCGGCGATCCATGAGGCGAGGTTCTCGGCGGCCTGCTGGCGGTCGCGGTGGGAGCCACCGACTGGTTCGGGCACGATGTCGTCGATGATGCCGTTGCGGAGGTTGTCCTCGGCGGTCAGATTGAGCGCGATGGCTGCGGCCGCGTTGGTGGTCTCGTTGGCCTGCTTCCAGAGGATCGCCGCACAGCCTTCGGGGCTGATGACGGAGTACCAGGCGTACTGCATCATGGCGACACGGTCGGCGACCGCGATGCCCAGCGCACCGCCCGAGCCGCCCTCTCCGATGACGACCGAAACGATCGGTGTCCTGAGTCGCGACATCTCTCGGAGGTTGACCGCGATGGCCTCGGCCTGGCCCCGCTGCTCGGCGCCGAGGCCCGGGTAAGCACCGGGAGTGTCCACGAGGGTCACGATCGGGATACCCATCTTCTCGGCGAGCTGCATTTTGAGGAGCGCCTTGCGGTAGCCCTCAGGGTGGGCGCATCCGAAGTGGCAGGCGATCCGTTCCTGAGTCGTTCGTCCCTTCTGGTGCCCGACAACGAGGCACTTGTGGTGTCCGATGCGCCCGAGGCCGGTGATGATGGCGGGGTCGTCGCCGAAGCGTCGGTCGCCGTGCAGTTCGGTGAAATCTCGGACGAAGTGCTCGATGTAGTCGCGGGTCTGAGGACGGTCGGGGTGCCGGCTGACTCGGACGGTGTCCCACGGGTCGAGCTTGCTGTAGAGTTCCGCGAGGATCCGGTCGCGCTCGGCGCGGAGGGAGTCGAGGCCAGCCTGGTCGACCGATCGATCGACCTCGGCGACGCCGGCAGGTGCCCCGGGCGGGGGGCGTTCGGCGTCGCGAATCTGACGCTCGATCTCGGTGACGGGCTTCTCGAAATCGAGGGTGTAGAACGTGCTCATGGGGCCTCCGGCCTGGGCGTGGATGGACAGCCGTGTCCGATGAGGATTGTATCCTGAATCGCGGGAGGAACGCATGGCGGCATCATTCGACAGGCCAATGGCGGTAATCGGCGGCGGCGCAATGGCAGAGGCGATCGTGCTCGGTGCAGGAGGCGCGGGCGTGCTCGGTGGAGCCGTGTGCGTGGCGGATCCGAATGCCGATCGACGCGCGGTGTTCGAGCGTGCGGTGTCCACCGCGACCGAGGCGATGGCGTGGCTCGATGCAGAGGAGCATTCGCCAGGCGAGGGCGTGGTCCTGCTGGCGGTGAAGCCCCAGATGCTCGGGTCGGTTGGGGACGAGATCGCGCGTCTCGTGAGAGGGCGTCTCGTGGTGTCGATTCTAGCGGGGGCCGTTTCGGATGGCGTGCGCAGGGCGATGGGCGGGGAGTGCCGAGTGGTCCGCGTGATGCCGAACACTCCGGCACGGATCGGACGCGGGACGACCGCGGTTTCGGTGTCTTCGAACGCGACGGCCCAGGACGGCGATGCGGTCGAGACCCTCTTCCGCGGGGTGGGCGACGCGGTCGTGCGGCTGGACGAGTCGCTGATGGATGCGTTTACCGCGGTAGCTGGCAGCGGGCCCGCGTATGTGTTCTATCTCGCCGAAGCTATGGAACGGGCGGCGGGTGAGGTCGGGCTGCCCGCGCCCGAGGTGCGACGGATCGTCGCGGAGACGATCTCGGGTGCGGCGGAGCTGCTCTCGCAGAGCGGGGAGTCGCCCGAGGTCTTGCGCGCTCGGGTGACCAGCAAGGGCGGCACGACGGCGGCTGCGACGGGCGTCTTCGACGAGGCTGGGCTTTCTGAGATCGTTGCTCGCGCGATCACCGCGGCGCGTGATCGTGGACGCGAGCTTGGTGGTTAGAAGTCACGCCTCGCAAAGATGACGCAGCAGAGGCCAAGGACAGCGACTTCGAACAGCAGGCTCGTCCCCAGAACCCATAGCAGCGATCGAGATCGGAACTCCTCGTTGGCGGCCATCTGAGCCTGCTCCGGGCTGATGACGACCTCGCCTGTGTCCTCGTTGACGGTCGACGGCTCGGGCTCGTCGTCGCCCGAGAAGGCGAGGATGAGAGCCTGGCCTTCTTCTTCGGAGATGATGTAGCGTTCGAGGAGCGCGATCGTCTCGCCGGTCTTGGGCAGGATGGTCTTGACGATGTATGTGCCAGTAACCCAGGGGCGGAGTTTGGCCCGGGTTTCCTGGGCACTGCCGAGCCGGTCACGCATCAGGTTGATGAAGGGATTTGCTTCGTTGATCTCCTCGAGGGTGGGTTCGTAGCCCTCGGGCATGGCTTCACCGGCGTTGGTCTTCTGGCGGATGATGGTCTGTGCAGTGTTGGCTTCGACCTCGGCGATGCGGCTTTCGAGCGTCTCGATGCGGATTTTGGTTTGGGTGTCGATACCGACGAGCGAGGCGTCGGTGAAGTTGACGATGAAAAGCACGAACCACAGCAGGAGGGTCATGAGCAGCGAGGTGATCGTGGATCGGGTAAGAAGACCGATGAGTGCCATCACTGCGAAGAGGTAGGAGTAGAACACGACGACGATCGGGACCGCGAGGAAGACGGCCGGCATCCACTCACCGCCGCGGATGCCGAGAACGAGGAAGGCGGCTGTGGTGAACAGGGTGACCTGGAGCGCTGCGAAGAGGAGCCCGCTGCTGTAGCGGGTGAGGAACAGGCGCGTCCGGCTGATCGGCTTGGCGACCATTGAGTCGATCACGCCCGAACTGACGAGGCTCGGGATGATGCCGGCGGTCGTCACAAGGCCCAGGATGGTGGCGATCCATGTAAGCCAGATGCCCATGCCGAGCTGGAAGAAGAGGAACTTGTAGAGCGCATCGGGCGGGAGCGTCTCGCTGGTGACAGGGATGAAGTCGAGACGGAACCAGAGGGCGGTGAAGCCCTCTTCGTCGATCCCGACAGCGGCGAACGCGGCCGCGACGAGCGCGGACAGGATGAGCGTGATCCAGAACAGCTTGCCCGCGGCGAGCTCGCGGTAGGCATCGACGAACATCGCGACGGTCTGACGAGCAGCGGTGGTCATGCGTCGCTCCTCTCAGCGGCACCGGGTGTGAGCGTCTCGCCCGTGTGCGGGTCCGTGACCGCCTGCATGAAGAGGTCCTCCAGCGAGGGCCGGATTGCGCGGATCTCGTTGATGACACCCGCCCGCTGCCGGATCTGGTCGACGATCGGCTGGATCTGCTCCGGCTCGGTGACGCCGAGGCGGAGGACGTTGCGCTCGATCTCGATGGACTCGCCTGAGGGAAGCAGGCCCCGGAAGCCGATGCGTTTGGCCGGGTTGGCATCGTCGCCGGGCGGAAGCTGCCTGGAGGCCTCCGGGAGCGCGTTGCGCAGGAGATCGATGGCGTCGTCGGTCTCAGCGACCCGGATCAGGTAGCCGCGCTGGCCCTCGGTGAGCTCATCGAGTGTGCCCTGCTGTGCGACAACACCCTTGACGAGAATCGCGACACGGTCGCAGACCATCTCCAGCTCGCTGAGCAGGTGGCTGTTGATGAAGATGGTCTTGTTCTGGTCCTTGAGGCGTTCGATGACATCGCGGATGTCGCGGCGCCCGACGGGGTCGACGCCGTCGGTGGGCTCGTCGAGGAGGATGAGATCGGGGTCGTTGATGAGCGACTGGGCGATGCCGATGCGTTGGCGCATGCCCTTGGAGTAGGAGCGGAGCTTGCGTTTGGACCAGTCGGACATTCCGACGAGCTCGAGCAGCTCACCGGCTCGTTTCTTGCGGGTGCGCCGGTCGACGCCCGCCATCGCGCCGAAGAAGTCGATGACCTGCCCGCCCGTTAGGTAGCCCGGGAAGGAGTGGTGCTCTGGGAGGTAGCCCACGTCGGTGAGGGCGGCCTTGTTGCCGATGCGGTACCCGAGCATCTGGCCCTGGCACTTCGAGGGCTTGATCACGGTCATCAGGATCTTGACGAGCGTCGACTTGCCGGCACCGTTAGGCCCGAGCAGTCCGAAGACCTCGCCCCGGTGGACCTTCATCTCGATGCCGCGCAGGGCTGGGGTGCCCTTGCGAAGAAGCCGCTTGTAGGTCTTCGCGACGTGGTTCAGATCGATGGCGAGATCAGTGGACATGGCTGCTCAGGATATTGGGGACTCGGCGATCGTGCTTGCGGGCGACGACGTGGTACAGGTGCCAGTGCTTGGCGTTGCCGGCGGCGTCCTGGGAATCGGACTCGTCCTCGCGGAGCAACTCAAGGTTGAAGCCCGAGAACATCCGATCGAGTGCGGAACGCTGGAAGTGCGAGCGGTCGGGGATGGACGCCCAGGTGTCGCGGTCGCCGAAAATCTGGCCCGCGAAGCGTCCGCCCGGTTTGACGGCCGCGGTCACGATGCCCCAGACGCGGTCCCAGTGCTCGGGCGTGCAGAAGGGCAGGCTGAAGCTGGCGGAGACCAGATCGGCCTGGGGGAGGGGGTCCAGGGTCTCGAAGGTCACGACGCGCGTGGTCAGGCGTTCGGCTAGGTCCTCGACCGGAACCAGGTCGTCGCGGGCGAGCAGCAGGTCGATCGCGTCGGGGTGCCCGTCGGTCGCGAGGACGGTCCAGCCCCGGCGGAGCAGCTCGGCGGTGTCTCGCCCCTCGCCGCACCCGAGGTCGATCGCGAAGGCTGAATCGGAATCGAACGACTCGTCGGCGTCGAACAGATCGAGGGCATCGAGGAGCGTCTGGCGGGGTGTGCCGCCGGCGACGGCCTTGAAGTACCCGGGCCAATCTCGGGTTCGGCCGAAGGCGAAGGCCGCGGGCGATGGCTGGTTGCTGGTGCTCATAGTGTGGGAGCATATGGAGCAAGACCTGCGGAGCTTTGTCGAGGCGTTGGAGCGAGCCGGGGAGCTGGTGCGCA
>JANQQZ010000075.1 GCA_028284805.1 Phycisphaerales bacterium
CGGCGTGCGACGCGAGCGTGCGCCGCAGCGCGCCGAGCCCAGCGGGCACCCACGGGCACGCCGCGAGCAGGATCACCAAGCCAACCGAGGCGAGTGCCGCCTGCTGAGCCGCGAGCGCCCAGAACCCGTAGTCCGCGGCCGCGGTCGCGATCGCCGCGATCGATCCCGCGAGCATGCCGCCCACGTCGCGGCATGCGACGGACACGAACCGGAGCCGGCGCTTGAGCAGCCCGTCGTGTACGGCCCCGAGCCCGTTGAGCAGCGCCACGCCCCCCAGCACGGGCATCAGTTGCACGAGCAGCGGCTCGCCGTACACCACCGCCAGCACCGGGCCCAACGCCGCGAGCAGCGCCGCGACCGTCAGGCTCGCACCCGCGGCTGTCCAGAACATCCCGCTCGTGCGGTCGGTCGTCAGCTCATCAGCGTTGACCACCGCGACGCCGATGCCCAAGTCGCGCACCGCAACGGAAAGCAGCAGCACCGCGGCCCCCATCCAGTAGATGCCGTAGTCCTCGGGTTCGATCAGGCGGACGAGCACGAGCGAGGTGCTGATGCCGATCGTCATCTGCACCACGGTGGACACGATCGCGACTGCGCCCAAGCGCGCGGAGCGGCCGCCGACGTCGGTTTCGGTGCTCGCCAGATGCTTGGATGGGTCGCGCCCGGTCACGGTGCGCCCTCGCGGCGCTCGTACACCATGATCCTCGCGCCGTCGTGCTCGAGACGATCGACCAGTTCGACCTGATCGAGGATCTCGGGGTCGATCGGCGGGAACTCCGAATCCATGAACCCCGGTTCGATCCCGACGTGCACCAGCCGATCGCGTGAGAGCCCGGGCATCGTGTCGACGCGTTCGACGGGGCGCCCGTTCACACCGAGCCGGTTCAGCTCGTAGTTCAGGACGCGTGTGTACCCGCCGTCGCCGACGATCTGGGCATCGCTGAGACCGAGCCGCACGATGTCAGCCGCAATCGCCTGGGCGGGGCGGAGCCCGGACCGGTAGGGGAACGCGGATGGGTACGCCGAGAGCGCCGTCGCTGCGGTGGTCCCGGCAGCCGCGATGAGAGCGATCCCGCCGGCGATCGCGCCGCCCCGGTGCCCCGCTGCGCGCAGCGCCAGGTCCACTATGCACCCGAGCAGCAGGAGCCAGATCGGGAACAGCCACACCAGCGCCCACCAAGGCGGGACGAGAAACCCCGTCACCACGAACACCGCGGGCACGCCCAGCACCAGACCCGCACCCAGCCGCACGGGCGTCCGCCCGTGCACGATCAACGCAACCAATCCAAGGGCGAAGAGCCCGAATGCCGCGTACCTCCACGTCTCGGGGAGAGGCGAAACCCACTGCGTCGCAGCCGCGTTGACGTTGAACCAGAGTTCGCCCCAGTCAGCCAGCGCGCCGGGGTTGGTGGTCACGTCGTCGCTCTGGCGTATCGCGCCCGCGGGCGAGCTGCCGGTCCGCAGCGCCCAGGCGGGCAGGTACAGCAGCACCGCGCCCGCGCACGTGAGCGCACCGGTCACTCCGAGCCGGAGCGTGAAGCCCAGCCATCGCTCGGGCCGCCCCGGGCCCAGCAAGTAGATTGCGAAGTACACGACTCCCAGCGGGTACGCCATGACCGGCACGGCATAGAGGCCGATCACACCAAGCACGATCGCGAGGAGCATCGATCCGGGCCGGCGCGCCGCGATCGCCGGCGCGATCGCCAGCAGCGCAAGGAAACAGGCGATCACGATCGGGTATCCCCGGGCATTGGTCGCGGTGTCGACCCCGTAGGCCGCACCCACCAGCAGCCCGGCCGCTATCAGCCCAGCCGACCGCGAGACCATCGCACGCCCGGCCAGATAGAGCAGACCAGGCATCAGCAGCGACACCGCGAACGCCGGGAGCCGCACCGCCCACTCCTCGTTCCCGAAGGCCCGCACGCTCATCCACACCAGCGCGGTGTGCAGGATGTGGTTGTTGGGAAGCTCGTACGTGAACAGCGCCACCATGGGCGAACTGTTGGCGAACATCACGTAGGTCGATGCCTCGTCGGTGCGTATCTGCTGATTCAGGTACATCCCCGCGAAGATCGCGTAGGCCAGTGTGAACGCAGCGATGAGCCCCGCGTGCCAGCGAGGCATGCGGAGAGTCTCGGCGAGGATCCCTCGCAAGGCTCGCGTCTCGGTCCCGATCCATGTCGGGCCCGCCGCCGCTGCGAGGAGTGTCAACCCCGCGAATGCCGGGGCGAGCATCAGCAGCCTGTTCTGCACGTCCGCGAGGGACTCGATCGAGTAGCGGGGGTTATCGGGGTTGTTCTGGAGTTCGGTGAGGCGAGCAAGCAGCCACGCTGTATCGAGCGCGCCGAGCAGTGCGGTTGCGCCGAATCCCGACGCGAGCATCAGCGTGAGCAGCCCCCACAGCCCGAGTGCGCCGAACCGTTGCTGTCTGAGTGCGGCCCGCCAGCGGTACCACCCTCCGCCCAGCG
>JANQQZ010000077.1 GCA_028284805.1 Phycisphaerales bacterium
CAAGAGCCCACGCATCTACGCCCTCGCCCGGTTCACGGCACGCATGATGTTCCGGCTCTTCTACCGGGTGCGCATCGTGGGCGAAGACCGGGTTCCGCCCGAGGGCGCCGTGCTGCTCGTCGCCAACCACGGGTCGTTCCTCGACCCGCCCCTCGTCGGCGGGACGCTCCGCGTGCGTGACACCAACTTTCTCGCGCGGCGCAGCCTCTTCAAGGGCCCGCTGGGCTGGCTCATCCGCAGGCTGAACTCGATCCCGCTTGACGACAACGCGGGCGATGTCAAAGCAATCCGCCAGGTGCTGGAGCGATTGAGCGAGGGCGAGCCCGTGCTCATCTTCCCCGAGGGGTCACGGACCTTCGACGGGCGGCTCCAGCCCTTCCGCGACGGTGCCCGGCTGATCATCCGACGCGCCAGGTGCCCGGTCGTGCCGATCGCCATCGAGGGCGCGTTCGAGATCTGGCCCCGCACGCGTGGGCTGCCCCGCCCGTTCGGCTGCCGCGTCGCGATCGAGTTCGGCGAGCCGATCCCCGCCGAGCGGGCCCGCGCCGCCGACGCCAACGAGCTGCTCGAACGCACGATCGACACGATGAGGCTCGGGCTGAGGGCCAAGATGCGCGAGCGCACCAGAGGCCGCTTCCCCCCTCCCGGAGAGAGCGACCGCCCCCTGCACGAGAGCTGATGCTCAGCCGGCGTTCCGCAGCGCGGCGATCCGCTTCTCGGTCGGCGGGTGCGTCGCGAACAGCTTCCCGAGCGACCCGCCCGCGAAGGGCTCGACGATGAACAGGTTGTTCTGCGCCGGGTTCGGGTTCGCCATCGGGATCCGCCGGTTCAGGCTCTCGAGCTTGGCCAGCGCCGACATCAGCCCGTCGGGCGATCCCGCGATCTTCGCGCCGTCCGCGTCGGCCACGAACTCGCGGCTCCGGCTGATCATCGCCTTGATCACCGCTGCGCCCACCGCGCCGATGATCACGACCACCAGCAGCACGAGCGGGTTGCCGCCCTCGCGGTTGCCGCCCATGAACAGGAAGCCCCACTGGGCCAGGAACGCCAGCACGCCCGCGATCGTCGCGGCGATCGTGCTCGTCAGCGTGTCGCGGTTCTTGATGTGCGCCAGCTCGTGCGCCATGACGCCGCGCATCTCGTTCTCGCTGAGCAGCTGCATCGCGCCCATCGTCGCCGCGACCGCGGCCTTCTTGGGGCTGCGGCCCGTCGCGAACGCGTTCGGTGCCTGCTGCGGGCAGACGTAGACCTTGGGCATCGGGAGCCCAGCCTTCTGGCGCAGCTCGTCGACCATCTCGTAGAGCGGGTCGCCCGGGCCGACCTCCTGCCCGCGCATCGCCTTGATCGCGATCTTGTCAGAGAAGAAGAAGGCCCCGAAGTTCATCGCGATGCCCATGAGCAGGAACGGGATCAGGTATTGCTGCCCGAGCATCCCGCCGATCGCGACGAACAGAGCCGTCATGCCGCCCAGCAGAAACACGGTCTTGGCGTTGTTCACGAGTCGAGTCATGATTGTGATACTCCTGAATCCTGTTCGGGGTTCGTGTGCAAACCCCGTGCCGGATTCCGGGCCCGGCCAGTTCGCTCCGGATGCCGAGAGTTGATTCGGATTGCCGAGTCCGCTTGGCTCGCCTGCCAAGCTGTCAGCCGCCGCCCTCGCCAGACTCGTCGGGGGTCTCTTGCGTCCGGTCCTCGTCGTCTGTCGCCTCCGCTGCCTCCGCGGGCTCGCCCTGGCCCTCGCGCCAGCCCCGGAGCGAGATCCAGTCGAGCTCGAAGTCGAAGTCCGCGTAGGGCCCGACGAACGGCGGGTACTCGAACACGCCTCGCGTCGCGCGGTCCGCGTTGTACCGCGGCGCGGCGATCACCACCGTCGTCAGCAGCCACCGCTCGTACCGCGGGTCGTTCTCCACCCGGTCGATGAACCGGCGCGGCACCTCGACGTCGACCGCCTCGGCGATCGGAAGCCCGGAGGCCTCGTCGATCACGCTCAGGCGCGCCACCGCCCGGCCGCCGCGCAAGGGGATCAGATCATCGAGCTCGACGAGCCACGTCCGCCGCCCGCGCAGCTCGCGCTCGGTCAGCCGGCACCACAACGCCACCTGCTGCTTGTACTCGGCGCTCTCTGCCGTGGTCGTATCCGGCACGTCACGCATGGTCTCGAAGTACCGGTTCCGCAACTCGCGCAGCAGCGAAGCCGGCGAGGCCAACGCGTCCTGCGGGGCCGGCGCCCGCACGGCCAATCCGGTTCCTGCCCCGCCAGACTCGCCCGCTTCCAGCTCCAGACGCAGCGCGTTGAGCACCTGTTCCGCGTCCCGCACGCGGGCCAGCAGCCCCCGCCGCTCGTTCTGCAGCAGAGACAGCTCGCCCTGGAGCCTCTCGATCAGGGCCCGGGCCTCTCGCATCTCCTGCACGAGGCGCTCGTTCTCGGCCTTCAGCTCGCGGGGGCTGATCGTGGGCTGACCCGCCGCCCGAACGCCCGCGAGCCCGATCGCCGCACCCAACAGAATCACCACGCCTCGATTCACCGCCACCTCCCGGCTCGGAACCCCGACAGACTACTCTACCGCAGACCATGATCGCCGGATCCACCGAGCCCAGGCCAGCCACCCGCGACGAGCTCATCCCCCCCGAGCTCGCGGCCCGTCTCGACCGTCTGGACGTCACCAGCCGCAAGATGTTCCCCGGGGCCCTCCCGGGCGAGCGTCGGAGCAAGAAGCGGGGCTCAAGCGTCGAGTTCGACGACTACCGCACCTATGTCGCGGGCGACGACCTCCGCCACATCGACTGGAACGTCTACGCCCGCATGGACCGCCTGTTCATCAAGCTCTTCCGCGAGGAGGAGGACCTCTCGGTGACCGTCTTGCTCGATACCAGCGCCTCGATGGACGCTGGCAAGCCTGGCAAGCTGGTCTACGCCCACCGCCTCGCGATGGGCCTGGCCTACGTGGGGCTTGTCGCCAACAACCGCGTGAGCCTGGTCAGCTTCGGCTCCACCGCCGGCTACCGGCGCTTCCCCGCGGGCCGGGGGCGACGCCGGGTGCAGGCGGTGGGGGAGTTTTTGCTCGAGAACCTCCGCCTCGTCGCGAGCGAGCCCGACGCGGGCCCGAACGGGGGCCGGGTCGGCTTCGGCGACGCCCTCCAGCGCGCCGCCCGCGAGCGCACGGGCAAGGGCGTCTTCGTCGTCGTCTCCGACTGCCTCATCCGCGAGGGCTACGAGAAGGGCCTGTCCGTGCTTGCCGACACGGGGCGGGGCGGGTTCGACACCACCGTCGTGCAGGTGCTCTCGCCGGGCGAGCTCGACCCCTCGGCCGACGGCGACCGCGTCCTGGGCGACCTGCGTCTGAGCGACGCGGAATCGGGCATCGAGGCGGAGGTCACGATCACCGCCGAGTTGCTCGAGAGCTACCGGCGCCGCGTGCGGGCCTACTGCGACGATCTGGCGACGTACTGCCGCCGCCGCGACATGAAGCACACGCTGGTGACGACCGACACGCCCGTCGAGCAGATCCTGCTTCGGAACCTGCGACGGCTGGGCGTGATCGGCTCATAAAGCGTCGCGAGCCCATTCGAGACTCGCGACGTATCTTCAGCAACCGGCGTTGAAGTTCAAAATCCACGCACTGTAATCGGCAGGAGTGAGCATGCCGTCGCAGTTCTGATCCGCGATTGGGTCACCAGTGTTAAACGCGAGAATCCACGCGCTCAGATCGGCGGGAGTGAGCATGCCGTCCCGGTTCGTGTCCGCAAGGCATGCGAGTTCATATTCGATCTCGCCGTCAAACGATGTCGTCATAGAAGGCACTATGGGATCGAAACAAAAATCGCCTGAAGTCGTAATCATACGGGCGAGTACGTCAATCTCGATACGAATATCATCTTGTGCCTGGAGTTCGCCGCTAAAAATAGTTGATGCCGAGGACGGAGTACCCGAAGCAATGACAGTGGTTTGCAGCACATTGTTCACATAAAGCCGGAGCTCGCCATCCAGTGCATCATTGTAGCAAAAACCGAAAGTATCATCTGCAATGGCCAGCACATCGATTGTGACATCGCCTCGGCATGGTACAATGTAGTTCAGCACAACTTCGTTCTCGGCTTCATCTGTCTGGAGGCACGGCTGCCACTCGTTCGCCGATATTCTTGCGCTGACGAAGAACTGCTGATCGCCATTCGTGAGTACATCTAAATCAACCTGGGTGATAACTTCAGCACCTGCGCCGCTCATGAGAGAGCAGTCTGAGCCTGATGATACTGTGTAGTTCGAGTCGGGTGTGCCAAGCGCGACCTGGGGTGGATTGCTTGAACTGCCGCTGCAGAAGCCCGGAGGGTCACAGAGATTCATGACAATAGATGTTGCTGCGTCGGAAGTGCCTGAATCAAATGTTACTCCAGATTGGCCGAATGCATGGCCTGATAGACATGCCATAGCGAGCAATGATGGAATAGATACGGTGATCTTCATGTCGAATTCCTTTGTTATCCCCCAATGAGACGTCTGGGTGAAAGTGTAGCTATAATTAAAATTGGCACAATCCCCACTTTGGGTGGGTTGTGCGAGAATTCAGCATCGTATCTGGCGTTTATGAGTTTATCAGTGCCAAATGGCTTGAATGGCGACTGCGATCGCAGCCTCTACACACTCGCTCGTGGCTTCTCGCCCGTGAGTTCCTCGTACATCGCGTCGTCGATGCCCAGGTACTCGCGCATGTGCGCGTCGTAGGTCTCGCCGTCCTGGTCGCGTGACAGGTCGAGGCGCAGCTCGTTGATGACCTTGGTGCCCTGCCCGATCCACTCGTCGAACGTCTCCTTGCTGATGTTCGCGTGGATCCACTCGCCGATCGGGCCCTTGAAGGGAGGCCTGGGCATCTGCGTGCCTGGCTTGCCCGTGCGGCGGTCGACGAACGAGCCGTCGGGCGCGGGCCCGGTGGACTTCTTCTCGACGACGGGCTTCTCGATGCCCAGCTGGTCGAGCATGTCGCCCATGGCGTTCTTGGGCATCAGGTCGCCCCGCTCGCCCGCGATGGTGTAGCCCTCGATCAGCACCTCGCCCGCACGGTCGGTCTGGTCGGTTGCGATCAGGGCCGCCCCCGCGAGTTGGTAGGCCTTGCTCATCGTTGGGTTCAGCTCGACGCACTTGAGGTAGCTCTCGGCCGCGTCGTCGAACCGCCCCGCCTGCTGGTAGGCACCGCCGAGCGAGAAGTGGGCCATGTCGTTGTTGGGGTCGTCGGTCGCCATCTTCTCGAACTGGGCGATGCGGGTCTCGAGGTCCATGCGGTGTCCTTTCGTCTCGGGCACGAAGGATAGGAGCGCACCCGCCTAGCCTTGCCCGCGATGCCCCCACCGGACCCACGCCTCGCGATCGACCTCGCCGGCCTGAGGCTGGCCTCGCCGCTCATTCTCGCGGCGGGCACCGCGGGGTACGCCGACGAACTCGCCGACGCCTTCGACCTCTCGATCCTCGGGGCTGTGACGACCAAGTCGATCACCCGCGAGCCCCGCGAGGGCAACGCCACGTGGCGCATCCACCCCGCGAAGGCGGGGATGCTCAACGCGATCGGGCTGGCCAACCCGGGCATCGACCGCTTCGTCGACGAGATCACCCCCAGACTCACGTGCGTGCCGACCGTCGTGATCGGCTCCATCGCAGGCAATGCGATCGAGGACTACGCGGCAGTTGCTGAACGCATGGACGCGATCGACGCCCTGCCCGCCGTCGAGCTCAACGTCTCCTGCCCCAACGTTCACGGGGGCACCGAGTTCGGCGTCGACCCCGACGCGCTGAGCGAGCTCGTCCGCGCGTGCCGCTCCGAACTCGGACGCACGAAGCTGCTCGTGAAGCTCAGCCCGATCGCGGTGGGGGCCCCGGGGATCGTCGAGGTCGCGACCGCCGCGGTCGAAGCCGGCGCCGACGCCCTGACCATCGCCAACACCGTGCCCGCGATGGCGATCGATCCGAACTCCCGCCGCCCGATCCTGAGCAATGTCACGGGCGGTCTGTCGGGCCCCGCGGTGCACCCGATCGCCGTCCGTCTGGTCCACCTGGTGCACCGGGCCCTCCCGGAGACGCCCATCATCGGGCTTGGGGGCGTGATGGACTGGGACGACGCGGCCGAGCTGATCCTGGCCGGCGCGACCGCCGTGGGTCTGGGCACCGCGCTCTTCGCCGACCCACGAACACCCGTGGCGATCACCCGCAGACTTTCACGCTGGCTTGACACCCAGCGCCTGGCGTCGATCAAGGATCTCATTGGAGCCGTCGAGCTCGATTCGTAGACGGAGGAGCACCCGATGATCCGTTCGACCCTGTGCGTCCTGCTGACGCTGACGCTGACGACGCCAACGCACGCGCAGCCCCGCGATCTGACCGAGGACCTCGAGGCCATCCGGAGCTCGCTCGATCTGCCCTCGCTCGCCGCCGCCGCCTACCGCGACGGCACGCTGATCGGTGTCGGCGCCACCGGCTGGTACAGCATGGAGCACGCGGTCCCCGTCTCGACCAAGAGCCGGTACCACATCGGCTCGTGCACCAAGGCGATGACGGCGGTCGTGCTCGGGTCGGTCATCGAGCAGGCCGAGGGTCTCGACTGGGATACCACGCTCGCCGATGCGCTGCCCGACGACGCCGAGTTCATCAACGATGCGTACGCCGCTGTCACGATCCGTGAGCTGCTGGGGCACCGCTCGGGGCTGGTCGAGAACCGGGACCAGATGCTCTTCCCGCTCGCGTGGAGCATCACCGCTGAGTTCGCCAACGCCGCGCTGACGATCCAGCGTCAGGAGCTGACCCGCACTGCGTTGGCTGTCGCGCCCGCGATCGAGCCGGGTACCGAGTACGCCTACTCGAACTACGCCTACATCATCGCCGCACGCATCGCCGAGACCCAAGCGGACAGCCCTTTCGAAGAACTGCTTCGCGCGCGAGTCTTCGAACCGCTGGGCATGACCACCGCCGGCTTCGGCCCACCCGGCGGACCGGGCGAGGTCGTCGAGCCACTCGGGCACTCCAAGCAGGACGAGTGGCGCCCGATGATGTTCAGCATCGCAGGGGTTGCCCCAGACAACCCGCCCATCTTCAACTCCGCGGGACGTGTGCACGCCAGCATCGCCGACTGGGGCAGGTTCGTCGACGACTTCGAGCAGGGCCTCGACGGCCAGGGCAAGCTGCTCGCGACCGAGACCTACGAGGCGATCGCCTCCGACCTCGAAGACGACGGCTACGCCCTGGGCTGGGGCGTCAACCCCCGCGGCTGGGCGGGCGACGCGCCCGCGCTCGCCCACGCGGGCAGCAACCGCTACTGGTACAGCATCGCCTGGCTCGCGCCCGACAAGAACCTCGCGATGGTCGCGGCGGTGAACGCCGCGACGCCCGAGGCACGCCTGGCGACCGACCGGGCGATCGAACTCATGATCCAGAGCTTCACGTGGACGCCCGAGCAGATCGAGGCCGCCAGCTCCCCGCTCGCGGCACCGGGTGACGACGACGCGCCCCCAGCGGAGTGAGTCAGGCCTCGACCGGCTCGGTCTCCTGGCGCATCGAGGCCAGCGCATCACGCATCGAGGGCTGCGAATCTGCTTCAGAGGCGGGTTGCGCGTCTTCGCGCTGCACGGCCGATGCCTTGATCCCGCCGTCGGCCATCACCTCGTCGACCTTCACGGTCACGCGCTTCGACACGCCGCGCTCCTGCATGGTGATGCCGTAGAGCCGGTCCGCCGCCTGCATCGTCCGCTTGTTGTGCGTGATCACGATGAAGTGCGACCGGTCGGTGAAGCTGCGCACAACGTTGGTGTACCGCTCGACGTTGGCGTCGTCGAGCGCCGCGTCGACCTCGTCGAGCACGCAGAAGCAGCTGGGCTTGCTCTGGAAGATCGAGAGCAGCAGCGCGACCGCGGTCATCGTCTTCTCGCCGCCCGAGAGCTGGTTGATCGAGCGGGGCTCCTTGCCGGGCGGGCGGGCGATGACCTCCACGCCCGATTCCAGCCAGTCCACCTCGTCGGTCTGCACCTTCTCGCCGTCGATCTCCTTGACCAGCGGCATCAGGCGCACCTCGGCCTTGCCGCCGCCGAAGAGACGCCGGAACATGCCGTTCGAGCCTGCGAAGTTCTCGCGGACGGTCGTGAAGGTCTCCTCGAACCGCTCGCGGCTCGCGACGTTCAGCCGCTCGATCAGCTCGATGAGGCGAGCGCGGGCGTCGTCGAGGTCGGCGACCTGCGCGATCAGGTCCTCGTTGCGTCCCTCGAGCTGGCTCTCCTCCTCGATCGCGTCGAGGTTGACGTTGCCGAGCTTCTTGATCTCCGCCGCAAGCTCACCCGCGACCGCCTGCGCGTCGTCGCGGTGCAGCAGCTCGACGTCGCCCGGTGCGATCACCATGCGGTACTCGTCGAACTCCGCGGCCAGATCGAGCCCGAGATCCTCGAGCGTCCGCTCCTCGGCGTGCTCGCGCTTGACCTCGACCTCGCGGCGAGCGACCTCGAGCGAGTGCCAGTTGCGCTCGACGCGCGTCGCCTCCTCGCGCGCCCCAACGAGGCGCGAGCCGATCTCCTCGGCATCCGCCGTCGCGGACGCCAGCGACTCGCGCGTCGCCGTCGTCTGTTCGACGAGCGAGGCGGCACGGGTCCGTGCGGCCTCGACCGCGCTCTGAGCCTCCGCGATCGAGGCCCGGTGCTGCTCGATCGCGCCCCGCGCCCGCTCGGCGTGCGCCTGCGCGTCCCGCCGACGACGCTCAACCTCGGAGACCTCCTCGCTCACACGCGTCAGCTCGCGACGAGCGGCAGCCAGTTGCTCGCGACGCGTCCCCGCCTCGACCCGAGCCGCCGACACCTGTTCTCCGGCCTGGTCCGCACG
>JANQQZ010000080.1 GCA_028284805.1 Phycisphaerales bacterium
ACCCCGTGGGGGGGCTGGTGCAGGTGCCCTGCATCGAGCGCAACGCGATGGGCGCGCTCAAGGCGATCAGCGCCGCGGTGCTCGCGCTCAACTCCGACCCGGCGCACGCCCGCGTGAGCTTCGACGATGTCGTCGCCACGATGTGGGAGACGGCCCAGCAGATGAACGAGAGCTACAAGGAGACCAGCCTGGGCGGGCTGGCGGTGAACATCTCCGTGCGCACGGTGGAGTGCTGAGCGCACGAAAGACCCCTCGCTCTTGCGAGGGGCTCGTCACGATTCACACGCCGCTGAGGATCGGAGTTACTTCGACTTGACGTCGAGGTACTGGCTGACGTTGGCCAGGTCGTTGCCGATCTGCGGGACGAAGGTCATCGTCCAGGTGGCGTCCTCGACGACGCGGACGACCTTGCCGCACTTGGCGCGGGCGCCCCAGATGCGGTTGCCGCGGATGTAGAAGTTGTTCTTCTCCTCGCGGGCCTTCTGGGAACGCTTCAGGGCCTTGGCGTTGGCCGGGTCCTGGCGCATGAGGCGTGCGATGGTGTCGCGGGCGGCCTTGTTGTTGGGCAGCTTGGTGACCGTGCAGGTCAGCTCGGTGCCGGGGGCGTAGGCAGTGGTCGCGGACATCGCAGGATCCTCTGAAAGGCAAGCCAGTGTGAGCCGATCGGACGCCCACCAGCGCCCGTTTCAGCGGCTGCAACTGTAGGCCCGCGCGCAGGGCCCGGCTACAGTCCCTTCTTATGAGCGACCAGCCGCAGCAGACGCCGCCCCCGCCGTTCGATCCTGACGCACCGCACCAGCAGCGCCCGAAGCTCCGGCCCATCCGGGGCTTCATGGCTCCTGCACAGGGACCGAACGGGCAGCCGGTCCACCTGCTCGGGCTCGCCGACGCAAGGCAGATCTCGCCCAAGGTCGTCTTCACCCAGCCCGCGATGCAGGCGGTCCTCCCGCTGCTTAACGGCGAGAACGGGCTCGATGACGTGGTCACCCAGGTGGGGCGGGGCCTCGAGCGGCAGATGCTCGAGCCTTTCGTCGCCCAACTCGACGACGCGGGCCTGATCGAGGGCCCCAGCTTCGACGCGATGTGGGAGAAGATGAAGGCCGACTACGACTCGTCGGACATGCTCCCCCCCGCGCAGACCGCGGCGGTCGCGGACGTGCTCGTCGAGGCCTCGATCCAGAGGGCCGAGAGCCGTGCGGCGACCGACGACGAGAAGGCCGAACTGGGCCCTTCCAAGCTGGGCGACCAGCTCGAGGCCTGGATGAACGAGGCGGTCGCCGAGGCAGAGGACCCCAGCTTCGACGCGCTGCCCAGGGGCATCATCGCCCCGAGCCTTCCCTACGCCAACGGGCACCGGGCCTACGCGACGCTCTACGCACGCATGCGCGTCGTCGACCCGCCCAAGCGCATCCTGATCCTGGGCACCAACCACTTCGGCAACGGCACGGGCGTCGTCGGGTGCGACAAGGGCTTCCGCACTCCGCTGGGCGAGAGCCCGCTCGATACCGAGATGGCCGACCGCATGCGTTCGGAGCTGGGCGATGTGCTGTTCGAGCACCGCTACGACCACGAGCGCGAGCACTCGATCGAGTTGCAGTGCGGCTGGATCCAGAAGGTCTTCGGGCAGGACGGCACGAGCCCGCCTGTCTTCGCTGCCCTCGTCCATGACCCGAGCGTGAAGGACGGCGACAGCTACGACGGCACCGGCGTTGCGTTCCAACCCTTTGTCGATGCGTGCATTAAGGCGATCGACGAGCTCGAGGGGCCGACCCTGGTGGTCGGCTCGGCCGAGCTGAGCCACGTCGGCCCGAGCTACGGCGACCAGGTCCAGCTCGCGGGCGACTCGCCCGAGGCCGACCAGAACCGACGCAAGGTGCTCGAGCAGGACAGCCAGCTCATCAAGCACGTCACGGAGGGCAAGCCCGAGGATCTGGTCTCGACCATCGCCTGGCAGCAGAACTCCAGCCGGTGGAGCTCGACCGGCGCCATCGTTGCGGCCGCCCTGATCGCGCGGTCCGAGTCGCCCAGGCTCTACAACCTCGGCGCGGTGATGGATGGGCAGGGCGCGGCGTTCATCACTGCCCCCGCCATGGCCCTCCCGTGAGCGAACCGGGCCGATGACTCCGGTCGAGACAGCCTCGGTCGCGGCGGGTGTTGTTCTGTTCGTAGGCGGGTTCTCGTTGCTCTCGATCGCGCGACGCCTCGACAGCGGTCCGCGTTTCTGGCCGGTCGTCGGTCGGGTCAGCCGGGCGACCGAGACCGCATCGGGCCTTGCGCTGGTCTTTGCCGGGTACCACGTCGTCGCGTACGGGGGCCCCGCGGGATGGCTGACGTTCCGCGTGCCGCCCGATCTGGCGTGGCTCGTGTTCCTGGCCTGCGCCTTGGCGGTGGTCGGGACACTCGTGACGGATCGTTTCCTGGGCGAACCCGCCGAAGACGAGGGCGGGGAGCGAGGCGCGTGAGGTGCCCGCAACCGGGGTCATCGGGGTGACGTACCGAGTTCGGACGGTCCCCCACCCGAGCGGCGGGCGGCGTGTACCATGCCGGTCCCGACGCCGGCAGCGGCGGTGGGATCGGCGGCGCGGGGGCCGACCGGGAGCGGCGGCGCGAACCGCCCGGACCAGGGACGGGTCTGACACCGGAGGAAGAAGCGGGCCGGCGCGACCCGTG
>JANQQZ010000095.1 GCA_028284805.1 Phycisphaerales bacterium
TCCGCGTGCGAGGCGTACCCCTCGACGCCCCTTGCCCGGCGCTTCGCCGCCTCCAGGCGCCGGGGTTCCGTGTCGCACAAACCCACGACTTCCGCGTCCGCGAACGAGGCCAGCTCGGCCACGATCGCCCGCCCCTGCCGACCGCAGCCCACGACACCAACCCGCACCGGCGCACGCAGCCTCCCGAGCCCTTCGGCGAACACCGGCGCGATCGCCGAGGCCCCGAGCATGCTGCCCGCCACACCGATCGACCCCTTCACGAACCCGCGACGTCCAATCTCGCTCATCCGTTCCAGCCCTCGCTCAAACTCCACGAACCATCAACCAGTACCGCTGATCGCTCTGGGCAGACACCCGAGCCCGCCACCAACGCCGTCGACCACGCGTCCGTCTCCGCCGCCGAGGCGTGCACAACCGCGGCCCGGGCAATCCGTGTCCCACCCTCGACGGGATCCACAATGTGCTCGCGGCGAGCGCTTGACCCTTCCAGCCGGTCGGAAACGGAGACCGCCTCGTCTCGCAACGCGACATCGAGTTCCTCGCCGATACGCACGCGCCAGGACTCGCCGTCGGGGCGCACCCCGATCGCGAGCACCGTGCTCGTGCCACCGTGCAGAAGCGCGTTCGTCACCCCCGCCTCGCGGAGCGTCGACGCCGCCAGATCCAACCCGAAGCCCTTGCCGACGCCGCCGAGATCGATCGATCCCGACGGATCCTCGATGAACACCGTGCCTGCCTCGGGATCGAGCCGGATCGCGGACCGGCCCATCGTCACATCGAACGCACCGCCCGATACCTCACGGACCGTCTCGCAGAGTCCGAGCAGGCCGTAGACCTCGTTGTCAACCCGCATCGGAGCAACCCCAGCCGCGGCGTTGATCGCGGACACCACGCTCGTGCGTTCGAACCGCGTCAGCCGAGCGTGCGCATCGAGCACGTCTTCGATCGCTGCTTCGCCCGCGTCGCGCAGGAACCCCGAATCGTTGCCGCAGAGCACGAATTCAAACCGCGTCGCCATCGCGTGGCACGCGACCACCACAGTCTCGAACTGCTCCACGGCCAGATCGGTCACACGCGCCTCGTCGTCATTGTCTCCGGATCGAACCGATACGCGTGCCCGTCCCAGATCGAACGCGTCGCGAGGTCGACCACGACCATGACCTTCGTGCCCAGATCGACCGACGAGAACGGCGCCTTGCGCGTCCGGATCGACGAGAGCCAGTCGAGCCGCATGACGTTCTGGTCGTTGCCGATATCGGGGCACTCGATCCGCTCGGGGTCCTCGAAGTCGACGTAGGGCTGCGTGGGCCGCACCTCGCAGTGACGGCTGTTGAGATAGATGTTGCCCTCGTGCCCGCGGATCAGGTTCTCGAGACCGACTTCGTTGCAGGTCGAGCCGGCCACGATCATCTGGTGCCCGCTCTCGAACTCGATCTGCAGGTTGACCTGGTCGTGGTTTTCCATCTCGGTGTCGACCAGGTGGCTCCCGATCGCCTGCACCCGCACGGGCCACCCCACGCTCTCGAGCGACATCATCAGAGGCGTGATCTCATGCACCAGCAGATCGCCCAGGATCCCGGTCGAGAAGTCCCGGTACCGGCGCCAGCGGATGTACACCTTCGGATCCCACGCGCGGGGCCCGAAGTCTCCCAGCCACCGGTCCCAATCGAGGTTCTCACCGGGCGACCACGCCTCGTCGAGTTCGTAGTAGTTCCACTCGCCCTCGGGCGAGTTCCGGCAGTAGCTTGTCTGGCTGAACGTGGGCACGCCGATGCGCCCCGACTCGACGACTTTCTTCGCCTCCTGGTACTTCGGAAGCATGATCTTCTGCGTGCCGACGTTGAACATCACCTCCGGGTTCCGCCGGACGGTCTCGCGCAGGGCGATCGCCTCGTCGAGCTTCAGCGTCATCGGCTTCTCGATGTAGACGTCCTTGCCCGCGGCGATCGCCTGCATCGCGATCGCCGCGTGCCAATGCTCGGGCGAGGCGATCAGCACGCAGTGGATCGACTCGTCCGCCATCACCTCTTCGCTGAAACGGGTCATCATCGGTGCTGACTTCTGCCCGGCTTTCTTGACCCTGTCGAGGGCGTCTTCCGCGTGCAGGTCGTTGACATCGCACAGCGCCGCGATCTCGACGCCCAGATCCTGCTCGGCGTTGAGATCCAGGATCGCGCTGAGGTGCGCACGCCCCATGCCGCCCGTGCCCACGATCGCGATGCGCGTCGCCTCGCCCGGCTTCGGGGGCAGGGGGCGCCGCCACGCCGCCCTCGGCCGGATCGAACGCCCGCTCGCGTTCGACGCGAGCCCGAGACCGCCCGCCATGAGCGCCGCCGCACCAAGGAAGTGCCGACGGCTCGGCCCGCTCCGCCCTCGATCGTCACTCACACCGCACCTCCTTGATCCATCTCAAAAACCGGACGCCTTCGCGCCGGGTACGCCGCCAGCAGCACCACCAGGCAGACCAGCGACATCCACATGGGCACACTGAACAGGCCCCGGTAGTCCATCCGCTCCACGCCGGCGACATCGGTGTACTGATTCAACCCCGCGATCCATGTCGCGAACGTGCTGCCCACGATGATCCCGATCCCCACGATGACGAGGTTGAACAGATTCTGCGCGCTCGCACGCACGTCCGAGGTCGTGTTCTCGTCAACAACCATGAACGCAACGAAGATGAAGCACCCGAAGCAGAGTCCGTGCAGGCCGACGCCTGCGATCGCAAGCGTCAGGCCGAGCCCGCCATCGGGCAGGTAGGCGAAGATCGCCATCCGCAGCGCGTAGGCGACTATGCCCACCGCGAGGAGCGTCTTGCGCCCGATCTTCTTGGCGACCAGCGGGATCATCGCGATGACCGCGATCTCGACCATCTGCCCGATGGTCATGAGGCCGCTGCCGCCGACGCCGAAGACGCTGTTGATCGCGGACGAGATCGAGTCGTTGTTCGCCCGGTTCTGCACCTCGGTCAGGAAGCCCGCCGCGTGCACAAAGTAGAACTGATGGATCACGGAGATCGGGACCGCGAGCAGGAACAGCGTCAGCAGAGGCTGACGCCTGGCCTCACCCAAGGCCTTGAGCGTCGCGTTGGATTTCTTCTCGGTTGCCGGGGGGGTCTTGGGCAGGGTCAGGCAGTAGACGCCCATCGCGACGCCCAGGATCGCCGAAAGCCTGAACGCGTCGGCGCGCCCCGCGTCCTGCGCCGCAGTGATCGCAGCGGCATCGTCGCCGCCCGGAGTGTGCTTCAGGAGGAGCCACTGCCCCACCATGATGCCTGCGGCGATCCAGCCCACGGTGCCCCAGACACGGACCTTGCCGAAGTCCTTGTCGCGGTCTGGCAGGTGATGGAATGAGATCGAGTTCGTGAGCGCGAGGGTTGGGGCGTACACGAGGCCGTAGACAATCGAGATCGTCAGGAAGGCCGGGAACGACTCGACGCTTGCCAGAAACCAGACCAGCACCGCGCCGAGCAGGTGGCTCAGCCCGAGGAACTTCTCCGTCGCAAAGAAGCGGTCGGCAATCTGCCCGGCCACGAACGGCCCAAAGATCGCCCCGACCGCCCCAGCGGCGAAGATCGCGCTGATCTCGCCGTCCGCGAAATCACGGTGATTCTTGATGAACGGATAGAGCAGCGGCAGCCACGCCCCCCAGATCGCGTACTGGAGGAACATCATCACGCTCAGCCGCGTGCGAACCAGGGGCGGAACAACGGCATCGGTCATCGGCGGGCGCACTCCGGCCGCGGCTCGCGGCGTCGCAGGAGTGTACCAGATAGGCTGTCCGCAGCCGCACACGATCCACGGAGCCGGACATGCCCCGACCCATCACGCTCTTCACCGGACAGTGGGCCGACCTGCCCTTGGCCGAGTTCGCACCCCGCGCCGCCGACATGGGCTTCGATGGGCTCGAACTCGCCTGCTGGGGCGATCACTTCGACGTGCACAAGGCGACCGGGGAGCCGGGCTACTGCGAGAAGGTGCGTGACCTGCTCGCTGAGCACGGGCTGGTGTGCCACGCGATCAGCAATCACCTCGTCGGGCAGGCCGTGTGCGACCCGATCGACCACCGGCACATGGCGATCCTGCCCGAGGCGGTCTGGGGCGACGGCGAGGCGGAAGGCGTCCGTCAGCGGGCAGCGGCGGAGATGATGCAGACCGCCCGAGCGGCGCGGGCGTTTGGCGTCGACGTGGTCAACGGGTTCACGGGCTCGTCGATCTGGCACATGCTCTACTTCTTCCCGCCCACGTCGGCCGAGGATATCGACGCGGGGTACCGCGACTTCGCCGACCGATGGAACCCGATTCTGGATGTCTTCGACGAGGTCGGCGTGCGGTTCGCGCTCGAGGTGCACCCGACCGAGATCGCCTACGACATCCCGACGACGGAGCGCGCGATCGACGCGATCAGCGGACGAGCGGCGTTCGGCGTGAACTTCGACCCCTCGCATCTGATCTGGCAGGGCATCGACCCCGTGCGGTTCCTCGATCGGTTCGCGGAGCGCGTGTACCACGTGCATATGAAGGATGCGTCGCGGCGGCCGGCGGACGACGCCTCGATCCTGGGCTCGCACTTGCACTTCGGCGATGCCCGGCGCGGGTGGGACTTCCGCTCGGTCGGCCGGGGCGAGATCGACTTCGACGCGATCATCCGCTCGCTGAACCGGATCGGGTACGCGGGGCCCCTGAGCATCGAGTGGGAGGACCCGGACATGGACCGGTTCCACGGCGCCGAGGAAGCGGCTGACTACGTGCGATCGATCGACTTCCCGCCGGCTGAGGCGGCATTCGATTCGGCCTTCGAGAAGGACAGCCAGGAATGACTGTGCAAGGACCGGTTCGGTACGCGATGCTCGGGGGCGGGCTCGACGCGTTCATCGGGGGCGTGCACCGGCGTGCGGCGGCGCTCGACGGCGAGCTGACGCTGGTCGCGGGCGCGCTGTCGCGCGATGCCCAGATCGCGAGGGACTCGGGCGCCGCGTACGGGCTCGCGCCGGATCGGACCTATCTGTCGGCCGAGGCGTTGATCGCGGGCGAGCTCGGGCGCGATGGCGACGAGCGGGCGGAGCTGATCTCGATCGTGACGCCCAACTTCCTGCACTACGAGCAGGCGAGGGCGTGCCTGGAGGCCGGGTTCCACGTGCTCGTCGAGAAGCCCATGACGATGACGAGCGGCGAGGCGGCGGAGCTGGAGTCGATCGCCCGCGCGAACGGGCTGGCGTGCGTGGTGATGTACAACTACACGGGCTATCCGATGGTGCGCGAGGCCCGTGCGCGGTGCGCTGCGGGCGAGATCGGCACCGTGCGGAAGGTCTTCGTCGAGTATCACCAGGGGTGGCTGAGCGCGAAGGTCGAGGCGGAGGGCGTGCCGCAGGCCGAATGGCGGACCGATCCGAAGCGGGCGGGGCTGGGCGGGGCGCTGGGCGATATCGGCAGCCACGCGGAGAACCTGACATCGTTCATCACGGGGCTCGAGATCGAGTCGCTCTCGGCGGATCTGACGAGCTTTGTCCCGGGGCGTGCGCTCGATGACGATGCGTCGGTGCTGCTGCGGTTCGCGGGCGGGGCGAAGGGCGTGCTGACCGCCAGCCAGATCTGCGCAGGCGAGGGCAACGGGTTCTCGATCCGGGTCTACGGCGACAAGGGCGGGCTGCGCTGGCGGCAAGAGCAGCCCGAGGCACTCGAGTTGCTGTCGCTCGACGAGCCGACGCGCGAGATCGTGCGGGGTGGGCCCGGCGCGGGGAGCGACGCGGCCGAGGGCAGCCGGATCCCGGTCGGGCACCCCGAGGGGTTCATCGAGGCGTTCGGGAACATCTACCGCGGGGCGGCGGAGCTCGTGCGAGCGGCGCGTGAAGCACGAGACGCCTCGTCGATGGGGCAGCTGACACCGACCGCGGTCGCGGGTCGGCGAGGGGTTCGGTTCATCGAGCTGTGCGTGAAGAGCGCGGAGCAGGACAGCGAGTGGACGCCCTGGTCCGATGCGGACTGAGCTCGGATGAAGCCGGGGTGATCAGTCGTCGAGTTCGTTGGCGTTCGGCACACGCCAGCGGACATCGCGGAACTCGATGCGGTTGCCCGGGTGGTGGGTCTGGAAGGCGATCTGGCCTTCGCCGACTTCCGTGAGCTCGGCATCGACCATGGGCACGCCGTTGATAAAGGTCTGCACACGGTCGCCGATGGCGCGGATGCGGTAGTCGAACCAGGCGCCGTCGCGGGTGATGGGCTTGCCTGTCATCGCGGCGGCCTTGTCGTAGACGCACCCGGTGTAGTGGGTGTCGCGCGTGTCGTGGTTGTCTATCTGTGCCTCGTAGCCGTGATCGGTGGGCCAGGTGTCGGGGTTCGACTCGTTCGGGAAGGTCCGGAAGTAGATGCCGCCGTTGCCGGTGCGCGGGGCGCCGGTTTCTTCGGGGGTCGCGACTCTGACGAGGGCGTGGAACTCGATGTCGGTGTGGACGCGGTCGCTGTAGAGGTGGCCCGGGCCATCGAGGGCGAGGAACGTGCCGTCCTCGAATCGGAAGAGGCCCCCGCCTCTATGGGTCCATCCTTGGGTGGATTCGCCGTCGAAGGCCGGCTCGTAGTCCCCTGGGTCCGGGTCTGGCGAGAGGTCCTCGATGGTGATGTTTCGGACGCGCAGGCCGCCCTCGCCGTGGTCCTGGATCGCGATGTACCCGGTGGTTAGCCGCTCGTTGAGAGGGAGGGGCTGGTCGGCCCTTCGGAAGATGCCCCGATCATCGAGCTTGGCCTCATCATGGATCTGCTGGCCGTTGAGCCAGACGCTGAGCGAGTCCCCCACCAATCGGATGCGGTAGCTGTTCCACTCGCCCGGCTTGTTGACGGCCTGCGACAGCGGCTCGATCGCGTTGTAAACGGCGCCGCAATCGGACATGGCGATGCCGCCCTCGGAACTGTCGTAGATCTGGACCTCGAACCCGGTGAATGCCGGGTCACCGACGGAGGAGCATCGGAGCCCGATGCCGCTGTTGCCGCCTTCGGGGATGATGAACTCGAGCGAGAGGTCGAAGTCGCGGTACATCTTCTCCGTGCGGAGCCACCCGCCCTTGCCCGCGTGCACGACGCGGATCTCACCGTCGACGACACCCCACGCGTCCAGGTTTCCTCCGAACATGGCCGCCCAGCCGCTGAGATCACGCCCGTTGAAGAGCGGCACCCGCTCGGGCTCACCAAGGCATGCCGAAGCGGACACCACCGAAATCGCCAAGATCAACAACCCGCGCATCGATCACCTCCTGAGGGTCCGAGCATATCACGACCACGCTCTCCGACAGCGAACCCTGGCAGTCCACGACTCTGGGTTAGCCACACATCTGCTTCGAGCCGCACGATCTCGGTCGGCTTCCAGGTACGGGTGTACGGCTCAGGAGCCTCGCAACACAGTGTTCGCGTGCGGCCAGGCCTTCACCAACTCGGCCACCCGGCCCCTACGAAGCGGCGAAAGTGCCGACATGATCGCCCTCGGCAACCGCAGCGGCGACATCTTCTTCCCGACTGACACGTTCGATGATCTCACGTCAGCCGAGCTGCTGGGCAACGACAACGTGGTCGTCCGAGCTCGGGCCTTGCCGCCTCCCAGGCCCCGAAAGGTCAGTTCTGGCATGTTTCACCCGCCCCTTTGAGCGAGGAAGCAGGTATTTGTTCCTGCGCGACTCGTTGAGCTCTGTCAAGCATGGTCCCCCACGCCCTCGTGCTTACTACGGGCCGGGGAATCCAGAATATGCAGAAAAGATTCATATTTGGGTTGCATCATTGCGCACACCTCCTGTAGCATCGGATTCTGGCGCTATCCGACTGTGGGGTTGGGTGGCAAGACAGTTAGTGGACAGCTCGGATTATCGAGCTGGAAGGAGTAGAGACGATGTCGATCCGTAACAACGCGCTTAGCGCTCTCGCTATTGTTGCCGCTACCGGTGCTTCGGCGCAGGACAAGCTGCTTATCGTTGACCTGACGGTCGTCAACGAGATCACCATCACCGCGACCAACGGCCTCTCGGGCGGCACGGTCAACGGTGGAGACGGCATCGGCGTCCTGCTCGCCGATTTCTTCAACGGCGGCTCCGGCCCGGGCATCTTCGATTCGGCCGGTGTTGGCGACCTCGTCGCGGTCGGCGACTCGTCCGATGGGTCGCCCGCCCTCTTCAACTCGACCACCAGCGTTGGTCTGAACTTCTGGTCGTGGACGGCCGACGATCCCAGCGATTTCGTCTCCGGTCAGCAGGCCTTCTCGGGCTCGGCCACCTGGTCGCTCGACGCCGATGAGTACGCCGCCGCCCTCGCTGGCAACTCCAGCGGCACCATCTACGCCTTTGCCGACACCGACGATGACATCGCCGGCGCCACCGCGATCGGTACCTGGAACCTGATCCCGGCCCCGAGCACGGCCGCCCTGCTCGGCCTCGGCGGCCTCGCCGCCGCCCGCCGCCGCCGCTAAGGCGCCAGGCAGGACAAGTCTGTCATGTCTCGCCGGCTCCTCCGACAGGGGGAGCCGGCATTTCTTTTTGGCTCAGTCCGTCACAAGTGGCGCGAGCCAGGCCAGCAAGTCCTCGGCCGAACGCTGGCCACGCAGCTCCGCCACCCGCTCACCATCCACGAACGCGTAGGTCATCGGGATCGCCAGGCTGCCCAGGAGGGCCTGGGCGTCCTCTGACTCGCGATCGACCTCCACATGCGTCGCCAGCAGGCCAGAGGCGCCGAGCGCCTCGATCACCCGTGGGTCGTTCAGAGCCGACTGCTTGTACTGCTGGCACGGAGCACACCGGTCGGCTGTCGCGAACACCACGACCACCCGGCCCTCGTCCTGCCCACGCCTGATCGCTTCGCCGAGCGGCGGGCCCGACGCGATCACAGCAGGCAGACCGATCACCTCGCGAGCAACAATGAACCCCGTCTCGGGGTCATACGCGTGCTCGACCGTCAGCCGATCCATCCAGGCACGGATCTCTGGCGGGGGCCCGGGCACCGGCTCATTCTCGGACGGGCCAGCCGAACACGCAACCAGCGCGCCCGCAAGACCAAGCTGGACTACACCCATTCCGGCACGAACGCATGCTCTCATGCATACATGATTGCAGGCTCGTGCGCAGCCCGCCCGGATACCGGCAACGGCGAGCCGATCTGCAAGAACACCTGGTCATGATGGCTCGCGGACTCACATGCCAAACACGCGGCGGCGCAAGAGAAAAGCCCCTGCGGTCGCAGGGGCTTTCTAAACGAGGCGGACGGGACTCGAACCCGCAACCACCGGATCGACAGTCCGGGACTCTAACCAATTGAGCTACCGCCCCAAGTTGTTCTCCCCGCACAGAAGGCGGAGACGCTGCAAATCTAGCCCGAAGCCGGGCCGAGTCAAGCCGTTTGAGCACCTGATCGCTCGTGCAGCCCGCACACCCTGGCCAGAGCACGCAAGCACCAGAATCGGAAGGTTACTGAGCGACCCGAACCCCTCCCGGCTCCTGCTCACTGATCGGGTTCCCGTCCGGGCTCACCTCCACGGCCGCCTGGTACATCAGGAACGTTGCCGCCCCGAGCACCATGACCGCCAGGAACAGCAGCCCGGTGTAGACGTCCGGGCCCCCGCCGCGCTTGCGGCGCCCGCCCGGCATGCTCATCCCCATCTGGCTCATCGTTGATCCTCCAATGCGCCAGCGGCTTATCGGTTCAGGCTGCTCAGCACGATGTCGCCCTCGCGGACTTCCACGTTCGTGCGCCCAAGGGGGTCCACCCGGCCCACCGCGGTCTGGATATCGGCCCGAACGATGTTCAGGTCCGCGACCCAGCGACCGTCACGCGTGACGAAGAGCTTCACGTTCTCGCGGACGCGATCCCGGGTCCCGAGGTCGATCTCTGCGTACTGCTGCCCGTCTGAGCTCCGCACGGCACGCACGCGCCCACGCACGACGGGGCCATCGAGCTCGAGCGGGCCCGAGAGGGCGGTGTCACCGCTGCCGCTGGGATCGCCCGCCTCGTTCTGCAGGTCGACCACGACTTCTTGCAGCGCGCGGTTGGTCTGGGTCAGCACATCGTTCTGGTTCTCGAGGTCGTTCAGCCGGGCGAGTAGGTCGATCTGCTGCTCCTTCGCGGTGAGATTCTCGTCGCGGAGCGTGCGGACCTCGCCGGTCAGGCTCTCGATCAGGGCCGCCTGTGTGTCGGCGGTCTTGCCCAGGTCACCGATCTGACGCTCGACGCGGGCCCGGGCGTCCTCGGCCTGCTTCGCCTGGATCCGCAGCTCCTCAAGCTGCGAGAGCAGCGTCAGCCGCTGCTGGTCCAGATCCGCGAGGTCCGCCTCACGCGACTGGATCCGAGCGAGAAGGTCGGCCCGCTCGTCGGCGAACTGGCTGCTCTGCAGCTCGTAGTTCGCGTTGGCCTGCTTGGCCTCGTTGTCCTTGGAGACGTAGCTGTCAGTGATGGTCTTCGCGTTCAACGCGTAGGTCGACGTCAGCGCGGCGAGCGCGAGCGACAGCCCCGCGGCAAACACGACCAGGATCTTCGTCAGAATATGCACGGCACGCTCCGATCTGGGTCCGGCTCTCGCTCAGACCGACACACTCGCCTCGAACGGCACCAAGGCCGGGACCGATCCTCGGTCGCTCAAGCCAGACTGCGCTCATGGGGTTCGCTGCCCCGTA
>JANQQZ010000114.1 GCA_028284805.1 Phycisphaerales bacterium
GAGGATGGGCCGATGGAATGGGCTCGCACGGGCGAGAGCAGCTTCCGCGCGGGGTGGCCGCTGGCGATGTACCGGTCTCGTGTTGTGCCGCGGTCGTCGCTGTCGGGCTTCGAGTTGCCGATCGGTGAGTTGCTGCGGCGCGGTTACCCGACGGACCGGCTGCCTGGCTGGCTTCGGGCCGAGCCGAATCGTCGTGTTCCGATCGAGCCAGTGTGGGCGGGGTTCGCCGGCAACGTCGTGTTCTGGGGCGCGCTGATCTTCGGTGTGCGGGCGGCTGCGCGGTCGGGTGTGCGCGCGATGCGGCGTCGGGTCGGGCGTTGTGTGTGCTGCGGGTACTGCATCGGGGATGGTGCCAGAAGCTGCCCGGAGTGCGGCCTGGATGGCGAACCGGATCACACCGCGGAGCGAGCCCGGGCGGCTACTCGGACTTCGTCATCGCCCTGAAGGCGACTGCTGCGGCGGTGGCGGCGGTGAGCTGCGCGAGCAAGTGGGGCCAGAGATCGGCGATGCGCGCGAACCCTGTGATGGCGAAGGCGACGAGGACGGCGGGGTTGAAGGCGGCGGCGGAGGTGTCGCCAACGGCGAGGATGCCCGCGAGAACGGTGGCGGCGATGGCGAGGCCGTAGTGCTGGTTACCCGGTTGGCGGAGGGCGACGTTCATGATGACCACGACGAGCGCGAAGGTAAACACGAACTCGGCGATGAGGGTGGGGATGAGATCGAAGGTCATCGGCGCGAGCTCGGGGTGGCCTCGGAGGATCAGAGCGGTAAACGAGGCGGCTCCGGCGGCGGTGAGCTGCGCGGCGAGGTAGGGGATGACTTCCTTCGGCTTGCAGTCGCTGAGGAGGACGTAGGCGAGGGTGACGGCGGGGTTGAAATGAGCCCGGGAGATGTGACCCGTGGCGTAGATCATCGCGCACAGCACCGCGGCGATGGCGAGGGGGCCCCACTGCGATGAAGTCGGATCGGTGATGACGAGGGCGATGGTGAGGACGAGGAAGAAGGTGCCTATGGCTTCGGCGAGTGCTTTGGCAGAGATCGGGTAGCCGGTCATATGGGGTGTTTACGGCCGACGGGGTCCGGTGTCGAGCACTCGGCGTGGAGGTCATGCAGGCTTAACATTCGGGGTGAAGGTGCTTGTGGCGATGTCGGGTGGTGTGGACTCGTCGGTGGCGGCGGCGCTGGTGCGTGAGGCCGGTCACGAGGCGATTGGTGTGTTCATGCGGCTTGGATCACCTGACGAGACGCTGGATGAGCCGGTGGAGATCTGCGACCTGCCCGCGAGCAAAACGAAGCGGACGCACAAGCAGGGTTGTTGCTCGGTTGGCGACGCGGCGGATGCGCGGGCGGTGGCGGCGGAGCTGGGGATCCCGCTCTATGTGTGCAACTTCCGGAAGGACTTTCGGCGGATCATCGACTACTTCGTGGAGGAGTACGCGGGGGGGCGGACGCCCAACCCGTGTGTGCGGTGCAACGACTGGCTGAAGTTTGGCAAGCTGCACGACTACGCGAGGCAGCTCGGGTGCGATGCGGTGGCGAGCGGGCACTACGCACGGGTTGGTGAGGTGGATGGCGAGCACGCGATGCTTCGGGGTGCTGACGCGGGCAAGGACCAGAGCTATGTGCTGTTCGGTGTGCCCCGGACGCAGCTGGGCGAGATGATGCTGCCGATCGGGGTGTATGAAACAAAGCAGGAAGTGCGGGATCTGGCTGAGCGGTTTGGGCTTCCCACGTTCGACAAGCCGGACTCGCAGGAGATCTGCTTCGTGCCTGGGCAGGACTACGCGGGGTTCATCGAACGCGAGCGGCCCGGGCTGGTGTCGAGCGGTGCGATTCTGACACGAGACGGGACACCTGTGGGCGAGCACCGGGGGCAGCACCGGTTCACGATCGGGCAGCGGCGCGGGCTCGGGCTGTCGCAGGTTGGCGAGGACGGCGGGCCTGTGTACGTGGTGGAGAAGGACCCGGCGACGAACGCGGTGATCGTTGGGTCAGGTGATGATCTGCTTGCGTCGTCGCTGGTTGCGGCGGAGGCGAACTGGCTGGTGGATGCGTGGGACGGGTGGCGGGAGGTCATGGTGCAGCATCGGTACAACAGCGCGGCGGTGCCTGGGCGGGTGCGGCTGGTCGGTGATATCGACGTGCCGAATCAATCGGGGCGGAGCGGTGCGTTTGCGGTTGAGTTTGACGAGCCGCAGCGTGCTGTGACCGCGGGGCAGGCTGTGGTGCTGTTCGAGGGAGAGCGGGTGCTTGGTGGTGGTTGGATTGCGAGGGTTGGCTAGCCGCACCCCCTCAGTCGCTTCGCGACAGCTCCCCCGCACACGGGGGAGCGGCAAGCGCTACGGCTTCTTCATGATGAAGAGGTAGTTGAAGCCTCGGAGGTAGAAGTTCTGTTCGATGGCGGCCTTGCGCCAGTTGCCTCGCTCGAGCTTGGCGTTCTTGCGGTTGACGGCGATGATGTCGACCGGGTCGAAGTGCTTGCGGAGGCGGACGAAGAGCTCGAAGCCGATGGGCATGAACTGGCCGCCCAGGACGGAGCCGGCCTTCTCTGACTTTGGTTTGTTCTTGCCCTTGCGTTTGCGCCAGGAGTCTGAGACGTAGAGGGCCATGTACCGGCGAGGGATGAGGACGCGGTCGAGCTCGGCGATGACCTGCTCCATGGCCTTGTAGTACTGCCTGCCGTGGTCCTCGCCGCCGGCATCGAGCTTGCCGATGCACCGTTCGTCGTCGGAGTAGTCGATGTGTGTGCTGTAGGGCGGGTCGATGAAGGCGAAGTCGACGGAGGCGTCGTCGAGCGGGATGTGGCGGGCGTCGGCTTGGCGGATGTCGGGGCGCGAGGGTGCGAGATCGAAGCCCAGGGGGGTTCGGGCGAGGTCGTTGCAGACGTCGACGGTGGTGCCCGAGCCGACCATGGGGTCGAGGACGGTGTCGCCCTCGCGGGTGTAGCGTTGGAGGAGCTGCCAGATGACCCAGCTCGGGGTAGCGCCGGCGTAGTGCTTTGAGCCCTGTTCGCGTGAGCCGTCGGAGGCGTCGTAGTGCTGGGAGGCGTACTCCCAGAGGGTGGTGGCGAAGAGCTTCAGGGTTGGTCGGCGGTGCGGGCGTTGCATGCGGCTGCGTGTTACTGCGTGAGTGCCTTGACGAGCTTGGCCTTGGCTTCTTCGACGGAGCAGGCGAGCTTGGCACCTGCGGCGTTGGCGTGGCCTCCGCCCCCGAGCTTCTTGGCGACCTCGTTGACGTCGACCATGCCTGGGCCTGGCTTGGAGCGGAGGGAGATCTTGGCGGCGGGCTCGTGGCTGGCGGTCTCGACCTGGGTGATGGTGGCGGCGACGCGGACGGACCCGATGGAGAGTGCGTAGTTGGAGAGGCCTCCGGTGTCGGAGGGGCCTGCGTGCGAGG
Organism: Phycisphaerales bacterium; assembly: GCA_028284805.1. Classification (GTDB taxonomy): domain Bacteria; phylum Planctomycetota; class Phycisphaerae; order Phycisphaerales; family UBA1924; genus JANQQZ01. Next base: position 3,397 of record JANQQZ010000114.1, read on the forward strand.
CGTGGATGTCGTCGGTGGTGAGGGTCATGATGGCGACCCGGTCGCGGTCGAGGAGCTCGAGGGATGAGAGCGCCTTGGCGACGACGCGGAGGCGGGCAGGGGCTTCGTTGAGCTCGATGAGGACGTGGAGGGCGGCGTGGTCGATGCCCGCTTCGATCAGGCAGGCGGCGAGACGGAGGGTCGAGGGCTTGACGTTGGAGTACTTGAACCAGCCGGTGTCGGTCGCGATCCCGAGGTAGAGCGGGCGGGCGATTGAGACGGGGAGCTCGGAGGGCTTGGCGAGGGCCAGGATGTGCTGGCAGAGCTCGGCGATGGGCTCGCAGGCGGCGGCGGCGGTCGTTGCGAGGATGCGGCGCTGGGCGATCTCGGCGTTGCCCGAGAGGTGGTGGTCGACGATGGCGCACCGGTCGGGCTTGGACCTAATTGCATCTGCGAGCGCGTCGAGCTGGGACCAGCTTCCTGTGTCGACGATGAGGATGCGGTCGGGATTGAACTCGTTCAGGTCGGAGTTCGCGTCGACGTGGGTGTGGGGAGTGTCTTGGAGGATGTCCTCGGCCCAGCGGGGCATGCCGCCCGTGAAGTAGACGCGGGCTCGTTTGGTCTTGGTGGCGTGGTTGAGTGCTCGGGCGATGGCGGTGGTCGAGCCGATGGCGTCGCCGTCGGGTCGGGCGTGGGTGAGCACGGCGATTGACTCGCCTTGGGTGAGCCACTCGGCGAGTTCGGCGGTGGTCGTCGTGGTGGTCCAGTCGGCTGGTTGATCGGTCATGCGTTTGCGCCCTGCTACAGTCGTTCGCGGACGGTACGCATGTCGCGGTCGAGCTGGGCTCGCAGGTGATCGAGCGATTCGAAGCGGACCTGGTCTCGGACCCGGGCGATGAGGTCGACGTCGATGCGCCATGCGTATTCGGGCAAGCCCGGGAGGCTGGGCGATTCTGGTTCGGGTGGTGCGTTGAGGAGGTGTGCCTCGACGCGGAGTGATGTGCCGTTGAGGGTCGGTCGCGTGCCGACGTTGATCGCCGCGTTGTGTGTCGCGCCTGTCGGGAGCGTGGCGATGCCCGCGTAGACGCCCTGGGCCGGCGTCATGGTCTCTGGGTTGATGTTCGCGGTAGGGAAGCCGATGGTGCGCCCGATGCGATCGCCCTGGACGACCTCGCCCTCGATGCGGTACGGCCTTCCCAGGACGTGCGCTGCGTCTCGGACGCGGCCGTGCGCGAGGAGCCAGCGTGTGAGCGTGCTGGAGGCCTTGGGCGTGGTGTGGTCGTCGAGCGTCGCGGTCACGGTGTCAACGGTGTGGACGTCGAAGGCGTGGTGTTCGCCCAGTGCGCGGAGGACGCCCAGGTCGCCCGCGCGTCTGCGCCCGAAGCGGAAGTCGGGGCCCTCGACGACGTGGTCGGGGTTGAGCGCGAGCAGGCGTGTCTCGACGAAGGCGGCTGGGTCGAGGGCCAGGAGCGCCTCGGTGGGTTCGAGGCGGTGGACCGCGTCGGCGCCGGCATCGAGCAGGAGGCGTTCGCGGGTGCCCCAGGTGGTGAGCCGGTCCGGGGCGTGGTTGCGGAGGACGGACGCGGGGTGCGGGTCGAAGGCGAGGGCGTGGACGGTGCCCCGATCGCCCGCGAGAGCACGGGCGTGCTGGAGCAGGTGTCGGTGGGCGAGGTGGACGCCGTCGAAGTTGCCGATGGTCACGACGGTTGGCATGGGCTGAGGGTAGAAGTCAGCGGCGAGGCTGGTCGGCGTCGTTGGTGTCGTCGGATGGGGCGAGGTCGTAGGCGTCGAGTTCCTCGTGCGCTTCGATGCGTTGGAGGCGTCCCTTGGGTGGGGCGGCGCTGGTGTCGGAGGGGACGTGCTGGGTCTGGAGCATGTCTTCTTCGTAGGGGTCGACGGGTGGCGGTGCGCTGAACTGGCGGTCGACGGTGTCGGCCATCTCTTGTGCGCGTCTGGCGGCGATGCGGGCGTCGCGGTTGGTGGCGGCCTTGCTGGCGGAGACGGCCCCGAAGGCGACGGCGGCGAGTTGGAGGACGCCCACGATGGCAACGATCCACGCGCCGAAGTACACGATGAAGACGAAGATCGCCCCGATGCCCAGGAAGCCCTGAAGGATGTTCGGCGCGAGGCTGTAGATCGATCGGCCCAGCACGATGAGGATGGTGCAGACGACGATCAGCCAGACGCAGCCTCTGAATCTCGAGTCGAGCCCCTTGTCGCCCGCCCATCCGGCGAAGGCGCTGTGGTGGATGAAGAGCGGGACGAGGGCCAGCGTCGACACGATCTCGAGCGTCAGGACGGCGATGTGGATCACGGTCAGGGTGTTCCAGCCTCCGGCGAAGGCGGGGTTGTAGATGAGAAAGCTGGCGGCGTAGATGGGCCAAGAGATGATGCCCAGGCGGATGGCGAGGCGCCACTTGGGGTTGTCGAGGATGTTGTCGTTGATGGAGCGTTCGGACTTGCCTCGCTGCATGGTGACGAACCAGGTCGATCCGACCAGGGCGCTCGTGATCAGGACCGCGATGACAGCGGCGGCCTGTCCGAGGTCGGCGGCGCCGACCGCGAAGATGGCGGCGGGAAGCGTGATCGCGTTGAGGAGCACGGCCCATGCGAAGCGGCGGAGAAACTGGATTGGTGCGTCGGCGAGGTTGTCGCCCTTGATGCCTGTGCGTTTGACGGGGATGTGCGTGCCGCACTCGGGGCAGGGCGCGCCGGGGGTGAGCCCGACGAGGTTGTAGCCGCAGTTGTGGCAGGGCTGATCGCGCTCGATGCGCGAGGTCTCGGCGTTGCGCAGGATGGCTGGGTCGACAGGCACTGGCGGATTGTATGGATTTTTGTTCCGGGCGTTGCCGGTTCTTCGATGGGTCAGCCCGCGCTGGCGTGGGTCAGACCGGCCTGGGAGGCAGCTGCGACGGCATTCTGAAAGAGCCGGAGGCCTGGTGGGGTCTTGCGGCGGGTCTCGGCGGGGAGCCTGGTCCAGAACGGATGACGGTTCCAGTCGCAGTAGCGCTCGGGGTGGGGCATGAGTCCGAGGACACGGCCCGTGGGATCGGTGATGCCTGCGATGCGGTTCGCGGAGCCATTGACCGTTTCGCTATAGCGGATGGCGACGAGGTTGTCGGCCTCGAGCCGGTCGAGCATGTGCTGGTCGGCGGTGAAACGCCCCTCTCCGTTGGCTATGGGGAGCATGGCGGTGTCGGGGTCGGCGAGATCGGCGAGCCCTCGGGTCCAGACGCAGGGCGAGTCGGGGTGTGCCTCGACATGGACCCAGCGGTCGATGAAGCGGTTCTCGGCGTTGGTCGTGAGCGAGACGGACTGGTTCGGGGAGCCTGGCAGGAGGCCTGCCTGGACGAGGATCTGGAAGCCGTTGCAGATGCCGATGATGCAGGCACCGCGTTGGACGGCAGCGCTGAGGCGCTCGGCGAGGGAGAGTCGGAGTCGCATGGCGAAGATGCGGCCCGAGGCGACGTCGTCGCCGAAGCTGAAGCCTCCCGGGATGGCGATGATGCCCGCGCGGTCGATGGGCGAGGGATCCTGGGCGAGTTGGTCGAGGTGAACGAGCGTCGTGGCCGCGCCGGCAAGGTTGAGAGCCCGGAGGAGTTCGGCGTCGCAGTTGGTGCCTGCGGCGCGGAGCACAAGGGCTTGGGTTGCCGGGCTCGCGGGGGCCTGGTTCCTCATGTGGGTAGGATAGGTCGCGGCTGTGGGCGGGTGCCTGCTCGGTCGCGAAGGAGGATGCCCGATGCCCGCTGTGTATCCGTTCCGGCCTCTTGAGTATTCGGCTGGTGACGACGTGTCGGCTCTGGTGGCCCCGCCGTACGACGTGCTCGATGCAGACGCGAAGGCTGCGTTGCTTCAGCACGATGCTCGGAACATCGTTGCGGTGGACTTGCCCCACACGCCCGCGAAGGCGGCGGGCCCGGCGAAGGCGTATGCGGGCGCGGCTTCTCTGCTCGACTCGTGGCTGGACGACGGGACGATGGCGCGGCGGGAGCGCCCGGCGATGTTCGCGTACCGGCAGACGTTCGAGTTGAACGGCGAGCGTCACGAGCGGTGCGGGATGGTCTGCACCCTGGAGACCGTGGCGCTGGGCGAGCGCGAGGGCGGGGGCGTCCTGCCTCACGAGGAGACGTTCAGCGGTCCCAAGGAGGACCGGCTGGCGTTGATGAAGGCGACGGGCGCGCAGCTGAGCCCGATCTTCGGGATGCACCCCGACGCGGAGGGTGTCGCGAGCGGGCTGGTGCGCGAGGTGATGGCCTCCCGGGATCCGGATCGGTGGGCGGACATCACGGAGACGGACGGATCGGTGGTGCGCCACGAGGTCTGGGCGATCGAGGACGAGGGCACGATCGGGCGGTACACGTCGACGCTCGCGGGCGAGGACGTGTTCATCGCGGATGGGCACCACCGGTACACGACGGCGCTCGACTACCTCGCGTCGCTCGGGGACGTGCCCGGCGATCACCCCGCGCGGCGGACGATGTTCGTGCTGGTCTCGATGTCTGATCCGGGGCTGGTCATCGGGCCCACGCACCGGGTGCTGGGCGGGATGAAGGACTACACCCCGGACGCGTTCATCGAGGCGTCGGGCGGGCTGCTCCAGATCGACCCGGTGGTGAACGATCCGGCTCAGATCGAGTCGGAGCTGTCGAAGGTCGAGGCGCGCGGGGAGCGCGACGTGTTCGGGCTGATCGACTTCGCGACTGGGCTGTGCTGGACCGCGACGACGGTAGATCTCGATCCGCTGCGCGATGAGTTCGAGAGGCGGAGCGAGGCGTGGCGCGGGCTGGACGTGGCGGTGATCCAGCACCTGATCGTGGATCAGATCTGCGTGCCCGAGCTGAACGGGGGTCAGCCCGTGACGTGGGCGTTCCCGCACTCGGTTCCGGAGGCGATCGAGATCGGGCGCGGGAAGGAGACGGGCGCGGGCGGCGGCGCGGGCTTCGCGCAGCTGGGGATCATCGTCCGCCCCGTGCCGCTGGACGTGGTGCGCGAGATCTGTCTTGCGGGCGAGCTGATGCCGCAGAAGGCGACGTTCTTCTTCCCGAAGATGGGGACGGGGTTCTTCGTGAACCCGCTCGCGTGAGCGAGGCTAGTTCGAGGCCGCGGCGTTCAGCCAGTTGGTGAAATCCCCGGCGGGAACGGCTCCCATCGTCGAGGCGACGACCCGGTCGCCATCGAGGAGGTACATCGTTGGGTATCCGCGGACGCCCAGCGTATCAAAAAGCTGCTTGTCTTCGGGCGAGAGACGCTCGAGGTCGGTGGTATCGAGTTTGTATGGGACGGCGAGCTCGTTGATGCGGCCTTGAACGCCCGGGTCGGCGAGCGTGCCTCCCTTGAGCGCTTGGCATGGGGGGCACCAGTCTGCGGTCGCGAGCACGAAGACGAGCTTGCCCTCGTCGGCGGCGGTCTGCTGGGCCTGCTGGAAGCTGACTGTGGATGCGAAGAAGGTGTCGGCGGATGCGGTGTCGGCGCTGCCTCCGCCGCGCACCAGCATGACCGCGGCGATGGCGGCAACGATGATGACGAGGAAGATGACGTTGCTGAGACTGATGACGCCGCGGCGGTGTTGCATGATGGGCTCCGTGTGGTCCTTGGAGAGATCGGCTTTGTGGGCGGGTCTATTCCAGTGAAGATCGCGGGTCGTGGTTACCAGGCCTGGAGATCGCCTGTGAGGGGTTCGACGAGGTCCTTGATGGTGACGATGCCGACGGGCTGCCCCTTGGCGGTGACAACGGCGAGGTGTGTCGCGGCGGCGTGGAGGGCGGCGAGCGCCTCGGGTACGGTCGCGGCGTGGTCAACGGTGACGGCGGCCTTCGTGAGATCGCGGAGCTGGGTCTCGGGCTGATCGGAGGCGAGGAGGAGGTCGAGGGTCTCTGCGATGCCAACGGGCTGGCCCCGGCGGTCGAGGACGGGGAGCCTTGAGACGCCCGCCTCAACCGCGGTCTGGGCGGCCTCGGCGGGGCGCGTCGTGTCGCGCAGCTTCTTGACCTTCGCCCAGGGGACCATCTCGTCGGCGGCGGTCGTCGCCCCGAAGGCGGACGCACGGTCGAGCAACTCGGACTGCTCGGGGCTGAGCACGCCCGCGCCGGCAGCCTCTTGGAGCAGGGCTCGGACGCGCTCGCTCTCGTCGGTCTGGATGCGTTTGCCGCCCAGGGCGCGCTCGGCGACGCCGGTGATGAGCAGGATCAGCGGGACGATGCCCAGCGCGGTCAGGATGCGGCGGACGGTGCTCAGCACCGGAGAGAAGGCGTAAGCCAGCACCTCTGCGCGGGTGCGGAAGATCTCTTTGGGCAGGGTCTCGGCAAAGACGAACAGCACCGGTGTCAGCACGGTGACGGTGATGAGGGTGACCGCCCAGTCGGGGAGCCCCGTCGCGGTGAGAAGCTTCGAGGTGGCGAGGGCGCCGAGGAAGTTCGAGAAGTTGTTCATGACCAGGAGCGTGCCGAGGGCGCGCCTGGGGTTGTCGAGTTCGTTCTTGAGCCTGCGGGCGGCGCGCGCGGCCTTGGCCTTGGGGTCGTTGAGCCTCGAGGCGAGGCGGAGTCGGCTGACCACGTAGAGGGAGGTCTCGAGCCCGGACCAGAGCGCGGAGTCGACGGTGCCGAAGATCGCGAGGGCGAGCCAGAAGATGAGCTCGGGCGTGCTCATGGCTCGCCCCCCATCTCGCGGAGGTCGTGGAAGGCGACCTCGACGCGGTCGACGACGCGGCCAGTGGTCTCGGTGACCGTGAGTGTGGCGCCCGGGAGCTCGAGGCGGTCGCCCGGCTCGGGCACGCGGCCCAGCAGCGCGAGCGCGAGCCCCCCCACCGTCGAGACGCGGCTGAGGATCTGATCGGCTTCCGCGTGCGCGAGGTCGAGGTCGTCGAGGAGAGCTCTTGCGGGCCAGCGGCCCGGGATGTCGAAGACGCCCAGCGCGACGAGGCGGGGCTGGCTTTCCGTGTCGGCGTTCTGGTCTGCGGCGTGCTCGAGGAGCGTGGCGACGATGTCCTCGATGCGGATGACGCCTGCGACCTCGCCCAGCTCGTCGACGACGACGGCTCGGTCCTGGGCGTTGTCTCGAAGCTGGCGGAGGACGGCGTCGAGGGTGGCGAGTTCGGGGACGAAGTGCGGCTCGACGAGCAGCGCGCGCCGCGGGGCGGGCTCGGACGGCGCCTGGTTGTGGAAGTGCGCCACGGCGTCGAGCCAGCCCAGGGGCTGGCCCTCGGTATCGGTCAGCAGGACGGTCCGGCGGGACTTGATCGTTTCGTCGAGGCGTTGGGCGGGGGCGTCGATCGGGAGGATCGGGACCTCCACGCGGGGCTGCATCGCGTGACGGGCGTGGTGCTCACGGAGCTTGATGATCTGCGCGAGGAGCTTCTGGTCGGCGGGGGCTTCGGCGGCATCGGATGCGTGGGCGGACAGGACGGCGGCGAGGTCGCTGGTGTTGGGACGCTCGGCGGGCGAGGGGGCGGTGGAGGCCAGACGGACAAGGGGGCGGAGGACGTAGCGGTCGAGGGCGTTCCAGACCGGCCAGCCCGTGCGGATGACGAGGATCCAGGGGCCAGCCACCGCGCGGCAGAACGCGACGGTGCGGGCGTTGGCGAGGAGCTTGGCGGCGATCTCGCCCACGAGGATGATCGCGCTGAGCGAGCTCACGAAGAGGATGGCGGCGAGGGCGGGGTGCCCGGCGTCGTTGAGTCCGGCGACGAGGACGGCGGAGACCGTGAAGTAGGTGACGTTGATGAGGTTGTTGAGCGCGAGGAGCGTGGTGAGCAGGTGTCTCGGGTAGCGGAGCAGCGCGGTGACGGCTTCGGCCGCGGCGGGGCTGGCGTTGGCAAGGCGGGCTCGCCCGGGGTGATCGATGCCGAAGAGCGCGGTCTCTGAGCCCGAGACGAGGCCCGAGAGGACGAGCATCGGCGGGAGCAGGACGAGGGCGAGGATGAGTTCGGTCGGGAACATCACGGTCAGGCCCGAGGGCTCGCGTCGGGCAGCTGCTCGATGAGCCGCTCGATGTAGCGCCAGGCGTTGAGCGTCTGGCGGATCGCGGCGAGGTCGGGCGGTGCGGGCGGCTCGGTCAGGGCTTGGAACGCGGCGGCGACCTGCTCGGTGTAGCTGCGACGCTGATCGGCGGCCCAGGTATGCGCATCGCGGATGCCCTGGGCGTCGGACGACTCGATGGCCTGCTCGATGTCGAGGCGGGTCTGCATGATGGTCATGAGGAATCCGTCGGGCAGGGTGTTGTCGGCGGCGGGCGAGGGGCCCCGGTGGAGCGCCAGCAGGGCGTTGGCTCTGGATTCGGGGTTCAGAAGGGCGAGGCGGGCCTCGTTGAGGGTGGCGGCGTCGTGGGGCTCGCCGCTGAGGTCGGGGTGGGCCTGGGCGGCTCTGGCGAGGTACGCGCGTTCGATCTGGGGGCGTTCGAGGTCGAACCGTGGCTCGAGTCCGAGGGCGGCAAAGGGGTCGGGCGTGGCTGGCAGCATCACCGGGAGCGTATCTGAGCGGGGGGAGGCGTGGGCGATTGACACGGG
>JANQQZ010000133.1 GCA_028284805.1 Phycisphaerales bacterium
TCCGTGCTGCGCTCGCGCGTTATGGCACGTCGTCTCCCTCGGGCTGGGACTGGCCGGCGGTGTACGACGCGCCATAACGCGCGAGCGCAGCACGGAACGCCTGAGGCCCCATCGCGGCGCCGGGCATGCCCTTGTTGAGCTGCACGCCCGTGTCGTCGGGCAGACCAATCAACGCGACGCGACAGCCTTCGGGGGAGTCACCCCGGATGAGCGATGCGAAGGAACCCGGCCGGGAACTTACCCACTCAACGGGTCTGACGTGTGCGAGTTTCATTGCGTGCCTGGATCGCGCATGGGGATGTCGACGTGCCGCTCGGTCGCGCAGCGGTCGGCGGTCTCGTACCCTGCGTCGGCATGCCGGAAGACGCCCATCATGGGATCGTTTGTGAGCACGCGTTTCACTCGCTCCGAGGCTTCGGCCGTGCCGTCGGCGACGACGACCTGACCTGCGTGCTGACTGAACCCGATGCCCACGCCCCCGCCGTGATGGAAGCTGACCCAGCTCGCCCCGCTGGCGACGTTCACCATGGCGTTGAGCAGAGGCCAGTCGGACACAGCATCGGTCCCGTCGAGCATGCCCTCGGTCTCACGGTTCGGGCTGGCGACCGAGCCGCAGTCGAGGTGGTCGCGCCCGATGACGATGGGGGCGCTGAGATCGCCCCGGGCGACCATGTCGTTGAAGAGCAGGCCCGCCTTGTCCCGCTCGCCGAGCCCGAACCAGCAGATGCGAGCGGGAAGCCCTTGCCACCCGAATCGGGGTTCGCAGGCGTTGAAATCTCCCGCGAGCAGGGCATCGGGGTTCTTGTGACAGCCGAGCAGCCAGGCGTGCAAACGCTCGTTGAAGCCGCCCGCATCGCGGGGAAAGGCCTCGAGCAGAGCACGATCGGTCTTGTAGATGTCAGCGGGGTCGCCCGACAGCGCCGCCCAGCGGAAGGGCCCACGCCCGAGGCAGAACTGCTCGCGGATGTACGCGGGCACGAATCCCGGGAACGCGAAGGCATCGGCGAAGCCATTGTCCTTCGCACGCTGACGGATGTTGTTGCCGTAATCGAAGGTGACCGCGCCACGCTTCTGGAGCTCGACCATGGCGCGGACGTGACGGGTCATCGAGTCGATGCTCAGCCGCTGGTAGGCGTCCGGATCTTCCTGGCGTGCAACGATGGCCTGCTCGAGGGAGTACTCGACCGGCACGTACCCATCAAGCGGGTCGTGAGCGGAGGTCTGATCGGTCAGGGCATCGGGAGTGATGCCTCGGTCGAGCATCCGTTCGAGCAGATCGACCGCGTTGGCGTGGACACCCACGGAGATCGCCTGGCGCTGTTCCGCAAGGGCGAGAGCGCGATCGATCGCTGCGTCGATGTCGTCTAGAACCTCGTCGAGGTATCTGTCGTGCAAGCGACGGTCGAGACGCGTGCGATCGACGTCGGCGATGAGGCAGGTGCCCCCGGCGAGCGTAACCGCCAGGGGCTGCGCACCGCCCATCCCGCCGCACCCCGCTGTCACGCACAGCTTCCCCGCGAGGGTGCCGCCAAAGTGCTTGCGCCCGCACTCGGCGAAGGTCTCGTATGTGCCCTGGAGGATGCCCTGCGTGCCGATGTAGATCCACGACCCCGCGGTCATCTGGCCGTACATCAGCAGACCCTTGGCCTCGAGTTCATCGAAGTGCTGCTGTGTCGCCCAGTGGGGGACCAGGTTGCTGTTGGCGATCAGCACCCGCGGCGCATCGGCGTGCGTGCGCACGACGCCGACGGGTTTGCCCGATTGCACGAGCAGGGTCTCGTCGGGTTCGAGGCGTTCGAGCGTGCGAACGATCGCGTCGAAAGCCTCCCACGAACGCGCCGCACGCCCCCGCCCGCCGTAGACGACGAGCGTGTCGGGGTTCTCCGCGACCTCGGGATCGAGGTTGTTCATCAGCATGCGCATCGCCGCTTCCGCGGCCCAGGAACGGCAGGTGCGCTCGGTGCCGCGCGGTGCGCGGATCGTTCGGGCGTGTGTACTCATCGGCTCTCTCCATCGGCTGTGAGCGAGACGAATCGTTCCAGGTCGCCCCGCCGAATCAACGACGCGATCCGTTCAATATCGGGAGCGGGGGGGCGATCGGTCGTGAATCTCGCGACCTCGGCCCGGATCATGGCATGCACGGCTTCCAGCGCGGACCCGGTCCGGAGCGGGCGATGGAACTCGAGGGCCTCGGCCGCGCAGAGCAGTTCGATCGCGACTACAGACTCTGCCAGCTCGATCACACGGCGAGCCTTGGCAGCGGCCCGCGGGCCGAAGCTGTTGTAGTCCTCGACACCCGCACAGGTCGAGAGGTTCGCTGCAGAAGCGGAATGGCAGAGCCCGACGATCTCGTTGCACGCCGCGGCCGCGGTGTACTGCGCGATCATCAGGCCCGAGGTCACGCCTGGCCTGCTCGCCAGATGCGGGCTCAGTCCCGATTCGGTATCGATCGCCGCAAGCATCCAGAAGACGCGCCGCTCGGCCATGCCCGCAATCGGCGCAAGCGTGGTCGCAGCATGATCGAGCGGGAGCGCGATCGGCATGCCATGGAAGTTCCCGCCGGAGACGAGTTCGGCCTCGCCATTGGCGTCCTCGACGAGCAGCGGGTTGTCGGTCACGGCACCCAGCTCGCGTTCTACCGCGGTGCGCAGCGATGCAAGCCCGTCGATCACCGCGCCGACCACCTGGGGCTGGCAACGCAGCGAGTAGGGATCCTGCACCCGGGGGTCGTTGTCGTGGTGCGAGGGGCCGATCTCGCTACCCACGAGCAGCTCGCGGAGCTCTCGCGCCGCGATCCGCGGGCCTGGGTGGCTGCGCAGCTCCGCGATACGTTCGTCGAACGGGCCCGCCGAGGCGCGGCAGGCATCCACGGAAAGAGCACCCGCCACGATCGCGGCACGCAGCAGACGCTGGGCGTCGGCCAGGATCACACAGGCTGACGCGGCCATGAGGTGCGTGCCGTTGATCAACGCCAGCCCCTCTTTCGCCTTGAGCGTGATCGGCCGGAGGCCCGCGTCCTTCAGCGCGCTCTCAGCCGGGCGAACGCGGCCCTCATGCACGCACTCACCGACCCCCGTCATACCGCACGCAATGTGGGCAAGCGGCGCAAGGTCCCCCGAGGCGCCGACCGATCCGATCGAGGGGACAACGGGCGTGATCCCCGCGTTGAGCATCACCACAAGATGATCGATCACCTCGGGCCTGACCCCGCTGCGCGCCCGAGCAAGCGACGCCGCCAGGATCACCATGCTGGCCCGGACGATGTCGTCCGCCAAGGGCTCGCCTATGCCCGCCGCATGAGACCGCACGAGATTGACCTGCAACTCGTCCAGCTCGGCGTCGCTGACACGCTCCCGCGCGAGCGACCCGAAACCGGTGTTCACCCCGTAATGGGGCAGACCATCGGTTGCGATGCCCTCGAGCTCGCGTCGTGCCCGCTCGACTTCAACGCGTGCGCGGTCATGGAACTCGACCCTGCGATGGTCTCGAGCAACGCCCAGCACCTGTTCGGGCAGGAGCGTCGAGCTGTCGAGAGCAAGCGTGCCGTCAGCCATCCTGGCGGGCCTCCGAAAGCACGATGCTAGCTCTGCCTGGACATCACGAGTTGCTCAACACACGACAGGAAGCGGTCGATTTCATCGACTGTCGTGGCCCAGCCCGGGCTGACGCGGAGCGCGCCCCGGTCGCCGTTCCCGAAGACATCGTGAAGCAGGGGGGCGCAGTGCGTCCCGCCCCGAACGCAGATGCCGTGCTGCTGATCGAGGAGCATCGCAGCCTCGCGCGGGTGCCATCCCTCCAGCGTGAACAGCACAACCGCGGTACGGCCCTCGGTGCCGGGGAGCCCCTGCAGAGTCACGCTCCGGACAGCCCCGAGCCCGTCGAGCAGACGCGCCGTCAGAGCCGCTTCGTGCGCGTGCCGGTCGGGAAGCTCGTGAAGCATGCCAGCGAGCAGCCCCGCGAAACCGACCGCGTTGATGGTCCCGGCCTCCAACGCATCGGGCAGCACATCGGGCATCCTCATGCCCTGGCCCGCAGCGCCCGTGCCGCCGCGCCGTTCGCAGAAGAACGTGCGCTGAGCGGGGTCATCGGGCCAGGCCCGCTCGCCGACGACGAGCGCGCCCGTCCCGGTCGGCCCCAGCAGCCCCTTGTGACCGGCGACGGTGATGAGATCAACGTGATCAGCCTGCATGTCAAGCCCAACGTGACCGACGGTCTGTGCCGCGTCGACGAGCAGCAGGGCCCTCGCGGTGCGCTCCCGGATCACCGCGCCGACCTCACGCACGGGCTGGACCGTGCCCGCGGCATTGGACGCGTGGCTCAGGCAGACCAAAACCGTGTCCTCACGGACCGCATCGGACACCTCGGCGGGGTCGGTCCACCCGGTCGTGTCGCAGGGAACAACGGACAGATCGATGTCATCGGACTCGACGTAGCACTGAAGTGTTCGGAGCACAGCGTTGTGCTCCACACTGCTGGTGACGACATGGGGACGCCCGGCCTGAGGGCAGCGGATCGCTCCACCCAGCACGCCGTGGATCGCAGTGTTCACTGCATCCGTGCACCCGTGCGACAGCACCACACGCTCGACCGCAGGTACCCCCAGTCTCTCGGCGAGCAACTCTCGGACACGCTCCGCCGGCTCGGCGGCCTCCCTGGCAAGCCTGTGCCCACCCCGACCCGGGTTCCCGGCGTGCAGTTCGAGGAAATCAGCCATCGAGCCGCCCACGCTGGGCGGCTTCGGCCAGCTGGTCGCCGCGTTGTCGAGGTAGATCACGTCGTTCCGCATCGGATGCCTAGCTTACCCCGGAACGGACCCCGTCCTCCGTGACAGATCCCCTCAGCGGCCCTGGGAGGGCCGAAACCACCCTGGAGACCGCCGATAATACATGTTATGTAAAACTCGCCTCCTGAGGCCGCCAGGCCAGCCATGGGTTGGGGCCGGTCAGCCGTCCAACGGGATACGGATGACCTCGCCGCCCCGGCCCTCCCCGACGAGTTCGCCGTCAGCCCCGAGCACACGGACACGCACCGCTCGGTCCGGGCGCGGCATCGAGCCGCCCAGGAACTCGCTCTGCACGGTGACCCCGTCGTCGCCAAGCTCGGCCGTGAACCGGATCCGGCGGTACTCGCCCTGCTGATAGCCCCAGCCCTCGCCCGCGTCCTCGTAGAGCAGGCCAGACGCCCGGCCCTCGTGGTCGAGCGCGATGAGGAGGGTGAGTTCGTCGTACTGGTTGGGTGTGTCACCCATGAACTCGATGACGGGGCCGCTCGGGACGATCGCGCCCGGGCGCAGGTAGAGGATGGGCTGATTCGGATCTTCGCTGTCGCGGCCCTCGCCGTCGAAGTCGGCGAAGTCCAGTTTCTGCCAGGCGATGCCCTCGGTGTTCTCGGGCAGGTCGTGGGCGCTGGATCGATCGGGCGTGGTCTGAACGGCCACCAGGATGTCGTCGCCGATCAGGAACGAGTCGTCCTCGTCGCGGAGCCGGGGATCAGCGGGGTCGGCGAAGAACACGGGCCTGGCGATGGGCATACCCGTCCGGCTCGATTCCTCGAACAGCGTGTAGTAGTACGGGATGAGCCGGTAGCGTCGCTCGAGCGCACGCCGGCAGCTCGCCTCGACTTCCGGGCCGAACGCCCAGGGCTCCTTGTCGATGTTGCCCGTCTGCGTGTGCCCACGGGCGAAGGGCAGGAGCGCGCCGAATCCCATCCACCGCGCGAACATCTCGGGGGTCCCCGGGTCGATGAAGCCTCCGATGTCGGGCCCCGCGAAGGGCTGGCCCGAGAGGCCCAGGTTCAGAGTCATCGGGATCGACGTATCGAGGTGGAACCAGTTCGTGGTGTTGTCGCCCGTCCATGTCGCGCCGTAGCGGTGCCCGCCGATGTAGTTCGCGCGGCTGAGCACGAAGGGTCGCTTGTCGGGGTTGGCCGCCATCACGCCCTCGCGGGTGGCCTTGATCATCATCATGCCGAAGACGTTGTGATAGCGGGCGTGCGGGCCCTCGCCCCCGAGCACCTCGTCGGCGCGGTGGATGTTGTCCTCGGGCATGGTCGTCGCACCGACGATCTCGTCCCCCTCGCGGATGAGGATCGCCGGCTCGTTCATGTCGTTCCAGACGCCGTCGATACCCAGAGCCATGTAGTCTTCGTAGAGCCCCGCCCACCACTCGCGGACGTGCGCCATGGTGTAGTCGGGGAAGACCACCTCACCGGGCCAGACCTCGCCCAGATACTCGGTGCCGTCGGAGTTTCGCACCCATGCATCGATGGCGTCGCCCTGATCGTGCACGAAGTAGCCATCCTCGTTCTTGATGCCTGGGTTGATCATCCATATGTTCGCGAAGCTCTTGCCATCGAGCCATGCGTTGAGTCCGGCAGGGTCGGGGAAGTGCTCGGGGTCGAAGGTGAACGAGCGGAACCCGTCCATGTAGTCGATGTCCATCCAGATGACATCACACGGCATGTTGCGGTCGCGGAAGCCGTTTGCGATCTCCTTGACGCGCGACTCCGGGTAGTAGCTGTAGCGGCACTGGTGATAACCGATGGCCCACTTGGGCGGCATCGTGATCGTGCCGGTCAGGTCGCCGAGCTCGCGAACCACACCCTGGGGCGAATCGGCATCGATGACGATGACCGGGTGCTCGGGCCCCTCGGACTCGAAGCGGATGCCCTCGGTGAGGTCGATGAACACGCGGTAGGTGGAGTCGGCAAGGACACCGAACGCGGAGCCGTCAGCACGGACCGCGAGCACCCAAGGGTGCGCGGTGTAGAGCGGAGACTCATCCTGATACCCGTAGGCATCGGTGTTCCAATGCTCGGTGCGCCTCCCGTTGCGAAGCAGCGGGCCGGCGGCCTGGCCCGTGCCGTAGAGGCTCGTGCCTTCCTCGATCGGAATCTCGCTCACGAAGCGTCCGTCTTCCATGCTGAAGGAGACTTCAACGGGGAACTCATCGGGAACATCGGCGATCGCCGGCCTGGGCGACTGCAGGGCGAACGACGGCACCATCGCCTCACGCGCAGCCTCGCTGGCATGAAAGCGGGCGGTGCGCGGACCGATCATCTCCCCCACCGGCTCGGCCCAGATTTGAGCCACGGGGATGACCATGCAGGCCGCGAGCAAGCACATGAACCGGACGAGATGCCGCGAGACACAGGCCGTAGGTGTGGTGTCCATAACGCTTACTCCAGTCTCGGTTCGGGATCCTGAACGAGTGGGCGGGTCATCGTGGTCGCAAGGCTCGCGTGCTCATCCGCCGAGGGCCGCGAGCACACGCTCGCGGAGCTGGTCGAAGGCGACGAGCTCGCCCTTGCCCTCATCCGTCCTCCGCTTGAATTCCACGCCCCCCTGCTCGAGGGCCTTGTCGCCGATGGTCACGCGGACCGGGACGCCAATCAGATCGGCGTCCTTGAACTTCACACCGGGACGCTCCTTGCGGTCGTCGAGCAGAACATCCGCGCCGGCTTCGCTGAGATCACGGGCGACGCGGTCGCCAGCCTCGTCGTGCTCGGGCTTCTTGGGATCCATAACGGTCACGACGGCGTGGTACGGAGCGATGGGCGTGGGCCAGCGGACGCCGCCCTCGTCGTGCGACTGCTCGATCGCCGCCGCGATCACGCGGCTCACGCCGATGCCGTAGCAGCCCATGATCACGTCGGTCTTCTTCTGGTTCTCGTCGAGCACGACGAAGTCGAAGGCCTTCGAGTAGATCGTGCCGAGCTTGAAGATGTGCCCAACCTCGATGCCTCGCCGCGCCTCGAGAGCAGCCCCCGCCTGTCGGGGGGAGGGATCCCCCGCCTGCGCATTCCGGATCTCGGCAACACGAACGGGGCCGTCGCCGCCGGGCGCATCCGGCAACGCCAGACCGAGGTCGCGGCTCCACACGAAGCCCGTGTCGTGATGGTCCTTCGTGTCCGATCCGGTTGCCCACACGCCCTGCTGGACGCCCCGGGTCGCATCGTGGTCGATCAGCAGCAGCGTGTTCGGAACCGTCGCGGCCGTGCGCGGGCTGACATAGCCGATGGCAAAGCCGGCCTCCTTGGCGAGCTTCTCGTCGGCGAGCGCGACAGAACGCCCGGCAGCGTCGCGCACCTTGCCCTCGTTGACTTCGTGGTCACCCCGGACCACCGCGACGACCCAGCCGGGCTCGCCGTCGGTCGTCTGGAAGACCACCGACTTCAGCATCCCGCTTGGCTCGACGCCCAGGTGCCCGGCAACCGCATCGATGCCCGGCATGTTGGGCGTGTGATGCTTCGAGAGCGACGCGTCTGAGCTGGCTTCGAAGGACCACCCCCGCTCACCGATCTCACACTTCTCGACGTTCGCCGCATAGCTCGATGCCGGGCAGACCAGGATCGTGTCCTCGCCCGTCTCAGCATTGACCATGAACTCGTGCGAGGCCGAGCCGCCAATCGGCCCTGCCTCGGCCTCGACGACCGTGAAGTCGAGCCCGCAGCGCGTGAAGATGTTGACGTACGCCTGGTAGAGCCGGTCGTAGGTCTCGTTGAGGCCCCCGTCGCCCTCGATCCGCGTGTGGAACGAGTAGGCATCCTTCATCGTGAACTCACGCCCGCGGAGAAGACCGGCGCGGGGGCGGAACTCGTCGCGGAACTTCGTCTGGATCTGGTACACGGTCAGCGGCAGCTGCTTGTAGCTCGTGACCGAGCCCTTGACGAGTTCGGTCACCGTCTCCTCATGGGTCGGGCCCAGCGCGGTGAGGCGGCCGTGCCTGTCGGTGAGTCGGAAGAGCAGGTCGCCGTAGGCCTCGTCGCGTTTCGTCCCGCCGTAGAGCTCGATCGGCACGAGCGCGGGCAGCAAGAGCTCGCTGGCGCCCGCCGCGTCCATCTCCTCGCGGACGATCTGCGACACCTTCTGGAGCACGCGGAAGCCAAGGGGCAGGAAGTCGTAGACGCCCGCAGCAACCTGACGGATGCAGCCCGAGCGCAGCATGAGCCGGTGGCTGGGTGTGGTCGCCTCCGCCGGCGCCTCGCGGAGCGTTGGGATGAGCGTCTGTGTCCAGCGGTGCGTCACGCCCGTGCGGATCGTTGAAATCGGGTTCATGGAGCGAGTCTAGCCGGAGCGCCGCGCAGTCTTCGACGCCGGTTCCCGCAGCGGCACGCCCGAGGCCTCGAACGCCGCCGACCAGCGCTCCGCGGCGCGGAGTTGGTCGTCACCCGCACGCCCCGCCCACCAAACCTCACCGGGCAGCAGGCCCAGGTCGATCGCGAGATCGGCCATCTGGCGATCGCTCAGGTCCGCGAAGGGTGCCTCGATCATCGCCGCGTCGCCGGACTCGACCTCGAGCAGACGCTCGACCAGAAGGGCGCTGTTCGCGATCGCCGCGGCGCGGTCGAGGTCGACCGACTCCGGATCGAGCGGGACGCCTGCGTGCGCCGCCCAGACCACGCGAGACGCTCCCCTCTCCTCGGCGAGACGACCCGCCGCGAGCAGCCGGTCGGCGCTACGCATCGCATACGGCAATGGATCGAGAATGGAAGCACTGTTTGCCGCCGCTTGGCGCTGCAGGAGGGCGCCGGGCGGCGACGCACTCTCCACCGACGGAAGCAGAAAGAGATCGGACGGACCGGATGAATCAGACGCGAGGGACGACTCGGCAGCATGCACCAGCGCGATCAACGCTCCGAGATCGCCATCGGACAGGATGACCGTGCCGCCGCGGTTGCTCACGGACAAGCCTAGCCGCACCCGGGCGGGGCTTCTCACCCGCAGCCGGCGTTGTAGTTCAGGATCCAGGCGTTGAAATCGGCCGGGGTGATCGCGCCGTCCCCGTTCTGATCCGCGATGGGGTCGGCGTTGTTGAAGGCAAGGATCCACGCGTTGAAGTCGGCTGGTGTCAGCTGACCGTCGCCGTTGGTATCGGCGAGGCAGTCCGCAGTATCCAAGGCGAAGTCAAGCCAGTCGAGGTTGTACTCCTGACCAGGTGACGCGAAGTTGAAGAACCGCAGGGTCTGCTCGCCCGCCTGGAGCGTGACCGGGAACTGGATCTCCGTCCAGCTCTGGAAGCCACCCGTCGCGGGGACGAAGGCGATGGGGCCCACCGGGAGCTGATCCACCTGGAGCGAGAAAGCTCCACCGGTCGACTGCGATGCGACGCGGGCGGTCACCGTGTACTCGCCGGCCTGCTGCACATCTACGCTGTACTGCATCCACTCGCCGAATTCGATCCACCCAACGTTGAAGCCACCACCCGCGGTCGTCTCGATGTCGACATCGTCCCCCGGGCGGTAGGCGCCCCCATTGTTCGTGGCGTCGGTGTCGAAGTAGGTCTGCCCGGGGTAGCCCTCATCGTAGTTCTCGGCCTCGATGCGCCCCGGGATCGCGATGGGCGAGCCGGTGAACGGCGCGGGGTCGAGCTGGTAGATCCGCACCCAGTCGACCTGCATCGACTGCGGGAACTGCGAGGCGCCGTTTGGGTTTCCCGGGAAGTTGCCCCCCACGGCCACGTTCAGCAGCAGGTGGAACTCGCGATCGAAGGGCGCACGCGGATCGCCAGAAGCCGCTGAGGAGAACCAGACGTCGCGGTCGATCACCCTGTAGAGCTGGCCGTCGACGTACCAGCGCATCTGGTTGGGGTCCCATTCGAGCGAGTAGGTGTGGAAGCCCTGCGAGAAATCGGTGCCCGGCGCGTACTGCCCACCGGCCTGAACGTTGCCCGGGAAGGGCGCACCGTAGTGGATCGTGCCGTAGATGCGGTCGGCGAAGTTCACCGACTCCATGATGTCGATCTCGCCGCTGGCTGCCCACGTGCCGTAGGGCGACGACGTGGGCAGCATCCAGAACGCGGGCCAGATGCCGGGTGTGCTGGGCAGCTTGATGCTGGCCTCGATCCGCCCGTACGCGACATCGACCCTGTTGATCGAGCGCAGACGCGTGGAGGTGTACCCGTACCCGCCGAAGCTCTCCTGACGAGCCGTGATGGTCAGCAAGCCGTCGGCGACCGAGGCGTTCTCCTCGCGGTAGTACTGGAGTTCGTTGTTGCCCCAGCCGGGCAGGCCGAAGAGCTGCCCGTTGCCGATCATGAATTCCCAGTTGTCGGGATTGACCGAGGTGCCGTCGAACTCGTCGCTCCAGACAAGCCGCTCGACGCGTTGGCCTTCAGCGGATGAGACCAGAAGCCCAGCGATCAGGACCGATCCACAGAAGTTCCATTCTCGGCGCATCGTGATCTCCTCTTTCTGTCGGCCTATCGAGTGTAACAGTTTCGTCAGCAGGGTGATACGATTCCTGTGCTTTCGTCCAGAAGCCTTTGTCATGCCCTGTGATACGTCAGAAATGTCCTCCTGGTAAGCCCAGGAGGGTGTGACGACACCCGTAGCTTCGCAGGAACCCCCTCCTCCGGATCCACAACCGGCCCGAGTGATGGGACGTTCAGAGGCCACAAGCCTCCATTTGGAGGCCGCATCCCCCCACGGGACGCCTGGATCGCCCGCTTACGCATCGAGGGAGGACACAACTCGATCTCGAAGTCTCTTGAGGCCTGATTCTGTAGCGGTTTACACGATGATCGAAGCCCCGGGCGTCCGAGAGCCGAATCGTCAGATGTATGCAGTTGTATCACCAATCCCCGCCTTTGGGGGTTGACACGAGAGCGGCGTTCCATCATCATCACAACAGTTACACGGGGTTGTGAGTCGGCCGACCCACAGTTCAGAGAGGCAGCACCCATGGATCGAGGACGGATCAGGCGAAGCCGGGACGGCTTTACCCTCATCGAACTGCTGGTGGTCATCGCGATCATCGCCCTGCTCATCGGGATCCTGCTCCCGGCACTGGGCAAGGCGCGCGATTCGGCCAAGAGGGCTGTGTCCCTGACGAACAAGCGTCAGATTGTTCTCGCCCTGACAACATACGCAACAGACTTCGGCGGGAAGTACCCGATCAACGTCCGCCAGGGAAGCGGGAACACCGCGCTGCCTGACGGGACCGACCGTTGGGCATGGTTCGATGTCGAGGTCATCGGGCAGTACCTGCCCAACACCGATTCCGGCGACCTCGGAGGCTTCACGCAGAACAACGTCCGCGCGACCGTTGGCGGCGGTGTGATGCAGGATCCGAATCACCCGCAGGCAGGCCGGTCCTACTCCATGAACTACTGGGCATCCTCGGCCACGCACTACCGCCGTCCAGCGAATGCCCCGTCGTTCACGACTCCGTCGAGATTCAGCCCTCCCGGTAGCTTCAGCACCGACGAGGCTCTCGGCAGAGGCTTCAACGCGAACGCCGACTTCGGCTCCCAGATGATGCTGATCGGTCCCGCGTACGGGTCGTTCATGAAGGACGACGACGACCGAGGCGAGCTCAGGGGCTTCACGCAGGAGACGATCGGAGGCGCACTGCTCCCAGGCCAGCGGTTCGGACTGAACGACAACCCAGTGACGCCCCCGGACCTGTTCTGGAACGATCCCGGTGCTTCTCCTGAGCTTGATTCGACCCCCGATCTTGTGAAGTCCTATCTCCCCTACTACCGCCATCCGCGTCGGACCTCCGATCTCCAGTCCTTGGAAGGGAGCGTTTTCTTTGGGTTCGTCGATGGCAGCGTGCGGGGCTTCTCCAACGCGGAACTCGTCGACGAAGAGAACCAGCGCAGCCAGTACGAAGTGTTGTGGTCGCCGTTCGATCAACGCAGAGAGCGTGAGGCCGGATCGAACCCATGAGCCCGCGCTCCGGCACCATCTCGGTCCGCGAGCTCGCCAGCCGGCTCGGTGTGTCCACCGCAACGGTGTCGCGCGCCCTCAACAACCACCCGTCGGTTGCCCCCGAGACCCGCGCCCGCGTGCTGGAACTCGCCGACGCGACCGGGTACATGCCTCGGGTCGGCCAGCGCCACTCGACCAACATCGGGCTCGTCTACCCGTCGCACCCCGTGACGCCCGAGTTCGGGTCGTTCGAGAGCGCCCTGCTCTCGGGCATCATGCGGGGCATGGCCGAGCAGCGATACGACCTATCGCTGATCGAGGTCGACCGTGACCGCGCCCAGGACGAGAGCTACACGCAGTTCTTCCGGCGCAAGGGTGTCCGGGGTGTGATCGTCCGGACGATCGGCCCCGACGCACGCCTCGCGGAGGCGATCGCGGCCGAGGGGTTCCCCAGCATCGTCGTCGCCGCTCGCAGCGACCGCCCGGAGGTGAACTTCATCTGCAGCGACTCGATGCGTGACAGCCAGCGCGCGGTCGATCACCTCATCCAGCTGGGCCACCACAGGGTCGCGCTGGTCGTCCACACCGTCCTCGACTCGGACCACCGCGATCGGATCGAGGGCTACGAGCGTGCGCTCGCGGCCCACGGCATCCCGATCGACGAGGAGCTAATCATCCGCCAGCCTGCGGGCATGGAGGGCGGGCGTCGTGCGCTCTCGACCATGCTCTCGCTGGACACCCCCCCTACCGCCGTCTTCTGCACCAACCCGCTGACGACCGTGGGCCTGCTGCACCGCTGCCTCGAGCTCCGCATCTCGGTACCCGAATCGCTGTCGGTGATCGGGTTCGACGATTCGGATACGCGCAATCACACGTTCCCCCACTACACAGCGGTCTGCCAAGAGGCCAGCCAGTTCGGCTACGAGGCGTCTCGCTGGCTCACCCGAACGCTCGAGGGGGTGGAGTCGCTGCCCATGCGGGTCCACCGCCCGACCACGCTGAGCTTCAACCAGTCGACCGGGCCGGCCCCAGCCCAGCCCGTGCGTCTGGATGCCACGACCGAGGAGCAGGTTCGAGATCAAATCCGTGAGCCGCGCCCGGCGAAGGCCGCGCGCGAGCCCTTGACCGGTGTGTAGCCGGTTCCCATGGGAGGGGGTCGCAGCCCCCGCAGAGAGAGGTAGGAGACAAGAGATGCAGAAGATCATGATCGCAGCAGTGATCGCAGCCGCCGGTGGCGTGCAGGGCCAGAACCTGCTCGCCAACGCGGGCTTCGAGACACAGGTCAACTTCGACGGGAACGATTCCGGCAACTGGAACTCGTTCTTCGGCGGGGCCGACTTCCAGATGTCCGAGGCGATCGTTCCCGGCGCCACCGACGGCCCCCCCGCCGAGGGCGCCCAGGTGCTCCAGATCGGCACCTTCAACACGGCCAACACCTTCGTCGGCGTGACGCAGACCGTCCCGGTCAGCGGCGGCGACGAGTACACCTTCGCCTTCCAGGCTCGCGAGATCATCCAGAACGGCATCTTCGCCGAGTACCGCATCGAGTGGAAGGACGCCGGCGGCTCCTTCATCGGCGGGCAGTTCGACCTGAACACCAACCTGGACTCGGGCCTGAGCTCGAGCTTCCAGCCCTTCTCGCTGACCGCGACCGCCCCGGCCAACGCCGTGACGGGCACGGTCGTGATCGCTGTCCAGACCTTCGGCAGCGCCGCTCCCTTCGAGGGCTTCATCCAGATCGATGACGCCTCGTTCGTTCCCGCGCCGGGCACGGCCGCGCTGCTCGGCCTGGGCGGCCTCGCCGCCGCGCGCCGCCGTCGCGCGTAATCAGAGACTCCTGAATGGGTCCGGGTCCGCCACGACGCGGGCTCGGGCCATTGGTTCGAGAATCACTCACCCGCGGCAGGGATGCCGCACCTCATCTGGAGACGTAGAGATGCTTACCCGCACCGCCCTGTTCGCGATCGCCGCCGGCGCCGCCTGCGGCACCAACGCCCAGCTCCTGAACCCGGACTTCGAGACCCCTGGCGTCACGACCACGTTCGCCAACTGGGATCAGTATGGTGACCCGGCCATCATCCAGCCCGGCTTCGAGCTGTTCAACGGCATCAACGGCCTGAAGATGTTCGGCAACTTCTTTGAGCCCTTCAACACCCAGGGTGTCTTCCAGACGCTCACCGGTGCCGTCACCCCGGGCGAGGAGTGGGAAGCCGCAGCACTCGTCGGCGATCTCACAGGCGACGAGATTGTCGGCAGCAACATCGGGTTCGTGGCGGTCGTCTTCCGCGATAGCTCGGGCACGAACCTCGTGGATCGCGCGGCCGAGATCAACGTCAGCAACGTCGTCACCGACCAGCTGACCCGGTTCGCCGAGACGCTTGTCGCCCCGCTTGGCGCGGTCGATGTCCAGGTCAACATCGGTTTCCAGCAGCCCGTCATCACCGACGGCGGCGCGCTGCACTACGACGACGCCGAGCTGAACAACCTGAGCTCGGGCAACGACATCCCGTTCTACAACGGCAGCTTCGAGGAGATCATCTTCGGGCGCGCCGTCGAGGGCTGGTTCGACTTCGGCAACTCCATCCCCAACATCTTCACCGCCGAGGACTTCACCTCCCCGCCCGCGAGCGACGGTGATCAGTCCGTGCTGATGTTCGGGCAGTTCAACGGCGACCCCGCCGGCAATGACACCGGCATCTTCCAGGCTCTCCCGGCCGCGCCCGGCGAGTCGTGGACCGCGTCCGTCGATGTCTACAACGACTCGACCGACCCGATCGGTGTCGGGAACGTCGCGACCCTGTCGCTCGTCTTCCGTGACGCGGGCGGGAACCTGCTGGGCGACAACCCGGTCCAGGCCGCCGACTCCAGCACAGGCTTCGATGCCTGGATGCCGGTCAGCACCTCGGGCACCGCGCCGGCTGGAACCGCGACCGCTGAGATCGTCCTGGTCTACTCGCAGGCCCCCGCTCCGGACGGGATCGCCGGCAACGAGCCCGCCGGTATCGTCCGGTGGGACAACGCCATGCTCATGCAGGGCTCGGCCGGACGCTTCTGCGCCGACCAGAACGGCGACGATCTGGTCACCCCGGCCGACTTCAACGCCTGGATCCTCAACTTCAACATGGGCGACCTCCGCGCCGACACCAACCAGAACGGTCTCGTCGAGCCGGGCGACTTCAACGCCTGGATCCTCGCGTTCAACCAGGGCACGAACGGCCCGACCTGCACCCCGTAAGGCGATCCCACGGGATCCTGTAGACTCCTGCCGGCGCGGCGCTCCTGGCGCCGCGCCGGTCTTTCTTCCTGGGCCGACGGCGGAGGCAATGGCAGACCCGAAACGCCAACGAGACGTGCCGCAATGGGTGCACGCGTTCTCACCCGGCGCCTGGTGCATCGCGCTGCTCGCGGTGCTGTCCTCCGCTCTGCTCGCGGTCTTGCCCGAAAGCCGCGGCGATGTCGATGCCACGATGTGGGCCTCAGCGAAGCCTCACTACGACATCTACTTCCCGATCGTTGAGCAATGGAACGACGAGCCCGACGCCTTCCGCGTCGACGTTCAGCTGCTCAGCCGTCAGGTCATGGACCGAAGGATGATCGGCGGATTCCTCGGCGGGGTCCCGGTCGCAGACCTGATCGAGTCGGAACGCTCGACCGTGAGCCTCGCGTTCGCCGGGCCCCTCGAGGCCGTCGGATTCCTCGATCTCACCGACCGCATGAAGGCCGACGGGCTGCTCGACAGGATCAACCCGCCCTCGCTGTCGCCCTGGACCTACGAGGGTCGTATCTTCGGCATCCCACACGACGTCCACCCGGTCCTGCTGGGCTACCGCGCCGACCTCATCGAAGCGGCGGGCATCAGCCTCGAGGGCGTCGAGACCTGGGACGATCTGTTCGAGGCTCTCCGCCCCTTGCAGGCCGACCAGGACGGCAACGGCGTGCCCGACCGTCACGTCCTCAGCCTCTGGGATTCGAGCAGCGACATCATCAACACTCTTCTGCTGCAGGCCGGGGGCGGGCCCTTTCTGCCCGACGGCACCCTCGCCATCGACCGACCGCTGAACGCGCGCCTGATCGCCGAGATGACCAGTTGGATGGTCGGCCCGGACCGGGTTGCCGCGGACGTGCCCGACTTCAGCCCGGGCGGCAACAAGCTGAAAGCACAGGGCGCCGCGCTGTGCTTCCTCATGCCCGACTGGATGTGCGATATCTGGGAAGAGCAGATCCCGCAGCTCTCGGGGAAGATGCGTCTCATGCCCCTGCCCGCATGGGAACCCGGCGGGCGACGCACCAGCGTCTGGGGCGGGTCCATGCTGGGCATCAGCCGTGAAGCGGAGAACCAGGAGGAGCTCTGGGCGTTCGCCAAGCGGCTGTACACGTCCGACGACCTCTCGCGCGAGATCTACCGCGAGGGGGCCATCATCACCCCCATCGTTGAGCTGTGGGACGACCCGATCTTCGACGAGCCGGACCCGTACTTCGGCGGGCAGGCAAAGGGGCGCCTCTACATCGACCTCGCGCGTGAAGTGCCAGCCCGGCCCGCGACCCCGTACTTCACGCACGGGCGAACGGCGCTGCAGCAGGCGGTCTCGCGGCTCAAGTCCTGGGCAGAGAGCCGCGAGGTCTACGACGCCGAATCGCTGCTCCCGAAGGCAGAGGAACTGCTTGCTGACGCGCACGAGGAAGTCGCCCGCATCATGCGGCGGAACGCGTTCCATCGCCCCGACCCGGTGCCCGGCTCGTGAGCGTCAGGCGCGCCAGTGTCGGCCTTGCGCCGTGGTGCTTCGTCGCACCGTTCGCGGTGCTGTTCGTGCTCTTCACGCTCATCCCTCTGGTGCAATCGGTGCCGCTCTCGCTGAGCCACACGTTTGGCCCGAGCGCATCGCTTCCGGTTGGGCTGGAGAAGTTCGCCTCGGCTCTCGACGACCCGCGCTTCTGGGTCGCGCTGCGGAACACGTTTCTGTTCGCGGCGGGCTCGGTTTTCATTCAGCTGCCCGTCTCGCTGGCGCTCGCGCTTCTGCTCAACAGACGTCGGCTCGTCGGCCGGGGCGTCTTCCGTCTGCTGTTCTTCTCGCCGCAGCTCGTCGGGCTCGTCTTCGCGGGCGTGCTGGCGTCGGTCATCTTTCAGAAGCAGCGCGGGCTCGTGAACATGGCCCTGGCGGCATTCGTCGAACCCTGGCACGATCTCGTCGCGGGCGGTCGCCTCGAGGCATGGATCCCGTCCCCCACCGAGATGCTCGCGCTGCCCTGGCTCGAGACGCTCGCGCTGCCCGCGTTGATCCTGACGGCGCTCTGGATGTACGCGGGCTTCAACATGATTTACTTCCTCGCAGCGCTCCAGAACGTGAGCCGGGATCAGCTCGAGTCGGCGATGCTCGATGGCGCCGGGCCCATACGTCGGTTCTGGCACGTGACGCTTCCCGCGATCCAACCCGTTGCGGTGTTTGTTGTGCTGCTCTCGATCATCGGCAGCTTCCAGCTGTTCGAGCTCCCCTATGTGATGCTGCCCGAAGGCGTGGGCCTACAAGACCGCGGCCTGACGATCGTGACCTATCTGTTCAAGAGCGGGTTCGAGGCAGGCGACCTGGGATACGCCGCGGCAATCGGGTGGATGCTGGCCATCATCCTCGCGGGTTTCGCGATTGCGCAGCGCCTCGTCTCGCGCGAGGGGGCCCTGCGATGATGCCCCGCCTCACAGCCCGTGTTTCGGTCGGAGCTCTCGCGGTGTACGCCGTGCTGCTCATCGCCTCGGTCGTGGTCGCCGTCCCGCTCTTCTACCTGGTCGTATCGTCGTTCAAATCAGAGGCGGACTTCCTCGACAGTGTGTTCCTGCCCAAGGGTGACGGCCTCTTCGGGGTCGGCTGGGAGCGTCTGACGACCGAACAGTTCCGCGAGCTGTTCTCGCCCCCGATCGGGATCGGGCGGGCGATGCTGAACTCGATCTTTCTCGCGTCCGTAACGAGCGTGCTGGGAACGCTGATCTGTGCTTCAGCGGGCTACGCGCTCGCGGTCTATCGGTTCAGGGGCCGTGCCGCGGCAGAGTGGATCGTGATCGCTGCCCTGGTCATCCCCCCGCCTCTGCTCATCGCGCCGAGCTACCGGTGGCTGTACCAGCTCGGGCTGCTCGACAGCTACTGGGGAGTGATCCTGCCAGCGGTTGCGCCGGTCTTCGGTGTCTACCTGTTCAAGCAGGCGACCGTGCAGAGTCTGCCTCGTTCGATCCTCGAGGCCGCGCGACTCGACGGCGCGAACGAGCTGTCGCTTTTCCTGAGCATCGGGCTGCCGATGCTCCGTCCGATGGTCGGGGCGTTCCTGATCATCACGTTCCTCGCGATGTGGAACAACTTCATCGGGCCGCAGATCGTGCTGCAGTCGGCGTCGAAACAGCCGCTCTCGGTGGTCATCTACCTGACGCAGACGTCGTACTACGCGGACTACGGTCTGCTGATGGCCGGCACGCTCGTCTCGGTGCTTCCCGTGATGGTTCTGTTCCTGTTGCTCCAGCGTGAGTTCATCACCGGCCTGACCGCGGGTGCGGTCAAGGGCGAATAGAAGGGTTCTGGCATGGCATTCCCGTCTGACTTTGTGTGGGGCGCCGCGACGAGCGCGTACCAGATCGAGGGCGCGCACCAGGCGCACGGCCGCGGGCCTTCGGTCTGGGACGCCTTCTGCCGACAGCCCGGGAGGATTCGGGGCGGGGACACGGGTGACACCGCCGCGGACCACGTGAACCGCTTCCGCGAGGACGTCTCGCTCATGAAGGACATCGGGCTCGAGGCGTACCGCTTCTCGATCTCATGGCCCCGAGTTATGCCCGACGGCGTCGGCGCCGTGAGCGAGCCCGGGCTGGCGTTCTACGACCGGCTGGTCGACGAGCTGCTCAACGCCGGGATTGCCCCCTGGGTCACGCTCTTCCACTGGGACCTGCCGCTGCCGGTCCATCACCGCGGGGGCTGGCTCAACGACGCGAGCCCGGACTGGTTCGATGAGTTCACCAAGGCGGTCGTCGACCGGCTGTCCGATCGCGTGTCGCACTGGTTCACGCTCAACGAGCCCCAGGTCTTCGTCGGGCTCGGCTACGGCAACGGGGAGCACGCGCCCGGGCTGTCGCTCCCCATCGAGGACAAGCTCCGGATCGGACACAACGTGCTGCTCGCGCACGGGCGTTCAGCGCGGACAATCCGAGAGCGCGCCCGCACGGCGCCCGAGATCGGGTGGGCCCCCGTCGGGATCGTCGGCATCCCGGTCGATCCGTCGGTCGATCTCGAGGCGGCCCGACGCCGGACGTTCGGGATTGGCACCGACCCGATCTGGTCGAACACGTGGTGGTCCGACCCGGTGTTCCTCGGCTCGTACCCGGAGGATGGCCTGAAGACCTTCGGCCATCTGCTTCCGAGCGAGTGGGAGCGCGACATGCCCCTCGTGAGGCAGCCGCTGGACTACTACGGCGTGAACATCTACAGAGGAGACTACGTCCGCGCAAGCAGCAACGGATCACACGAGATCCTGCCGCTTCGCGTGGGAACGCCCCGATCCGATTTCGGGTGGGAGATCACCCCCGACGTGCTCCGCTGGGGGCCCCAGTTCTTCCACGAGCGCTACGGAAAGCCAATCGTCATCGCGGAGAACGGCATGTCCAACGCGGACTGGGTTAACCTGAGCGGTCGGGTCGAGGACCCGCAGCGCGTCGACTACCTCGCCCGCCATCTGATCGCGCTGCGAGGTGCCATCGAGAGCGGCGTGCATGTTCGCGGGTACTTCCACTGGTCGCTGATGGACAACTTCGAGTGGGCCGAGGGCTATCACCAGCGGTTCGGGCTCGTGCACGTCGACTTCGCGACGCAGCAGCGGACCCCCAAGGCGTCGTCGGAGTTCTACGCGAAGGTCATCCAGTCGCGCGGGGCGATTCTGGAACAGCTGCCTCGCTCGGCTGCGGGCGAGGACCCGTTCGCCGTGGTCGTCCCCTCGAAGAACAGAAAGAAGGTGCAGCCATGAGAGCATTCTGTGTCGTTCTGTGTGCGCTCGCGCTGTCTGCAACGACGTCCGGGCAGCCGATCCCCGTTGAGGTGGTGCAGACCGACCGGGGCTACCAGTTGCTGCGCGGGGGCGAGCCGTACTTCGTCCGCGGCGCGGGGGGGAGCAGCCACATCGAGCTGCTCGCGGAGTCGGGCGGCAACTCGTTCCGAACATGGGGCGCCGAGGAACTCGATCCCCGAGAATGGCCCGACGGGCGGACGATGAGCGTGATGGACCGTGCCCACGAGCTCGGTCTCACCGTCAGCGCCGGGTTCTGGGTGCCGCATTTCGAGGGCGGGTACCAGGGCGGGGGCTTCGACTACGACGACCCCGAAGCCGTCGAGCGGCTGATCGAAGAAGCACGCGGGTTCGCCCGCCAGTGGAAGGACCACCCCGCGCTGCTCATGTGGGGCGTGGGCAACGAGCCGCTGGGCTCGGATCGCGTGCGAGGGCTCAAGCTGCTGAATCGGATGGCGGTCGCGATCAAGGAGATCGACCCGAATCACCCGACGATGGCAGTGCTCGCCGGGGTGTGGCCCGACAAGGCCGCCCTGTTCGCCCAGCACTGCCCGGATATCGATCTCCTGGGGATCAACGTCTACGGCGGAATCTCGGCGGTCCCGTCTGAGCTCCTGACGCAGGGCTACGACGGACCGTACCTCGTCACCGAGTACGGCCCGCTCGGGCACTGGGAGGGCGGTTCGACCGAGTGGGGCGCAGAGATCGAGCAGCCCTCGAGCGAGAAGGCCGAGTTCTACCGCACCTCACATCACGCGGGGATCACCGACGTCCCCGACCGGTGCCTGGGGGGCTACGTCTTCCTCTGGGGGCACAAGCAGGAACGCACGGATACTTGGTACAGCATGATCCTGCCAGGCGGCGAGCGCACGCCCGCGGCGGACGTGATGACCGAGATCTGGACGGGCGAGCCACCCGCGAACCGCGCCCCCATCGTTGAAGGCATCGAGTCGGCGCTGAGCAAGGCTCGGGTCGAAGCCGGAGCGGTGTTCGATGCCGCGGTGATCGCGTCGGACCCAGAAGACGATCCGCTCGAAGTAACCTGGGCCGTCAAGCGAGAGGGCACCGACAAGGGAGCCGGCGGCGCGTTCGAACGCACGCCGGAATCCGTCAGCGACGCGATCGTGTCCAGCGAGGGGCTCTCAGCAGTGGTGCGGACCCCGTCCGAGCCCGGCGCGTACAGGCTCCAGGTGTACGCACGTGACGGGCAGGGGGGCGTTGGGTATTGGAACGTGCCCTTCTTCGTGAACGAGCGGTAGCGTGACCGCGTCGGAGTCGATCGAGCGGGCGGCAGAGATACTCCGGTCTGCGGAACGTGTCACGGTACTGACCGGCGCGGGCATCAGCGCCGAGAGCGGTCTCGCCACGTTCCGCGACAAGGAAGAGGGCCTGTGGTCGAAGTACGACCCGATGGAGCTGGCCCACATCGACGCGTTCCATCGCGATCCCGAGCTCGTAACGCGGTGGTACCACTGGCGGTTCACGAAGGCGAGGGACTGCGAGCCAAACGCCGGGCACGACGCGCTGGCGCAGCTCCAGGCATGGCTCCGCGAGCAGAAGGGCGAGCTCACCCTGATCACCCAGAACGTCGACGGGCTGCACCAGCGGGCCGGCGCGAAGGGTGTCATCGAGATCCACGGCACGATTCTCACCTGGCGGTGCCTGGACACCGGCGCCCACTACGAGCTCGATGACATCGACTTCTCGTCGTTTCCGCCCAGGTCGGAAGCCGGCGGGTTGCTGCGCCCGAACGTGGTCTGGTTCGGCGAGATGCTGCCGCCCGATGCGCTCTTCGCTGCTGAACAAGCCGTCTCGGCGTGCGACGTGTTCATGTCGATCGGCACCAGCGCAGCGGTCTGGCCCGCGGCCGGGTTCATCGACGTCGCCCGGGCAAACGGAGCCGCGACGATGGAGGTGAACCTGGACCCAACGCCGATCACCGCGTCGGTTGACGTCTCGCTGCTGGGCAAGTGCGGCGACGTGCTCCCCTTGTTGCTCGAAGCAGCGAAGGGCTGAATCAACCGCCGATGCTCTTCCGGAAGCAGCGGATCACCCCCGCGTCCTCGAACCCGAGCGCAAGATGAGCCGCGAGAGACAGGTCGTTGTCGGTGCGCGTGTCGGAGGCCATCTCACGGCAGCCCCGGGCGGTCCCCCACTCCTCGACGGCGTCGAGGAGCTCACGGCCGACGCCCGAGCCCCGGGCTTGCGGCGCAACGTACCAAGCCTCGAGGTAGACCACAGGACTCGTGAGGCATTCCTCCGCGGACGACCGGACCGTCGCCTCGGCAAAGCCCACCGGAGCGGTGTCGATCAGGGCGATGAAGCAGGCGAACGGCTGGCCCTTCAGGGTGCCGAGCTCGGTGATCTGCTTCGCCTCGGCGTCAAGCAAATCCCGACGCTCGCCCTCGAAGAGAGCCTCGCGCATCGTGCACCACGCCTCGTAGTGCTGCGCTCCGAGGGGAACGACCTGGACCTCGCCAGCGGCCATGCTCAGTAGTTGGGGGTCGGGGCGCGGAAGTTCGAGAAATCGACGGACTGGAACCACTCGATCGTCCGCTGGAGCCCCTCGCGCAGCTGGATCTGAGGCTCCCAGCCCAGCTTCTCCTTCGCCAGTGTGATGTCGGGCTGACGCTGCTTGGGATCGTCGGCGGGCAGAGGCTTCTCGATGATGCGGCTCTTCGTGCCGGTCAGCTCGATGACCTGCTCGGCAAGCTCGCGGATCGTGAACTCGTTCGGATTGCCGATGTTGACCGGTCCGACGAACTCATCGGGTCCGTTCATCATGCGGATGATCGCCTCGACCAGATCATCGCGGTAGCAGAAGGAGCGGGTCTGCGAGCCGTCGCCGAAGACGGTGATGTCTTCACCGGCGATGGCCTGACGGATGAAGTTGCTCACGACGCGCCCGTCGAACGGGTGCATGCGCGGGCCGTAGGTGTTGAAGATCCGGACGACGCGGATGTTCACACCGTTCTGCCTCATGTAGTCAAAGAAGAGCGTTTCGGCGGCTCGCTTGCCCTCGTCGTAGCACGCGCGGAGACCGATGGGATTGACGTTGCCGCGGTACGACTCGGGCTGCGGGTGGACGTCGGGATCGCCGTACACCTCACTGGTCGATGCCTGCAGCACCTTGGCGTTGCACCGCTTGGCCATGCCGAGCACGTTGATGGCGCCCATGACGGAAGTTTTCATGGTCTTGATGGGGTTGTACTGGTAATGCCCGGGTGCGGCAGGGCAGGCCATGTTGTAGATCTCGTCGACCTCGAGCCAGAGCGGGTGGGTGACATCGTGCCGCACGAGCTCGAAGTTCTGATGGTCGAGCAGGTGGGCAACGTTGGATTTCTGGCTCGTGAAGAAATTGTCGAGGCAGACAACGTCGTGCCCGTCGTTGACGAGACGCTCGCACATGTGCGAACCGAGGAACCCGGCGCCGCCGGTGACGAGGATCCGCTTGATCTGCGACATTCAGGACTCCGTGGTCGGTCGGTCGTCGGCGAGCAGGGCAGCGTAGGAGGCGATGGCCTCCTGCGGGTCATGTATCGGCTCGAAACCGAGGCCGCGTTTGGCCTTGGCCATGTCCGCGAGCGTGAAGGACTGATAAAACCGCGCGATATGCTCGGGCATGTCGAAGAACTCGGTCGGACGGTCGGCGTCCGCCAGTCCCAACCCACGCCGGACCGCGGACGCGACCTGCTCGAAAGTCGTCGGCTTCCCCGAACCGGCGTTGTAGACACCCGGCTCCGGGTCGGCCCGCTCCCCAAGACCGGCTCCCGCGAGCGTGATGCCCACGATGTCCTCGACCGCAACCTGATCGCGGGTCTGGGTGCCGTCTGAGAACAGACGTGGACGCCCCCCAGCGAGCACCTGCTGTGTGAGCTGGTAGGCCATCGAAGCCATCTTGCCCTTGCCCGACTCGCCCGGGCCGAAGACGTTGAAGTAGCGCAGCCCGACGATCCAGGGCTCGGGCTCACCGTCCGCGACACGCTCGCACGCCAGCCGGCGGTGCGCCGTCTCCATCAGCCACTTGCTGAACCCATAGACGTTGTTGGGCTTGCCCGCGGAGTCCTCTTTGAATGGGACGCGCTGGGCGACTTCTGGAGGCGTGCCGTAGGTCGCGGCGCTCGACGCATAGACCAGCGGCACACCGGCGTCGGCGGAGGTCTCAAGCAGCAGCCTCCACGAGTCGCCCGCGTTCTGACGGATCATGTCGCGCTCGTCATCGACGGTCGTATCGGTGATCGCTCCGAGATGAAAGACCGCCGCGGGGCGCCGCTCGACGAACAGGGAGGTCCAATCAAGGTCCTCGACGCTCTCGGGGAGCAGCTCGCCCGTGAACGGCCCGCCCACGATGCGCTCGCACGTTTCCACGAGCAGCGAGTACGTGCCGGAGCGGAAGGAATCGATGACCAGCACATGGCAGGTCGGATCACGCTGCTGGAGCGTCGCGACCAGATTGGATCCGATGAAGCCGCACCCGCCCGTCACGATGTAGCAGGGCCCCTGGGTTGTCATGGGGCGCCCTCCGTCGTTGCCTCGTGCGAGTCGGGAGCGAGCGTGACCGGCGGTGAAGCGGTCCCAATCCAGTAGACGACCGACGCGCCGACGATCAGCACTGCGGCAGCGAACTCACGAGCTCCGAATCGCTTGCGCATCGGGCACCCCGCTCCGTCAGGCCGTGCTGGGCGAAGGGTCGCCCGCGTCCGCGGCATCCCGGTGCTCGCGATCGGTCCGCCCCGACCAGACGAGCGGAGCCGCGACCGCGACCGAGGAGTACGTTCCAACGAGCACGCCGATCAGCAGTGTGTAGGAGAACGCCCGGACACCCTCGCCGCCCGACGTGAACAGGATCAGTACCGCGAGGAGTGTCGTCCCCGAGGTGATCACGGTACGGCTGACGGTCTGGTTGATCGACAGATTCACGGTGCGGCGCGATGCGTAATCAAGCTTGCCCCGGTTCTCCCGGATGCGGTCCATGATGATGATGGTGTCGTTGAGCGAGTAGCCGATGATCGTGAGCAGCGCTGCCACCAGGCTCAGATCGATCTTGAACGGAAGGATGTTGAGGCTTCGGGCCAGGTTGGCGGTGGTCTCGTGCTCGTACAGAATCTCGGCGACCGCGATGAGACCGATCGCGATCATCACGTCGTGAACGAGCGCGACCAGGGCGGCCGCCGAGTATCGCACCGAACCGAAGCGAACCCAGATGTAGATCGTGATGAGCATGAAGCTGATCGCGACCGCCGCGATGGCGCGAGCACGGAAGGAGCCAGCGACCGATGCGTCGAAGCTGTCCACCCCCGCCAGTGACTCGGACCGCTTCAGGGCCTTGGTCACCAGATCCCATTCCGTTGAAGCTACCTCGTCGAACCAGCGATCGCGGCTGTCGTAGACAAGCAGCCCATCGTCGCGGACGACCATCACAGCGGAACGCACCGCAGACTCGTCGCCTTCGATGATGAGCAGTTCCCACTCGCGGTTGAGGTAGTCGCTGAACTCGCGGTCGCGTCGCATGTACTCGAGCCGCTCGGTCAGGTCCTCCAGCGTTGGTGTTGGCTCGAGTTCCTCAACGACGATCGCCGCGCCGCCATCGAACTCGCTGACATCGGCAACTACATCAGACCTCCCGATGACCGACGCGAGGCTGGGCTCGGTGACCTCGTAGACAGGCGCACTCCTCGCATCGGTCGTGGTATCCGCCTGGAACGAGAGCGGCGGCTTGGTCGGCAGCACGTCCTCGAACGCCTCCTGAAGCGCCGCCGAGAGAGCCGCCTGGGCCTCCGCCCCAGCTAGCAGCGACTTGATCCGGAAGATGTGAGACGTCACCCCGTCGTCCTGGGGGTTGACGGGCAGCACCTCGGCCGTCGTGAGCAGCTTCAGGGGCGACTCATCCGGCGCAGCTTCCGCAATCGCCGACACCCGGTCCATGACCTGGGCACGCTCCATCGTTCTGGGGCTGCCCGTGTCGTCGTCGGCGAGGACCATCGTGACCGCGGTGCCGCCTCGGAACTCGTTGTCGAGCATCGTCGCCCCCTGGCGGACGATCATGAGCACGCCGAGACCGATGAGCGCTGCGGACACGACGAGGCAGAGCCGGCGGATGCGGAGCCAATCGAGATTGGGCTCGAGGGCCCGCTCGAGGGCAGGGATCGTGCGCGGCAGCGAACCCAGCCCCTTGATCCCGACACGTTCAACGAGAAGCGCAAAGATCAACCTCGACACGACGAGCGCGCTGAAGAGCGTGCCCACGACGCCGATGCCCAGCGTGATCGCGAAGCCCTTGATCTCCTGGGTACCGATGTTGGCGAGCACGAGGCAGACGATGAGGTTGGTCACGTTGCCGTCGACGATGGAGGAGAGGGCCTTGTCGAACCCAAGGCGAACCGCCGGCTTGAGGGCAATCCCCCTGCGGATCTCCTCGCGGATGCGCTCGAAGATCAGCACGTTGGCGTCGACCGCCATGCCGAAGGTCAGGATGATGCCCGCGATTCCAGGCAGCGTGAGCGCGGCGCGGCTCAGCGACAGCATGGCCAGAATAATCAGCGCGTTGCACGCGAGCGCCGTCACCGCAATCAACCCACTGGTGTAGTAGTAGAACACCATGAAGACGCTCACGACGATTAAGGCGATCAGGCCGGCCCGGAGGCCCGCGTCCAGGTTGTCCTGGCCGAGCTCGGGCCCCAGGATCGACTGGCTGATCGGTTGCGGCGTCAGGCTAGCCGAGAGCGTGCCGGCGTTGAGCGTGCGGATGATGTTGCGACGCTCGTCGGGCGCGTCGATCCCCTGGATGATGCCGTTGCTCGAGATCTTGGAGTTCAGAACCGGTGCGGTGATCGTCTTGTTGTCAAGCAGGACGGCCATCCGCTGACCGACGTTCTGCTCGGTCAGGTTGCCGAGCAGAACCGCCCCGTTCGCGTCCATGCGGAACCCGACGGCGGGACGCCCGCTGTCGTCGACGGTCTCGGAGGCCTGATCGACACGCCACGCGCCGAGGCTCTGGTCTTGCAGCAGCGCCTTGTCGCGGCTGCTGTAGAGCAGGATGTAGTACGCACCCTCGTAGGGCTCGACTACGAAGTCACGCGCCTGCGCGAAGTACCCTGCCGGATCGGCGAGCATCCGCTCGGCCTGCTGAATCGTGTTGACGCCCAGCGCAATCGGATCGGCGATCTCGAACCACTCGGCGTCCGGGGCGCTGGTCGCCCGCGGCCCCTGCTCGCGCAGCTCCTCGCGGAGCGTCTGCTCGTCGGGGTGCTCGTTCACTGTCGGCGCGATCCGGAACTCGAGCACGCCCGATCCCTGCAGAAGCCGGATGAGGTCGTTCGGGTCGTCGAGAGTGGTGCGTTCGTCCTCGTAGGTCTTCAGGGCCGCGATCACCTCGTCGATGAGGGCGACCTTGTCGGAGTGCGCGGTCTTGAGCTCCTCGATCGCGTTGGCGCGAGGGCTCGGGATCTCGAAGGCCTCATCCGCGCTGTCATCCAGAACGAAGCGAGGCTCGTTCGACAGCTGCAGCGCGTTGCGGAGTTGCTCCGCGCGGAGCACACTGCCGACCACGCCCTGCTTGGCCTGGTCGCGCCGGATCTCGGCCGCCGCGAGCTCCTGCACGATCTGGCGAATCCCGTCCGGGGGCGCGCCAGATTCTTCGGCCATCTCGAGGCGCTCCCGCGTCTCCTCGGCCTCTTCGGTGGTACGGATGACCTCGTCCAGCAGGGCACGACGCGACTGATCGTCGCCGGCCATCTCATCTGCCGCGGACCGGCGCTCGGCGCGCGGAAGCGACATCAGGCGTTCCACGTCACGCCCCGTGAGCTCGCGCTGCGCGATCGTCTCCAGCTTGGCGAGGTACGCGGCACGGAGCGCCTTCACCTCGTCGCTGGGCAGGGGCATCGTGATCTCGATCCGGTCACGCCCCTGGGGCACGATCGAGATCTCGAGCAGGCCCTGCGGGTCAACACGATCCTTCAGGACCGTGATCGTGCGGCTCATGACGGCCGACGCGTCTTCGCTGCTGTCGATCTGGAGCTGATAGACCAGGCTGAAGCCGCCGCGGAGGTCCTTGCCCTGGCGAAGCTTCTCGCTCGGGGGCATGATCGACCAGACGGCGAGCACGAGCAGGCCGGCAACGAGACAGAGGTTTCGGACGACGTTTCGCATCGGGGCAGGTGTCCTGGGGGAGTCGGAGGACCGGGCTTAGCTCGGCTGGGTCGCGAGCTGCGGCTCGGCGGGGTGTTCTTCGATCTCGTCGGTCGAGCCCGGCGCCTCGCGGAGCACCTGCTGGACGGCGGCCTTCGAGTAGCGGGCCTTGGTCTTGGTCTGCTCGTCGATGATGAGCACGACCTCATCATCTCGGACCTCGCTGATGGTCGCGATCAAGCCCCCGATCATCTGCACGCGGTCGTGCTTCTTGATCGACGCGAGCAGCGCGGCCTTGCGCTTCTTCTCCTTGCGCTGGGCGCCGCCCGAGAGGAAGATCATCAGGATCATCATGGCGATCAGGATGAAGAAGAAACCGCCGCCCAGGAAACCGCCCGGGGCCGGCTGCTGGGGTTGCCCGCCCGCGGGGTCACCCGTGGTCGCACCGCCTTCGGCCGCCGGCACGGTCTGCGTCCCATCGGGCATGCCTGGGATCGTGGGCTGAGCATCTTGAAGCAGGATCATCATGCGTCGGTCGTTTCCGTGTCGTCGGCGGGCTCGGGAGGAGCCTCGGACGCGAGTTCAGTGAGACCAAGCCGGCCGAACAGGGCCGGATCGATGCCAGCGATCGCCACCGGCCACCGCCGGGCGAACGCGAGCCAATCATCTTCGCGGAGTGCCCGTCGGATGTCCAACATGAGCCGCTGAAAGTGACGCACATTGTGCAGGCTCACCAGGATGGGCCCGAGCATCTCCTCGGCTCGGAACAGGTGCCGAATCGTGCCCCTAGCGAAGCCGCGGCCGTCGGGCGTCGCGAGCCCATGACGCCCGGGATCACAGGCCGGGCAGTCGCAACCGGGTTCGATGACCTCTCGGTCACGCTCGTGGGCCTGGTTCTTGAGCCGCAGCGGGCCGGTCCGGGTGAAGGCGGTCGCCGATCGCCCGTTCCGGGTCGGCAGCACGCAGTCGAACATGTCCACCCCGGAGAGGACCGCGGCGAGGATGTCCCGCTCGTAACCGACGCCCATCAGGTATCGGGGCTTGCTTGATGGCAGCATGGGGGCCGTGAACTCGACAACGCGGTGGATGTCCGCGGGCGATTCCCCCACAGCCACACCGCCGATTGCGTAACCAGGAAGATCGATCGCCCCGATCCGTTCGGCCGACCAGGCGCGTTCGCCCTCGTCCGTTCCTCCCTGCACGATGCCGAACAGCGCCTGCTCCTCGCTGCGCGCGTGAGCCTTCTTGCAACGCTCGAGCCAGCGGACGGTTCGCTCGTTCGAGGCGCGCACACGAGCGGCATGGTCGTACTCCCCCCCGCGTGCGTCGCGAGCCGCGGCAAGCTTGAGACGCGTCTGGTTCACGGGGCCTGCGCTTGGATCGACCGAGGGTGGGCAGTCATCGAACGCCATGATGATGTCAGCCCCGAGCGCGTTCTGGATGCGCATCGATTCCTCGGGCGTCATCCGGATTGTCGAGCCGTCAACGATGGACTTGAACGAGACACCGTCCTCGTCGACCGCGTTCTTGTCCGCCATCGAGTAGGCCTGATACCCGCCCGAGTCGGTGAGGATCGGGCCCTGCCAGCCCATCATCGCGTGCAGCCCGCCCAGTTCGGCGACCACGTCAGGGCCGGGGCGCAGCAGCAGGTGGTAGGTGTTGGCGAGCAGCACCTCACAGGCGCAGCCCCGGAGCAGCGATGGATAGAGCCCCTTGACGGTCGCCTTGGTGCCCACGGTCATGAACGCGGGCGTCTCGAAGGATCCGTTGGGTGTCTCGACCCGACCGATCCGTCCCCGGGTTCTGGCAGGGCTTTGCAGGATCTCGAAGCGGAGCGGGGCGTTCACGCGCTGTCTCGCGCGTCGCGTGACGCGCGCTCGAGCGTCTTCTTCTCACGGCTCGTGAGGCTGTGGAGGCCCTTCTCGTTGACCTTGGCGAGGATGCGGTCGACGTCCTGCTGCGAGGGCGCCTTGCCGCGTGGGCCGCGGGGCTGACGGCTGTTCTTGGGTGACGGCCCGATGCCGAAGTCAAGGAAGCCTCGGAGCAGATGCTGATTCCGGATGAAGTAGAAACCGGCAATGGCACCGCCCAGGTGTGCCGCGTCGCCCCCCGCGTTGCTCCCGCCCCTCAGGAGGTTGAAGGTAGCGAGCGCGACGTACCCGTAGGCGAGCCAGGACATCTTGAGCGGGATCGGCGGGAAGAGCAGCATCACCCGCATGTCCGGAGCGATGCGCGCGCACGCCACGATCACGCCAAAGACCCCGGCCGAGGCACCGATCAGAGGCGTCCCCATCGTCGTCATCCCGAGGGTGCCCGGGAGCGGAACGTTGAGCGCGCTCAGCCCAGCGAAGAGCAGATAGAGCAGCCCGCCGCCGATACCACAGATCAAGTAGTACGACAGATACTTCTTCCGCCCAAGGTACTGCTCGACCATGCCCCCGAAGATGAAGAGGCCGAACATGTTGAAGAACAGGTGCGTGATGTCGGCGTGCAGGAACTGAAACGTCACGACGCGCCAGACCTCCAGCGCCCGGAAGCCCTTCAGCAAAGAGAAATGCCCCCAGCCGTTCAGCGGGTGCCAGCTTCGGTAGTACTGCACCGCCGGATACACGGTCCCGTCGGCACCGACCGCGGCGATGGCCTGATTCGTTTCCGGATCGACCAGCGGGCGCGGCCAGGACGCACCAATCGGAACGTTGGGCGGTCTGGGCGTGTCAGCCGGCACCGCGCGGGCCGCGACATCGGCTGAGATCGTCTCCGGAATCACGCTGAGATCCGCGATATCCACCACGGGCAGCCGCGCATCGACGACAAAGACCAACACGTTGATGATGATCAGCCAGCTCGTAACCGAGAGCTGTTTCGGTCGGAAGCTGACCCGTCCGAGACCGATCCCACCGCCTCCGCCCCCGCGTCGGTCGTCGTAGTAATCGCGGTCGTGGATGCCCATGCGGCGTGTTGCTCCGTCGGTGGTGCGAGCCCGGTCCCCTGGGACTCTAGTGGTCGGTGCCCGCGGCCGAGGCCCGGTCGAGCACGCGGCGCTCTTCTTCCGAAAGGCTCTCCAGCCCTTGCTCACTGATCTTGCTCAGGATCCGATCTACCTCCTGCCCGTCCGGCGGGCCCTCGGTGTCTGTGATCTCGGCAGGATCGGGCACGGGAGTCCATTCTGTGTCGCCAACGCCCAGGAACCGGGCCCGGGCGACTTCTTGCCAGCTGACGAACGCGCCGATGATCGCGATGCCGAGCAGCGCGGTCTCGTTGGCGACCAGCCCCACGGCAGCGAGGACCGCCGCAGCAATCAGCCCCACCACGCCGGAGAGCCGCGCGCCCTGGGTTTCGCCTCGGAGCCTCCACGCGGCGGCCTGCACGAGCCGACCCGCGTCGAGCGGGGGCATGGGCACGAGTAGGTTGAACGCCAGAAGCATGA
Organism: Phycisphaerales bacterium; assembly: GCA_028284805.1. GTDB lineage: Bacteria > Planctomycetota > Phycisphaerae > Phycisphaerales > UBA1924 > JANQQZ01. The sequence continues at coordinate 32,237 of JANQQZ010000133.1, forward strand.
GGTTGTTGGCGTGCAGCGACCAGACGAGCCATGCGCCGAGCCCCTCGGTCAGGGCCGCACGCGCGGCGTCCTGGTACCCGAACGGCGCGAAGAAGACCAGCTCCCACGAGCCCGTCATCCATAGCACCAGGGCAGCGAGCGGAGCGAGCAGCAGCAGGTTCACAAAGGGCCCCGCGGCGGCGATGCGCACGAGCTGACCGGCGCGCTCCGGCTGGTCGCCGTGGTCCAGCCCACCAAGCGGCCAGAGCACCAGACGGTCGTGCAAGACTCCGGCGCGCCGCGCCGCCAGAGCATGACCGAGCTCGTGCATGAACACCAGCAGCACCAACCCGACCAGCCCGGCGATCTGGAACACGAGCCCAGCCTGCTCGGTTTGGATCGACTGAATGAGGCGCACCGCGACGAAGACCAAGAGCACAAGGTGCACACGCACCACTAGCCCGGGCAGACGCGCGACCGGCAGGGACCATGTCAGCGGGTTCTCGCCGTCCCCGAAGACTCGTCCGAGCCAGGATGTACGCCGCGGCTCATTCACGTTCCGGGCCCGGGATCAGTCAGAACGTCGGGCGGGAGCACGCCCCGGATGACCGCGAGCGCGAGCGCGGTGAGCGACTTGCCGTCCATGATCTCGCCGCGATCGATCATGCCCCGGATCTCGCCGATGCTCACCCTCACAACCTCGATGTCCTCATCGTCCTCGGGCGAGGGCTCGGTGTACCCGAGATCGGTCGCGACGAACGCGTGCATCAGCTCGTTGCTCATGCCCGGCGACGTGTAGAACCGCCCGAGGGCCGTGACCGTTGCGGCCTGGTAGCCGGTTTCCTCTTCCAACTCGCGCGCAGCGCACCCGAAGGGGTTCTCGTGAGGCTCGAGCGTGCCGGCGGGCAGCTCGAGCACGCGTTCCCCCGGGGCGTGCCTGAGCTGCCTGACGAAGAGCAGCGCGTCCCCGGTGTCCTCACGGAGAATCGGCACGAGGATGACCGCGCCGGGGTGACGCACGATCTCTCGCTCGATCGGGCGACCCGATCGTCCGGTGGTCGTCATCACGGCGAAGTCGAACTTTCGCCCGCGGTGGATCAATCGTTCCGGAGGGGTGGACTGCTGCTCGCCCATGGTCAGAATCGTACCGTGCCGGATCCGCAAGCCCATTCTGACGCCGTGATTCGCCTGCGGGGGCTTCGGAAGTCATTCGATGGGACGCCCGTGCTGCAGGGCGTCGATCTGGATCTGCCCAGCGGCAAGACCACCGTCGTCGTCGGCCCCTCCGGCTGCGGAAAGTCGGTCATGCTCAAGCACATCGTCGGGCTGCTCCGCCCCGATTCGGGTGAGGTCTGGTTCCACGACACCCGGATCGACACCCTGCCCGAACGCCGGCTCGGCCCGATCCGAACACGGATCGGCTTTCTGTTCCAGCTCTCGGCACTGTTCGACTCGCTCACCGTGGGCGAGAACCTCGCGTTCCCGCTTCGCGAGAACCGTACCCATTCGGGCGCGGGCTTCGAAGACCGGGTCCGCGAGGCGCTGGAGATGGTCGACATGGCCGGCAGCGAACACAAGCTCCCCGCCGAGCTCTCGGGCGGGCAGAAGAAGCGGGTCGCGCTCGCCCGCGCGATCATGCTCGAGCCCGAGGTGGTGCTCTACGACGAGCCGACCACCGGGCTCGACCCCGAGCGGGCCAAGGGGATCGACGATCTCGTGATCCGTCTCAAGGACAGGCTCGGGGTCACCGGGTTGGTTGTGACACACGACATCGTGAGCGCACGACGCGTCGCCGATCGGATCGTGATGCTGGACCGAGGGCGTGTCATCGCGCAGGGGAGCTTCGAGGATTTGGTACGATCGGACGAGCCGCGGGTGCGGTCATTCTTCGAGGCCGCCGGGCACGCGGCCTCCATCTCCTAGGTGGCGGTTCAAGGAGGACGCATGAAATCCACGGGACGCGACGTCTTGATCGGGCTGACCGCGGTCGGGGGGCTCCTGGTGCTGGCGTGGATGCTCATGCGCTTCGGCGAGCTCGCGGGCGTGGGCGTCCAGCACAGCCGCGTTGAGCTGCGCCTCGAGTCGGCACGAGGGATCTCCCCCGTCGCGCCGGTGACGTACCGCGGCGTGCGCATCGGCGACGTCACGGGCATCCGGCTCGCCGACGATGCCAGCGGCGATGCGCTCGTGAGCGTGCGCTACCGGGCAGACGCCTCGCTCCCGACCGAGTTCGATATCTTCCTGGACGCGAGCTTCGTGGGCGAGGCCAAGCTCGACATCGAGCCCCGCGAGACCTGGGACGGGTCGTTCGCTCCGGGCGAGGGCGAGGAGTACGCGGTCGCGGTCCGCTCGCTCACCTCCGTGCTCCAGAGCGAGGTCGTCGGACGTCTCGACCAGCTCAGCCAGACCGCCGACCGCATCGACACGCTTGCCGAGACGTACACGGATGTCGGCGAGCGGCTGGCCGGCGTGCTCGACAGCGACGAGCCGGGCGAGCGCGACCTAAGGGCGACACTGGAGCGCATCGAGGGTGTGCTGACGCAGGCCGAGGCCTGGCTCGACGAGGGGGCCCTGCTCTCCGACACACGCGACGCGATCGGACGATTCGAAGAAGCAGCGCAGGTCATCAGCGACGAGACGCGGGCGATCCGCGAGCGGACCGAGACCACGCTCGATGCCGCCGACCGGGCCCTGCTCACGATCGACGAGGCCGGCGGTGAGGTCAACGAGCTCGTCGCCCGGATGAACCGGGGCGAGGGCACCCTCGGACAGCTCGCGACCAACCCCGATCTGTTCAACTCGCTCAACGCCGTCGTCGAAGAGCTGCGCACGCTGCTCCAGGACGCACGGCTCCTTATCGAGAAGTACCGTGATGAAGGCGTCCCGATCAACCTCTAAACAAACTGCTTGACCCCAGGCATTTTGTTTGGTAAATTATCGGAATGGTGCTGTTCATTGACATGAACGCGTTCTTCGCGTCGGTGGAGCAGCAGGACGCTCCGAGCCTGCGAGCCCGCCCCGTCGGCGTCACCCCGCTCAAGACCGACAAGACGTGCTGCATCGCCGTCAGCTACGAGGCTCGGGCCCACGGCGTGCGGACGGGGACGCCTGTATGGGAAGCCAAGCGGCTCTGCCCCGAGATCGCGCTGCGACCGGCGCGGGTCTCGCGATACATCGAGTGCCACGAGCAGATCAAGGCGGCGATCGATCGTCACGTTCCCATCGAGGCAGTGTGCTCGGTCGATGAGTTCCGCTGCCGGCTCACGGGCTGGCAGGCCGATCTCGGCACCGCGATCCGGATCGCGGGTGATGTCCGCCACTCGATCCGTGCCGATGTGGGCGAGTCGCTCCGCTGCTCGATCGGTATCGCCCCGAACGCCATGCTCGGCAAGCTCGCCAGCGGCATGCAGAAGCCCGACGGGCTCACCGTCATCCGCACGCGCGACCTGCCCGGGATCCTGCTCGACCTCGAACTGACCGACTTCCCGGGCATCTCCGACCGGATGGCGCTGCGCCTGCGATCTCAGGGCATCACCACGACCCAGGGGCTGTGCAGCGCGTCACGCAAGCAGCTCCGGGCCGTCTGGGGAGGCGTGATCGGCGAGGACTGGTGGCACTGGCTGCGGGGCGAGGAGGCCGGGCGCGCGCACGGCCCGCGCCGATCGTTCGGCAACCAGCACGTGCTCGCCCCCGAGCTGCGCACGCCCGAGGGCAGCCGGGCCGTCGCGGTCAGGCTGCTGCACAAGGCCGCCGCCCGCCTGCGTTTCGAGAACGCCATGGCCCGGCAGCTGTCGCTCCAGGTCAGCGGCGAGCCCCGCCCCGATGGGCACCGCGACAGCGTCGCTCTCTCCTGCCGATTCACCCCCACCGCCGAGACGGGCGACCTGATGCACTGGCTTACCAAGCTCTGGGACAGCCGCCCGGGCATCGTCGCCAAGCGGATCACGGTCGTCCTGAGCGACCTCGTGCCGGTTGACGACGCGGGCGAATCGCTGTTCGACTCGGAGAACGCCCGCGGGCGCCTGGGCAAGGCGATGGATGCGATCAACCAGAAGATGGGGCACGCCTCGGTCTACTACGGCGCGATGCACCACGCCAAGGACGCCGCGCCGAGGCGGATCGCGTTCCACAGCATCCCGGAGATGGCGTTGGCAGATACCGAAGTCTGATCAGCCTCGCCACCACGTGCTCGACCCGTACTCCGCGTTCTCGCCCAGCTCCTCGGCGATGCGGAGCAGCTGGTTGTACTTCGCGTTGCGGTCGCTACGGCACGGGGCGCCGGTCTTGATCTGGCCGCAGTTGGTCGCGACCGCGATGTCGGCGATCGTCGAATCCTCGGTCTCGCCCGAGCGGTGGCTCAGCACGCAGCTGAAGCGGTTGCGGGTCGCGTAGTTCACGGCTTCGAACGTCTCGCTCAGCGTGCCGATCTGGTTGACCTTCACGAGGACCGCGTTGCCCGCCTTCTCGGCAACGCCCCGCTCGACGAACCGCTTGTTGGTCACGAACAGGTCGTCGCCCACGAGCTGCACGGTGTCGCCCAGCTTCGCGGTGAGCTTGGCCCAGCCCTCCCAGTCGTTCTCGGCAAGGCCGTCCTCGATCGAGCGGATCGGGTACTTCTGGCACCAGCTGGCCCAGAGGTCGATCAGCTCGTCGCTCGATATCACGTCCTGCGACGACGAGAAGAACTTGTAGCCCTGCTTCCCGTCCTTCTCGGCCTCGTTCCACAGCTCGCTGGTCGCGGGGTCGAGGGCGACGAAGATCTGCTCGCCCCACGTGTAGCCTGCCTTGCCGGTCGCCTCTTCGATGACCTTGAGCGCGTCCTCGTTGTCCTTCAGGTCGGGGGCGAAGCCGCCCTCGTCGCCGACGGCGGTCGACATGCCGCGCTCGCTCAGGACCTTCTTGAGGGTGTGGTAGATCTCGGTGCCGGCACGGAGGCCCTCCTCGAAGGTGTCGAAGCCCCAGGGCTGGATCATGAACTCCTGGAAGTCCACGGTGTTGTCGGCGTGCTTGCCGCCGTTGAGGATGTTGAGCATGGGCACGGGCAGCGTCTTGGCGGCGGCCCCGCCCAGGTAGCGGTAGAGCGGCAAGCACGAGCCCTCGGCGGCCGCACGGGCGACGGCCATCGAGACGGCCAAGGTCGCGTTTGCACCCAGTTCGCCCTTGTTGGCGGTGCCGTCGAGGTCGAGCATCTCGGCGTCGATGCCCTCCTGATCGCGGGCGTCGAAGCCCTCGATCGCGGGGGCGATGCGGTCGTTGACGTTGTCGACCGCCTTGGTGACGCCCTTGCCCATCCAGGCCTCGCCCCCATCGCGGAGCTCGACGGCCTCGTTCTCGCCCGTGGAGGCCCCGCTGGGGACCGCGGCCCGGCCGATAGCACCAGATTCGAGCACGACCTCGGCTTCCAGGGTCGGGTTGCCGCGGGAATCGAGGATCTGGCGGGCGTGGATGAGGTCGATGCCGAAGGCCATGGCGGATCTCCAAAAGTCGTCGTGCGGGTCCGGATCTGGTGTTTGCGTGGATCCACGCGGCGCGAGCGGCGAATCCGGCCGATAGTAGACCGTTGGGGCTTCAGCACGGACGGGTGCGTGCTAGGCTCTGCGCGGTTTCCCGACCGGAGGACGCCATGGCGGGCGAGTCGTCGCAGTCGAGCGGGTTCACAACGAAGCTGGAACTGATCCGGGGCGAGCTGAACGCCCAGGGCCGTCGCGTAGTCGCGATCTGTGACGCGGCGTTCGAGGCCTTCTTCGACGACGACGGCGAGGCCGCGGGACGCGCGGCGGCTCTCGACGACGAGATCGATCGTGTCGACGTAGCGCTCGAACAGCAAGCGGTCATGCTGCTCTGCGACGCGGCCGGCGAGGCGAACGAACTCCCACCGAACCAGATCCGTGAGGTCCTCGTTGTGGTCAAGGCCAACAACGAGCTCGAGCGGATCGCCGACTGCGCCGTGCACATCAGCGAACACGTGGCAAAGCGTTCCGGTGCCGAGATCCCCGAGACGTTCCGGGTGCTGTGCAACAGCGTGATCGGCATCGTCCGGGATGTCTGCCGATCGATTGAGCAGCGTGACCCAGACACGGCGAAGCTGGTCCTGCGCGCCGAAGACACCGTCCGCGGGTTCAAGAACGCGGTGCTCCGAGATGCCGAGCAGCGGATCGCGGCCGGCGAGATGGGGGTCGACACCGCCTTCCTGCTGCACGAGCTCGCCTCGTGCTGCGAGCACATCGCGGACCACTCGACGAACATCGCCGAGCAGGTGCTCTACGCGGTCACAGGCACGATCGTCCGCCACTGCGAGGCGGGCTGGATCGAGGTCAACCTGTAGAGCAGTCCTTCGAGAAAGGCAGCTCAACGAAACCGGAGTGCGAGCGAGAGAATCAGCTCGGCTTCGGTGCCTTGTAGAAGGGCAGCGGCACAACCTCGGCGTCGAGCATGGCCTTGCCCGTGTCGATCTGGAACTTGGTACCGATCTCGGTATGGGCGGTGCTGACCAACGCCATCGCGATCGAGCGGTCGAGGGTCGGGCTCTTGCACCCGCTCGTCACGACGCCCACGTGCTGCCCGTCGATCTTCACTGCCATCCCGTGCCGCGCGGTGCGCGGCCCGTCGATGGTGAGCCCGACGATGCGCTGCGCGGGCCCGCCGTTGTCGCGGGTCTCCAGCAGAGCCCGCTGCCCGACGAACGCCTCGCCGTCGCCCTCGGGGGCTTTGTCGAGGCTGATGGCAAAGTCAACGCCGCACGAGAGCGCGTTGATATCCTCACCGAGTTCGTTGCCGTAGAGCGGCATGCCGGCCTCGAGGCGGAGCGTGTCGCGAGCGCCGAGCCCGGCGGGCTTCATGAGCGCGTCGGCCTGCGCGGGGTCGACGTCCTTCATCAGCAGCTTGAGCGCCATACCCGTCGCGCCCGCGGGGAGGATGACCTCAACACCGTCCTCACCCGTGTAGCCCGTCCGGCTCACGATCAGCTTGATCACCAGCAGGTTCTTGACCACGAAACGGTACTTCTTGAGCGTGGGAACCTCCTTGGAGACCTGCGAGACCATCTCCATGACCCGCGGACCCTGGAGCGCGACCATCGCGGTCGATTCGGTCTGATCGTCAAACTTGAGCGTGAACTCGTTGGCATCGATCAGCTGCTGGAGGTGGGCCTTGATCTTGTCTCGGTTGGCGGCGTTGACCACGACCATGAACTCGTCGTCGTCGAGGCGGTAGACGATCACGTCGTCCTTGACGCCACCCGTCTCGTTGAGCATCAGCGAGTACCGGCACTGACCGTTCTGCATGTCGCTGATCTTCCGGCTGCACGCGAGTTCGAGAAGCTTGCGAGCGTGACGCCCCTGGAGCTTGAGGCGTCCCATGTGGGAGACATCGAAGACCCCGCCCGAGTTGCGGACCTGATTGTGCTCCTCGATGATGCCCGTGTAGGTCATTGGCATCGACCAGCCGGCGAAGTCGACCAACTTGGCGCCGTGCTCGTCGTGGAACTTGTGGAGCGGCGTGTGCTTCAGATCGCCCAAGGCGTTTCTCCAGAAGGGGTTCTGGGAAGTTACGCCGGCCAAGGAGCGTTGTCGAGGAGGCGGACGCCATCGAGCACCCCCGCGGCGAGCACACGCAGCGGGCGGTCCGCCTCTCCGGCGGGCGGCATCAGAGATTCGGCGTCGCGGATCGTCGCGTACTCGATCTCGAACCCCGCCGAGCCCATCGTCGCGACCAAGACGCGTTCGGCCGCCTCCGGAGTGTTCTCTCGGCATGCCGCTTGGAACCCCTGCCAGATCGCGGCTGCCTTCGGGCGGGACTCAGGCGACAGGTGGGTGTTCCGGCTCGACATGGCCAAGCCGTCGGCCTCACGAACGGTCGCGCCGAGGAGGATCTCCGTATCGCGGCCCTGCTGGCGGCACATCGAGGCAACCACGCAGGCCTGCTGCCAGTCCTTCTCCCCGAAGACCGCGGCCGCGGGACGGCAGAGGTCGAACAGTCGGGACACCACCCGACAGACGCCCGGGAAGTGCCCCGGGCGGAAGCGGTCCTCCAGCCCTGGCAATCGCCCGACTGGCGGGACCTCAGGCTCCGGGGCCGCGTCGGGGTCGTCGGGGGGGTAGACCTCCTCCGGGTCGGGGACGAAGGCGATATCGACGCCGTGCTCGCGAAGCGCACCGAGATCGGCATCCAGGGTCCGCGGGTAGTCCCGAAGGTCTGCGGGGTCGTTGAACTGCGCCGGGTTCACGAAAATCGAGACGGCAAGCGGCAGCCCGCGCGCACGCGCGTCGTCTCGCCCCCGGGCGACAAGCGAGAGGTGCCCTTCATGCAACGCACCCATCGTGGGCACGAGGACGCACCGGGCAGTGCCGAGTCGGTCTCGGAGGCCAGCAGTCTCGGTCAGCACGTCCATCCGTACAGGGTGGCCGGCGGGAGATCCGGAATCAAGCGGCCAGGCCCGTGCTGATCCGGTGCCTGATCTCATCCAGAACGAACTGCCCTGGAGAGGGCTCGAAGCTCAACTCGAGATCGTACATGCTGTTGGTGTCGTACTCGCACCTCGACACGATGCCGACGATGACAACCGGTTCGGAGTCGATGCGATGCAAGACGGTCGCGACGCGCGTGCCGACGTAGCACATCCGTCGGGAGCGCAGCCAGAGACGTGACCGGCTGATCGATACCGACCGCGCTGACCATACAGGCCCTGGGCGGAGCTGCTCATCGAGGTCACACATCTCGAAATTGGCCGAGAAACGCCGGCCGCAGCTCGCGGGCTCGATCATGCACCAGATCCCTCCGTGGGGCAGCGTCGGATTCGTTGAGGGCTGGAGCAAGGCGCGGCGGTGCGGCGGCAGCATCACGCCGCCGCGGAGGTGCTACCGAATCCCCAGCTTGACGCGCAGTCGGGTGAGCCCTGCCCGGGCGTAAGCGAAGAGTCCCTTCCGTCCTGAGCGGTCCGCGTGCTCTGGTTCGGTCTCGACGATCAGACCTTCCATTGCTGCGTAGCTTCTCGGACGATCGGTGTAGAGATCGTGCCCGCAGCGTCTGCAGCGGATTCGGGGGTTGCCATCGTCGCGGCTCACACGTGTGTCGCCGCAGCGTGGGCACATCGGAACCAGCAGCCGCGCCGGGATCTCTCGCTCCAGTCCGACCATGTGCGCAGCCTAGCAGGCTCGGGCATTGACATGGCCCTAACCTCGTGTGTGGATGACTGGCAAACCTGGACAGAGCGGATCGAGGCGGCGGCTCGGCTGACGCTTCCGGACCAAGACGCGGTACTGGCCGCGGGTCAGCCCTCGCACGGTCGACGATTGACCGCAGGTCTGCTGCTCAGCAGCGTGTCCGGACACCAGTTTGAGGGGGGCGACCTGACGACGCTCAGCGTTGACGAACACCTGCTCGCGGCCTCGGCGGGCGTAGTCGGTTGTCCGGAACCAAGCGGTGCAGGACCGGCGCTCCAGGGACGTTCGCCCGACGACGTCATCGAACTCTGGACCGAACGCGAGCTCTCGATGGTGCACGCGGCGTGGCTCCTGCCCGGCTGGACCGAACTCGCCGAGCGCTCCGCCCGGTGGCTGATCGACGAAATCCAGCCCGACAACGCGACCAATCTGCCCTGGGCGGTGCAGGTCTTCGCGCACCTGTCGGTCACGGAAGGCACCGACGAGGCCCGCATGTACGCCGAGACGCTGCTGCACAACTGCATGGTGTCGACCGGGCGGCCCGACCCTCTGTCCGGTCTGATCCTTCTGGATGCGGCCCGCCAGCTGCGCGTGCGCTACGCCGGCTGATTCGAGTTGGTCCGGCGCAGCCAGCGATCCGGATCGCGCACGTGCTTCTCGCCGTGTCGGCGCGCAAGCGCCGCGGCGATGAGGCCCATGAATGCCGGCTGCGGTCGCAGCGGACGGCCCGTGAGTTCGGGGTGGAACTGAGCCCCGAAGAAGAACGGGTGCACGGGTCGATCGTCGCCTGTCTCGCGCGCGTTCGGCAGCTCGAGCACCTGCATGATCGGGTGGACCGGGTGACGCCCGCTGAACACGAGCCCGCCCTGCGTCAACGCCTCGATGGCGTCGGGCTCGACCTCGTAGCGGTGCCGGAACCGCTCGCGGGCGGACTCTCCCTGGTAGAGCAATGACGCGAGCGTGCCAGCGGTGAGATCGATGTCTTGGGCGCCGAGGCGCATGGTGCCCCCGAGGCCCTCGATCTCCTTCTGCTCGGGCAGCTCGCTGATGACGAAGGGTCCCGAACCGCCGAACTCGGTGCTGCTCGCCTCGGACTGCCCGAGGACGTTACGCGCGAACTCGATCACCGCGACCTGGAAACCCAGGCAGATGCCGAGGTACGGGGTGCCGGTCTCGCGGCAGTGACGCACCGCCTCGATCTTGCCCTCGACGCCGCGCGTGCCAAACCCGCCCGGGACGATGACGGCATCGAGCCCTTCGAGCAGGCGTGCCGCGTCCTCGGGTCCGACGATGTCGGTCGTATCGAGCCAGTGCTGCTCAATCCGCACGGGCTGATGGGCCGAGCAGTGCTCCAGTGCCTTGTCGATCGAGGCGTACGCGTCGCGGAGCTCGGTGTACTTGCCCAGGATGCCCACGTTGAGGTCGTTGCGTTTGGTCGAGGTCAACCCGATGATGAAGGAACGCCAGCGGTCGCGCGCGGCGTCCTCGTGCACCGCGTCGACCTTGTCGTGCAGCTCGAGAATGGACAGGATCTCGCGGTCGAGACCCTCAGCCCGGAGCTCGTCGGGGATGGTGTAGATGCTGGGGCGGTCGTGCATGCTGAACACACGGTTCAGCGGCACGTTCGAGAACATCGCGATCTTCTGCCGCGCCGAGTCCTCGACCGGGTTGCCGGCGCGGCAGGCGATGATGTGGGGCTGGATGCCCGCCTCCATCAGTCGCTTGATGCCCAACTGAGCCGCCTTGGACTTCTGCTCGCCCAGGGCCTTGGGCTCGATGACATACGTCAGCGCAACGAAGCAGGTCGAACCCTCACCCTCTTCGAACGCGAGCTCGCGGAGGGCCTCGATGTAGAAGCCGTTCTCGTAATCGCCCGCGGTGCCGCCGACTTCGACGAAGACGACATCGGCAGGCTGGCCGTTCTCGCCGCCGGTAACAGCGAGTTCGCGGAGCTTCCGCTTCACCTCGCCCGTCACGTGCGGGATCATCTGCACATCGCGCCCGAGGTAGCTGCCACGGCGCTCGCGGGTGAGGACGTCAGAGAAGATCTGCCCGCTGGTGATGTAGTTGCGCCCGGTCATGTTCTGGTCGAGCACGCGCTCGTAGGTGCCCAGGTCCATGTCGCACTCGGTGCCGTCGTCCAGCACGAAGACTTCCCCGTGCCGGTAGGGGTTGAGCGTGCCGGCGTCGACGTTGAGGTATCCCTCGAGCTTGATGGGCGCGACTGCCAGCCCCTTGTCCTTCATGACCTTGGCGACGCTCGACGCAAAGATCCCCTTGCCGAGACCCGACATCACCGTGCCGATGACGACGACGTACTTCGTGCGTCCCTTGACGTAGCCATCGGGGATCGGGGAGTAGAACTCGGTCTCGACGCTGGTCTGCGCGGTGGACGCGAGCGAGGGCGAGCCGGTGCGTCGCCCCCCGGACGCCGGGGCCGGCGGCGTCGACGCCAGCACACGGATGTCGGGCGTGTTCGTTCGCCGGAGCTGGGGCATGTCCGAGTGTATCACAACGTGCGCCCTCCGTGCGCTGCGTGCCATCGGTCCACGAACGCGCGGTACTGCTCGCGCGTGTCAATGCCGGGGAGACCGGCGGGCTGCACGGCGACGGCAATCCGGTAGCCGTGCTCAAGGAACCGGAGCTGCTCGAGCCGCTCGGCCTGCTCGAGCGGGGTTGGGTCGAGCGCAGCGGCGCGGCCCAGGAACCAGCGACGGTAGACGTAGAGCCCGACGTGCCGGTAGTGCCCGACGCCTCCTGTCGCGTCGCGGTCGTGCGGCACGAGCGCTCGCGTGAACAGCAGCGCGTGCCCCGTCTGGTCCAGCACCGCCTTCACGAGGTTCGGGTTGGCCGGGTCCTCCCCCGCGCCGAACGGGCAGGCGATCGTCGCGACCGGGGCATCGGAGGCGGCGAGGGCTCGCACTCCGGCGTCGATGACCCCAGCCTCGATCTCGGGCTCGTCGCCCTGAACGTTGACGACGATGGCGTCGTCCGCGAGGTCGAGCTGCGAGGCAACCTCGGTGACCCGGCTCGTGCCGTTCGGGTGATCCGACCGCGTGAGCCTGGCTTCGACCCCCCCCGCTTCGACCGCTTCGACGATCTCGGGCTCACCAGCGGCGACGATCACGCGCGAGATGAGCGAGGCCCTTGCTGCGGCCTGGCAGACGTGCACGATCAGGGGCGTGCCCGTCTCGTCGGCGAGTACCTTTCGGGGGAAGCGTTCCGACCCGAGCCTGGCGGGGATGATCGCCGTCGCGCTCGGGTCGGAGCCGGTCATTGGCCTCGGAGCCTCTTGACCAGCTGCTTGGCGGCCTCGTACCGGGCCTGAATATCCCGGTAGTCGAACTGCTGCATCGCGATGCCGCTGGCGATCTTCTCGGCCTCGGCGGCCGCATCGCCATCCTCTTCGGCTTCGGCCTTCCGTGAGAGCGCGTCCATCAGGGCGTACCGGAGCTGCATCCCGGTCTCGTCGCGGTCATCGCTGTGGCTCGTGATCGCCTGGCGAAGGGTATCGATCGCGGGATCGATCATGCCGATCTTCCCGAAGCTCTCCCCAAGCATCGCGAGCGAGCGGGCCTTGTACTTGCCGTCCGACTGGCTCTTCTGGAGCAGCGGGATCGCCTTCTGGTACTCGCCTGCGTCGTAGTATCGCCGCCCGAGCTCGTACTTCGGGCCGGCATCGGTCGGGAACGCCTCCACGCGGGCGGCGAACTCCTGGATCTCGAGCTGGCGGAACTTGGGCTCGAACTCGGCAAGCTCGTCGGTGTACTTCTGCTCGCCGCTCTCGGCCTTCGTCCGCAGCGCAACGAGCTTGCGACGCGCAACACGCATCTGGATATCGCCCGCCTGCTGGCGAAACGAGAACTGGCCGTGCTTCTTGAATGCCTTCATCGCGATGCTGTAGGCCAGTTTCTCATCGTCCTTGGTGCCCCGCTCGAGGAGGCGTTTGATGTAGGTCTTAGCGGCGGGAATGTCGTCGGGGCGCGACTCCAGGTCGGCCTTCGCGCGTTCCAGCAGGCGCTCGATCGTGTCGGCCGATTTCGAGATGCTGTCCTCGTCGGCGAGCTCTCGCTGCTTGTCGGCGTCGCGGATGTTTTTGCGGAACCCACCCTGCCCGCGGTCTTCGAATCCGCCCTGGCTCAGCGTCGCTTCTGCGGACATGTTGCGGACGTCCTGGGCCAGTTTGCCGTCCGCGGGGTCGATGCGGACCGCCGCCTCGCCGGCCTTGGTCGCCAGATCGAATGCGCCCAGGCTCTGCATCGCACGCATGAGCTTGACCGCGGCATCCTTCTTTGGCTTGGCGTCCGCCTGCAACGCCCGCAGGGCACGCTCACCCAACCAGTAGGCGGGCTCGGGGAGATCAGCGCTGGAGGCCGCCTCGGCGACCTTCACGGCATGCCCCGTATCCGCGGGCTTCAGGGCCCACACGAGCAAGGCAGCGAGGTACTTCGCGATCGGGCCCTTCGCCCCGGAAGCCGCCTTCACGGTTTCCTTGCTGGGCCCCTTCTTCCCGTTCTGGTTGGAGAACGAGAGGGCGGCGCCGCAGAACGCCTCGAGCGCGTTCATGTCGTGCGGGCTGAAGGCCATGCCGCGGAGCCAGAGCTGCATTGCGTAGTCGTAGTTCCCGGTGTCCTGGGTGGTGCGGGCGTGCTCGAAGAACTTGGACGCCTTCTCGGGCGAGTTCTCGGCGGGCTTGTCGTCGCCGTTGGCGTCTCCGCCGTCGTTTCCTTTTTTGCCCTTGCCGATGAATGCCACGCCGACCTCCACTCGGGCGGGCCAGGTGCCCCGCGCACGACGCCGATTCTAGCGCCGCACCCGAGCCGCCGCCGCGATCGAGGTTCTCGGGCTCAGCTACACTCTGCGAGTGACCGACCCGAGCGACCTCAGGCTGCGCCAGTACCCCGATCCGATCCTGCGTGAACGCGCCGAGCCGGTCGATGAAGTCGATGACCGCGTCCGCGGGCTGGCCCGGCGCATGATCGAGATCATGCGGGAAGCCGACGGCATCGGCCTGGCTGCCCAGCAGGTGGGGCTCACGATCCGCGTGTTCGTCTGCGATGTCCCGGCTGATCCCGACGCGAGCGAGACGGACGGCGTCGTGACGGGCACGGATGGCCCGATGGTGTGCATCAATCCCGAGTTCGTCGACGCGTCGGACGAGCGATCCCCTTTCGACGAGGGATGCCTGAGCCTGCCCGGGCTCCGGGGCGACGTGATCCGCCCGGAGGTGGTCACGCTCAAGGCGTTGGACGCGGAAGGCAGGCCATTCGAGGTTCGGGGCGGCGGCCTGCTGGCCCGCTGCTGGCAGCACGAGACCGACCACCTGGACGGTGTGCTGATCATCGACCGCATGACGCAGATGTCGCGGCTCAAGAACCGCCGGAAGCTGCGTGAGTTGGAGCGCGCCTGATGCGTCTGGTGTTCCTGGGCTCTGGGGCCTTCGGCGTGCCCACGCTGCGCAGGCTGCTCGCCGAACACGACGTCGCCCTGGTGGTGACCCAACCCGATCGCCCCGCTGGTCGAGGGGGCACGCTCCGCCCAACGCCGATCGCGGCTGTTGCGGCCGAAGCGGGCGCCCGAACACTTCGCCCGGATCGGATCAACACACCCGAGATCATCGAGCAGGTACGGGGCGTCGATGCCGATGCCTGGGTCGTCATCGCATACGGGCAGAAGCTGGGGCCGAGCCTGCTCGACGGGGTGTTCGCGGTGAACCTGCATGCAAGCCTGCTGCCAAGGTGGCGCGGGGCGGCGCCGATCCACCATGCGGTCATGTCGGGTGACACCGAAACGGGGAACAGCGTGATCACGCTCGCCCAGGAGATGGACGCGGGCGACGTGCTCGCGACGACGACTCGCCCGATCGAGCCGACCCAGACCACGGGCGAGCTGCACGATCTGCTGGCCGAAGACGGCCCGGACGCCGTGCTGGGGGTGCTCGCGGCGCACGCCCAGGCGTGTGTGGAGCGTCGTGTCCAGGATCGTGCGCGGGTCACACTCGCGTCGAAGCTGTCGCGAGCGGATGCGGTCATCGACTTCGAGCGGACGGGCGAACAGTGCCGTGCGCACATCAACGGGCTGAGCCCCTGGCCCGGGTGCGCCGTCGAGATCGCGGGCACGACAGTGAAACTGCTCCGTGCGGGCCCGGCGGACGGCACGGGCGAACCGGGTGAGCTGATCGATGCCGAACAGGGGGTCGTCGCATGCGGCGAGGGAGCAGTCCGGTTGCTCGAGGTCCAGCCCTCGGGCAAGAAGCCAATGGCGTTTGCGGACTTCGCACGCGGACGGAGCCCTGAAAGCGGCGCCCTCGTCACAGCCAAGAAAGACGCATGAAGCGCGAGTCTGCCCAGACCGGGATGCGTCTGCTGTGGGATCTGATCCCGGGCTGGCGATCCTCGTCGGCTTCCGCGCCATCGCCCAGGACACCCCCGCGGGCGGAAGCCAAGCCGGAGCGGGCGAGACGCGAGCGTTCGGCCTCAGAGGATCGGTACGAGCGAATGGCAAGGCACATGCTCCGCGAACACGGCGTGCGGGTCCGAAAGTGGCGGTCTTCCTCCAGCGGCGTGGCCTGGCAGGTGCGCTACGCCGACGGCAGCATCAGCCGCCTGATCGAATCGCCCAGGCCGCGCGGCCCGGTGTCTGCCGCGATCTTCCTCCACGAGATCGGACACCACGCGATCGGCTTCGACCGCTACAAGCCCCGCTGTCTCGAGGAGTACCACGCCTGGATGTACTCGCTCGGCCAAATGGAACGGTGGGACATCACGATCACGGAGCGTGTGCGAGACCGCGTGCACGACTCGCTGCACTACGCGGTGCTCAAGGCAAGGCGGCGAGGCCTGAAGCGTCTGCCGCACGAACTCGAGCCCTATCTGCGCCCACGTCAGCGGGCGTCGGCAGAGAAGCACCCCGGGTGCGACTCGAACGCACAACCTGCGGATTAGAAGTCCGCTGCTCTATCCAGTTGAGCTACCGGGGCGTCCGAGAATCGTACGCCGAGGCAGACAGCACGGCGTCTAGAATCGGCTCATGTCACGGACGGAGACCATGTCGGCTCAGGGGGACCCTCTCGCGATGGGATCCGCGTCCACCGAGCGGGCGCAGGCGGCGCGTGACTTCCTCGAGCTGAGCAAGCCGGGCATCACCCGGATGGTAACGATCGCGTCGGGGGTAGGCTTCGCGGTGTCCGCCGCGTGGCACGGCCGTCTCGACAGCGGCGTGCTCGTTCCCGCGATCGGGTGCCTCGTAGGCACCGCGATCGCGTCCGCGGGGGCCAACGCGCTCAACCAAGTAATCGAGGCCCGGCGCGACGCGATGATGGACCGAACCATGGGCAGGCCCCTGCCGTCCGGTCGGCTCGATTCCCCGCAGGCGTGGTACTTCGCGGCGCTGTGTTCGGTGCTCGGACCGGCCGTGCTGCTGGGCACGAACTGGGTCGCCGCCGCCCTCGCGGCATTGACGATCGTGCTCTACGCGGCGTTCTACACCCCGCTCAAGCCCGTCTCCCCGATCTCGACGTATGTCGGAGCGGTTCCGGGTGCCCTGCCCTGCTTGATTGGCTGGGCGGCAGCGTCTCCGGAGCCCGTCGTGGACCTGACGCTCGCGCCCGCGTGGTCGGTGTTCTCGATCCTGTTGGTCTGGCAGATCCCCCACTTCCTTTCGATCGCGCTGGTGTACCGCGATCAGTACGAGCGGGCCGGGTTCAGGCCGGTGCCACGCCGGTCCCATGCGTCGGCTGTCGCGTGGTGGATCCTTGTGCTGACGGCGGGCACCGTGCTGGTCTCTGCGGCGCCGCTGGCCGCGATGCCCGAGCTGATCGGGCTGGTGTATGCGTCGGTCGCGGCGATCGGCGGAGCGTTCTTCGTTCACGCCGCGGTGCGGCTCGTCCAGCAACCCGGGATCGCCGGCGCAAGGCGCGTGTTCTTTACGTCGATCGCGTACCTGCCAGTCGTCTATACGGCTCTAGTCGCGGACGCGTTGGTCTGGAACGCGCGGTGACCGTCTCGGTCGAGGGCGTCTCGGTCCGACTTGGCGAGCGCGAGGTTCTGCTTGATGTTTCGGCGGAGTTCTCCGCGGGCGAGGTAGCCGCGATCGTCGGGGCGAATGGGTCGGGCAAGTCGACGCTCCTGGACGTGATCGCGGGCCTTCGCCGACCCGATGTCGGGCGTGTCGGTGTCTCGGGACAGATCGGTTTCGTCCGCCAGCAGCCGGCGATCGATCGCCTGCTGACGGTGCGTGAAAACCTCGGCTTCTTCGTGGACGTACACGGCGCCGATCGCTCGCGCATCGGGCCGCTGCTCGATCGTTCCGGGCTCGCCGATCGATCCAACGACCGTGCTGGGACGCTTTCGGGCGGCATGCTGCGCAGGCTTGATCTTCTGCGGGCGCTCTCGGTCGGGCCTCGCGTGCTGCTGCTCGACGAGCCGACGAGCGGGCTCGACACCGCGTCGCGATCGGCCTTCGTGACGGTCGTGCGCGAGCTCACCACGCGAGACGAGATCACCACGCTCTGGGTCACGCACACCTCCGAAGAGACGGACGCCGCAGATCGGGTCTTCATGATGAACGGCGGACGCCTGACCGAGCTCTACCCGCACCAACGTGAGAGCCTGTGGGAAATCACGCGGGGCGGCGAGCCCCCCATCCGCGTGCCGCGCGCCGAGGCGCAGGCTGTCGTTGCGTCGGCGATCGAGACGGGACACGGGGTCGAATGCCGCCCCGTCCTCATCGCGGGACAGAGGGGTGCTGCTCGGTGAGCGTTGTCGTCGCGATGCTCAGACGTGAAGTCACTCGCTTCGTGAGGCAGCCAATCCGCGCCGCGGCGACCGTGGGGACGCCCGCGCTCCTGCTACTCGGGCTCGGCGCTGGCCTCGCGGGCGAACTCGGCGGTCTCTCCGACGCGGGCTACGCGGGCTTCCTGCTGCCCGGAATGATCGCGATGGCGTCGCTCTTCGCGGGCGTGTTCGGGGCGATCTCGCTGATCGACGACCGGGACAATGGGCCGATGCTCGCTATCCTGGCTGGCCCGGCGCCTGTCCGGCGGATCGGGTTCGGCAAGGTGCTGGCCCTCGCACTGCTCGCGATCGCACAGTCGGCGCCGCTTCTCGCGGGTGCGTGGCTTGTTGGGCTGCGCCCGACGGCCGGCGGCGTGCTGCTGGCTCTGGCCGGGATCGCCGCCCTGGCATTCGGGACCGCGGGCGTCGCGCTCGCGATCGCGTGGCGCTCGCCCGACACCGGGGCGTTCCACGGGGCCATGAATCTCGTGCTGCTCCCGAGCTGGATGCTCGCCGGCGCGTTTTATCCACCGGACACGGCCCACCCGGTCATGCGGTGGATCACCCTCGCCGATCCGCTGTCGTGGCCCGTCGCAACGATCCGGCTCGGGCTGCTCGGCGAATCAAGAATGCCAGGACCCGACTGGGTGTTCGTCACACTCACCATTGCGTTCGCTCTGGTTGGCGGCGCGTGCGGGACCCTGATGGCCCGAAGGAGGTAGCAGATGCGGATCCCGACAGCGGCGTTGTTCTCGGCTTTCGTGGGCATCGCGGTGTGCGGCTTCGGGGCCGCGTGGATGTGGAACGCTCGAATGGGCGAGCGGACGACCGCCGCGCCGGACCTCGGGCTGCGGATCTCCGATTTCGAGCTCATCGATCAGAACGGCGATCCGATCGACGCGGGTGTTCTCGACGGGAACTACACCGTCGCGGGGTTCATCTTCACGAACTGCCCGAGCCTCTGCCCGCTCATGACGCGCACGATGGCCGACGCGCAGGACCGGCTGGCGGGAACGGACATCCGGCTGCTCTCGTTCAGTCTCGACGCCGAACGCGACACACCCGAGGTGATGCGGGCCTTTGGCGAGGCCCACGGCGCCGACTTCTCGAACTGGGCCTTCGCAACCGGCAGCACAGCAGAAACGCGCCGGATCGTCCGCGAAGATCTGATGCTCGTGGTCGATGACGAGCAGAACAACCAGGTTCCTACCACCGATGGCGGGACCATGGCCAACATCCTGCACCCCACACGGATGATCCTGATCGGCCCCGACCGCTCGGTGCTTGGGCTCTACTCCGTCATGGACGGTTCAGGGCTCGACGGGCTCGTCGCGGACGTCGAGCGCCTCGTCGATCGGTAGCTTCCTGAGCCGGGCGGCAAGACGCTGGGTTGCCGAGGTGACCTGATCGCCGACGGCCGGGAAGCACTCCTGCAACGCCGGCACGACAAGACGTCGAACCCGGGCCCGCATACGAGCGGGATCCGCGTTCGTCGCGTCGACTCGCGGTTCGTAGCCGAACGCCTCGCAGACGGCACGCACCGGCGCCGGGTCGATCGCCAGCATCGGACGGATGATCTCGACGCCTGACCCTGGCAGTGTGCGGCGGGATCGGACGCCCACGAGCGCTTCGGGAGCACCTCCGCGGCACAGAGCCATGACGACTGTTTCGATCTGGTCTCGGGCATGGTGCGCGGTCGCGATGAACCGGCACCCGGTCGCGGTCGCGGCGCGCTCGAGCGCGCGGTAGCGGGCTCGTCGGGCTTCGTGCTCGACGTTTCCAGTGCCGACCGAGACATGCTCGGTCACAAGGCGTGCCCCGAGCGTCGCCGCGAGGCTCCGGACCGCCTCGCGGTCGTCGTGGACGAGCTCTGCGGGGCGCAGGTCGTGCTGGACGCACGCGAGCACGACGCGTGCTTCGCTGAGCGTGGCGAGCGCGATCGCCAGGGCGGCCGAATCCGCACCGCCCGAGACCGCGACCAGGGTCGGCCGGGTCGCGTCCGGGACATCCGGCCCTCCGGTCAGATCGCGCCATGCCGCGCGCACGGCACGGATCCACCGGCTGACCTCGGGGGGCGGGCTGTCGTGCGTCGCGGACACGGACGATCCTACCGCGATGGTCGTGGTATCCTGCGGCATGGTCAGGACGGCCCAGCTCGACCCCGCCGACACCGCGCCCGGTGAAACGGAACCCCGAAGCGATTGGCTGCCCAGCGTGCTGCTCGCGGCAGCAGTGGTTCTGCTCGTCATGGTCGTGCTGGGCAAGTCGAGGCGGAAGGCCATCGCCCGGTCGCGCGAGATCGTGGCGACGCCCCAGGAGCGGCTCGCCGAGCTCAGGCACCGGGCCGAGCACGACGCCGGGATCGAGGCCAGAGTCGCAGAGGCCGCCGATCAGATCCGCGAGCTGACCGCACTCCTCGATACCCGGATCCAGACACTGGACGTGCTCATCCAGCAGGCAGACGAACGCATTGAACGGATGCAGCCCTCAGCGGCCCAGCAGCCCGCGGCGCCCGCCAATGGCGCGGCTCGTGCGCATGAAACGACGACCGCCGACGGTCAGAAGCGGGCCATCTACGAGCTGGCCGATCAGGGACTGACGCCCGCAGAGATCGCATCACGCCTGGATCAGCACGCTGGCAAGGTCGAGCTCATCCTGGCGCTGCGTCGCGTCTGACGGCATCGAGAGCAAGGATCTCAAAGGCGACATGGGCAGCGAGCAGCGCCGTGTTGCCGGCGACGTCACGGTCAGGCAGCACCTCGACGATGTCGGCGCCCACCAGGTTGATCCCGACGAGCGACCGGAGCAGATCGAGCACCTCGGCAGAGCTGAACCCGCCCACGCTCGGTGTGCCCGTGCCCGGAGCGAAGACCGGGTCGACGCAGTCGATGTCGAAGCTCAGATAGGCCGGTGCATCACCCAGCTCGGCGATGAACGAGCGGAGCGCGTCGTCGCCCGACCGCTTCCAGTCGGTGTAGGTGATGAGCCGGATGCCCTGCTCGCGGGCGTAGTCGAGGTCGTCGGCGGTGTTGAGCGGGCCCTTGATACCGACGGAGATGGTCCGCTTCGGGTCGAGCACGCCCGCTTCGATCAGCCTGCGGAAGGGCGTGGCATGGTTCCACTTCTCGCCCCAGACCGTGTCGAGTGTGTCCATGTGGCTGTCGAAGTGCACGCAAGCAAGGCCGCCCGCGGGCTTGCCGGCGCGCTCCCAGGCTGCGGTCATGCCCGCGTACACGATCGAGTGATCCCCTCCGAGCATGAGCAGGCGATCCGCATCGACGCTCCGCGCGTGCTCGATCACACCATCGAGGGTCTGCTTCACGCTGTACGGCAGCACCGGGGCGTCTCCCGCGTCGGCGAGAGCGAGCAGGCCTGGCACGTCGATGCCGTGCTCGATCGAATAGTTCTTGAGGTACTGCGACTGCTCGCGAATGGAGCGCGGTCCGAAGCGGGCACCGGGGCGGTAGGTCACGCCCCCGTCGAAGGGCACCCCGAGCACGCCCCAGTCCGCGCGGGAGCCGAGGTCCTCGATCCGGGGCCAACGCCCGAAGGTCGCGATGCCGCCGAAACGCGGGTTTCGGCGTGCGTCGGGCAGCGGGGTCTTGCGGTCGGTGCTCATCGGTTCATCCCTCGGCGAGCCACTCGTCGTTCATCGTCATGCCCTGCGGGAGCGCAGCGCCGTCGCCCGTCTCGATCATGCTGGCGACGGGCATGGCGGTGTAGTCGAGGCTGAACGAGCCGGCCGGCCTGTGGTTGCCCGAGAGCCCGAGGCCCCCGAAGGGCAGCTTGCTGCTGGCGCCGGCGGTGCCGGTGTTCACGTTGACGCACCCCGCGCGGGCCTCGGCGAGGAAGCGTTGCTGGCACTCGGGATCGGTCGTGAAGACGGACGACGCCAACCCGAACCGGGTCGCGTTGGCCTGCTCGATCGCCTCGTCGAGCGAAGCGACGCGTGCGACGCGGAGCAGGGGGCCGAACACCTCGATGTCGCACCCGGCGTCGTTCGACTCTTCGGCAACGAAGCGATCGACTTCGAGCACGGACGGGGTCACATAGAACCCGTCGCTCTCGTCGAGATCCAGCGCACGCGTGGTTCCGGAAAGGAGGCTGGTCGCGCCGTCGCCAACGAGGCGCTCCTGGAAGGCTAGCACGGCATCGCGTGCCTGCTCCGAAACGATCGGGCCCATGAAGACCGGGTGCTCTGATCGGGGGTGCGCGACGACAAGGCTCGACGCGATCTTGCACACAGCCGCCACGAAACGATCCGCGATCGACTCATGCACGATCAGGCGTCGGGTACACGTGCACCGCTGACCAGTGGTGATGAACGCTGCGCGCGCGACCTCGATCGCGGCCTGACGCATGTTGGCGTCGGGCATGACGACCGCCGGGTTGTTCCCGCCCATCTCGAGTGCGACGATCCGACCGGGGTGGTCGAGGTTGTTCTCGAGGATCTTGCGCCCAACGGGCCAGGAGCCGGTGAACAGGATGCCATCGATCCCGGAG
Organism: Phycisphaerales bacterium; assembly: GCA_028284805.1. Taxonomy (GTDB): domain Bacteria; phylum Planctomycetota; class Phycisphaerae; order Phycisphaerales; family UBA1924; genus JANQQZ01. Next base: position 54,654 of record JANQQZ010000133.1, read on the forward strand.
TGGGTCGTGAGCTTGACGGCCGTCTCGGGTCCGCCCTGGACCATGTTTACCACACCCTTGGGCGCCCCCTCGGCCTCGAGCGCTTCGTGGAGCATCTCGACGAGCGCCTGGCCCACCGCGGGCGTCTTCTCGCTCGGCTTGAAGACAACCGTGTTGCCGGTCGCGAGCGCGGGCACGATGTGCCCGTTGGGCAGGTGGGCGGGGAAGTTGTAGGGACCGATGACCGCCATCACACCGTGCGGGCGGAACGAGCACCGCCCGGTGCGGGACTCGGTGAGCGGCAGGTCGTAACCCGTCACACGCCGCAGCCCCCCGTGCTCGGAGTCATCGAGCGTGATGTCAACCTTCCCGCCCAGGATGCCCGCTTCAGCCAGCGAGTCCCAGAGCGCCTTGCCGGTCTCGTCGCAGATCAGACCGCCGATGGAATCCTTGCGATCGGCGCAGAGCTGCTGGAACCTGCGGAGCACCGCGATGCGGCGCTCCATGGACCACCGCGACCAGGTCTTGAGGGCCTCGCCCGCCGCGGCGACCGCTTCGTCCACGTGCTCGACCACCGGATCGAAGCTGTAAACGACCTCGGTCGGGTTGGCGGGGTTGATCGAGCGGATGCCGTCGCCCTGGATGGGACGCAGTTCACCTGCGATGAGATCACTCGGGGCGTGCGCGAGTGCTGGGTGGGTCATTCCTGTCTCCTGGCTGTGTTGACGGAGTTAGTTCGAGCGGCTGGAGTTCTTGCGGGTGGTTGGCTTCTTCGATCGCTTCTTGCCTGCGGCTGGCTTTGGCGTCGCGAGCGGAGTGACCCCCACCTTCGTGCCCGGGTCGGCTTGGAGGAGCTGCGTGTGCGTCTTAGAGAACGAGATACTCGCACCAGACACATAAGCCATCTCATCGATCGCGCGGAACTCGCCATCGCTGTCGAGCACGCTGACGATGCAGCGGGTCTTGCACCGGCTCGCTGCGACCGGGGCACCGAGGGTCATTCGCCTGGTGTTGCGCACAGGCTCGATGTTACTGGTCGCGCAATCCAGGTAGGGCCCAGCGTCGAACGGGTCGACGAACCCGCGGAACTCGAAGCCCAGACGCTCGAGCATGCGCCGGGCTGGTTTGGTGTCCTCGCCGACCTCGCCGATCCCCGCACGAACCGTTGGCGGCAGCAGGCTGAGATAGATCGGCTCGCGCGGGAGCAGGCTCGTGATGAACTCGCGGCTGTACTGGCAGAAGCGGTCGGCCTCCTCGTAGCTCAGCGGGATGAACCGACGCCCGAGGTAGTCCCAGACGAGGTTCTGCCCGTCGCTTGTGATCGGCGCCATCATCTCGGCAAGCACCCGGCTCGCAAACCGCTTTGGGTGCAGACCCATCATGTGGAATCGCACCAGACTCAGGAACCGCCCGAGTTTCTTCGGGTGCCCGCGGTAGCTGGGCTGGAGGATCAGCCCGCCGATCTCGGTCGGGCCCGACTCGTCGAGGTGCAGTTCAGCGACGGTGTGCTTCGTGCCCGTCTGGAGGCTCGTCGAGAAGAACTCTCGCTCGCTGAGCTTGAGCGATACCTGCGGGTTGCCAGGCCCGCCCATACGCGTGATCACCTGGCTGGTCCCGAGCACTGCTTCACTCTCGGTGTCCTCAAGGACATACATGAACAGGTCGCTCTCGTGCGTTGTCGCGCCGAAGCCGGCCAGGGCGGCGTTCTTCGCGTGCGCCTCCTCGATGCCAGAGGGTATCGGATCGGGCTCGAGCTTCTTGCGGTTGCCGCAGACTTTCAGGAATGCGTTGCGCGAGTGCACGATCTTGGACTGGACGATGTCCTTGTCCGGGGGCAGATTGATGAAGTGGACCATCTTGGCCAGCTTCAGCAGCGTGGGCACGTCGTCGAGCTTGGCGCGTCGGATGCGGAACACGGGTCACCTCCGGTGAGGTCGTTCTCGGCGCGTCGTTCGTGACTCCCGTGAAGAAGCCGCGGGGACTCCGCCAGACCCGCGAAACACGTCTGTCAGCCGGCGGCCTTCGCCAGCCCCCTCTCGATGCACTCGAACACGCGGGGCCAGTCCTCGAGCTTCATCGCCCCCAGCGGGGGCAGCATGCGCACGTGGTACGGGCCGTGCCCGCACCAGAACAGGATGACGCCCTCGTCGAAGCAGGCCTTGCACGCCGCCGCGACCTTGGCCTTATCGCCTCCGAAGGGCGTGAACCGCATCATGCCGCCAACGCCCGCGCCGGCGACGTCGCCCCCGGCGAACGGCGCGTCGGGGAACCAGTCCGGGTGACGGCTCTTGAGCCCCTGAACCTGCTCGCGGAACGCGGCGTGGTGCTTGGCGATCGAGCCCGACTCGCCGTAGTAATCTCCGTCTCGGAGCAGCTCCAAGATGCGGGTACCGACAGCGAAGTCCTGGCCAGAACCGGTGAAGGTGCCCGAGAGCAGGCCGCCGCGGGGGTTGTACTCCTCGGTGTAGAGCGTGGCGCAGGCCTGGGTCATCTTGCCGACGCAGAAGACATCGACGTAGTCACCCACGTCGTAGGTCTCGTAGGCGAACATCTCGCCGGTGCGTCCGAAGCTCTGGATCTCGTCGTCCCACACAGCGATGCCGTTGGCCTTGCAGATGTCCATGAGCGACGTGAAGAACTCGCGGGGCGCGGTGTTGAATCCGCCCTCACCCTGCACCAGCTCGAAGATGAAGCAGGCGTGCATCTTCGGGTAGCGGTCGATGTACTGCTGGAGACGCCAGCAGGCGTGATCGATGAACTTGGTCTTGCCGCCCACAAGCTCGGCAGCCTCATCGTTCCAGAAGGGCATGTAGTCGACCTGGGTGGTCAGCGGGATGCCGTCACGCCCGGCAGCCGAGTCGCCGATCTGGCACATGGTCACACTGCGCCCCATGAAGCAGTGCTTGAACGCGAGCACTCGGCTCGCGGGCTCGTTCTTCTGGTAGCAGACCTTGATCGCGCTCTCGTTGGCCATCGCGCCCGAGGTCGTGATAAAGGCATGCTTCAGGCGGCTGTTGCGCTGGGCAAGCTCGAGCAGCACCTCGCCGAAGCGGTAGGCCTCGAAGCCGGTCTGCAGGTTGCCGTGCTTGGCGACGTCTTCCATCGAGCCGGCGACGGACGCGCGAACGAGCTCGGGATGCGAGTGCCCGAAGAAGTGAACCCCGATGCCGCAGATCATGTCCCACTTCACGCTCCCGTCGGCAAGTTCGACGAGAGCGCCGTTGCCGAGCCCCGAGCCGATGTAGGGGTAGAGCAGGCCCCGTCCCTTCACCTCGGCGGCGCGAGCCATGAGGGCGTCGTAGTCCGCCGAGGCGCCGTCGGTCGGACCTCGAACGTCCGTGATCTCGCCCGAGAGCTCCTCCACGCGGTCCGTGATCGAACTGACCGCGTCGCGGATGGTCTCATCGCTCGCGAGCCTTGCCCCGACACTGTGTCCGGCGGTGATCTGTGACATGGCGGCATCCCTTCCGAGCGTCGTTGCTCCCGAGACGCCCATATCGGCCCGAAATCGGGGGTTGTTCAGCCCGAGATGCCCTCTCGGGCTCGGGTGGTCATTGTTGGCTCAGGCGGAGCAGAAGGACAGCCAGGAGCTGACAGCGTTCCACCAGGCTGGCGAGCTCGATCCACTCGTCAGGGGTGTGGAGGCCCCCGCCGCGGACGCCAAGCGTGTCGATCGTGGGCAGACCAGCGTCCTGCATGATGTTGCCGTCGCACACGCCTCCGGTCTTGGCAAAGGGCAGCGACTGCCCGAGCGATTCGGCGACTGCGCGGGCCGTGTTCGCGAGCTTGTCCGTGCTCGGGAGCCGCGGCTTCGCGGGCCGGTTGAAGCTGCGGTACACCCGCACCCGGGGCAGGGCATCGCCCGCGGTCGCAAGGACATCGAGCTCGCGCCCGAGTTCCTCTCCGACACCGGGTTCCGGGAACCGCACGTTCCCCCATGCCTGCGCGTGGTCGGGCACGGCGTTGGTCGCATTCCCCCCCGAGATCGGCCCGACGTTGACGATCTTGCCTCGCTCGGGCTCGGGCATGCTCCCGCACGCGACGAGCAACTCGCCGAGCCTGGTGACCGCCGAGACACCCTCGGTAAACGCCCGTCCGACGTGCGCGCTCTTGCCGTCGATCTCGATCATGAACTGCCCCGAGCCGGCCCGCTCGATCGCGAGTTCGCCCCCCGCCAGCGCGGGCTCGAGCGCGATGCCGAGATCGTGCTCGGCACTTGCCTTCCGCAACGCTGCATCGGAGTGGTAGGTGCCCGTCTCCTCGTCGGCGTTGAGGAAGAACGACCAGTTGACGCTCGCGCCGACCTCGTGCAGCGCTTCGAGTGCGTGCGACGCGATGACCAACCCGCCCTTCATGTCGACGCAGCCAGGCCCTGTCGCGGTCCCGTCGTCTCGGATCTCGAGCTTCTGGAAGGGGCCCTCGGGGTCGTGGACCGTGTCGAGGTGCCCCGCGACCAGGACACGAGGCCCCCTCACGCCCGCCCTGGTTGTCAGGGACGACACTGGGATGGTGTCGTTGCCGCCCATCCAGTCGGGCCGAGGATCACCCGGCATGGTCGAGGTGGCTGCTCCGAGCGCATCCAGCCGGTCGGTGATCGCGGCGCGTGATCGCTCGATGGCTTCGGTGTTGCCACCCCCTGTCGGGGTTTCCACGTGCCAGCGGAGGTCGTCGAGCAGCCGGTCGCGCCTCGCGGCGATGGCCTCGATGAGCGGTTGCTCGCTCATCGGGCGTCGGCCCGGTTGATGACGCCGAGGTCGATCACCGCACCGCTCGGAAGATAGGCGTCGACGTTCATCACGCCCTCTGCAACGAGGGTCAGGACAAGGCAGGTCCGACCGTAGAGCGCGGCATAGTTCAGATCGCCCTCGCTGGGACCCGCAAACTGTGTGTTGCGCACACGCTGGGCGTGGAAGTGGTAGTGCGCGAGCGCGGTCGCCGATTCCTCGATCAGCTCCCGCGATGCGACGAACGCGGTGTCCCCCTCCCGGATGCTCGGGCGGGGTGGGTAGGACACGGCTGTGAACATGCCCCGGCTCGTCCGCGTCGTTGCGAGGCGGAGCACACCGCCGTACTCGGTCGAGGTGTCGGCCATGTCCTCCGAGGCCTGCTCGAAGAATGCCTCGATGACACGCGTCTCACGCACCGCATCGAAGACGGTCATGAGCGCGACTGCATCGCCGTACGACAGTCGATCCTCCCACGCGGCAAGCGCCTCTTTGACACCTGGAGACGATTTGCGGTTGTAGGTTTCCTGGCTCGCGATCTGCTCGGCGAGCACCTCAAGGAGTGCGCTCTTGCTCGCGCGCGTCCAGTCGCGCCGGTACTCGGCGGCCCAACGCAGAGGCTCGATGTGACGGATCCGCAGGCCGCGCAGCTGGTCCGGGTCGAGGGTCCGGATGATCGACCGCGCCTCTTCCCACCAGCCGGCGTTGTCGCGTCCGCTGAGCTGGACGAGCCACTCCAGTTCCTCGCCGGTGAGCGGGATCGTACGGAGATCGAGCAGCGCTCTCCGGAGCCCCGCGAGGGTCGGGTCGCGCTGCTCGTCAGCACCGGAGGCCGCCAGACCACCCAGAAGGCGGACGCGGATGTCGCCGCTCTCGTCCAGGCGGGAGAGCAGGTTCCACGCATCGCGCCGGAGCCTGCCCGAGGTGTCCGCGTCGGTGCTTTGGATGAAGACCTCGAAGACAGTTTCCTCGACGGAGCGGTCCGGGTGGAGCGCCGACAGGGCCGCTCGCTCGGGGCGTCGCTCGTCGGACAGCCTGCTCGAGGGGACGGCATAGCGACGCACGATCGCGGTGGTCAGCTCATCCCAGCCACGCAGTGCCGCCTGGCCTACGACGTACCTTGTGATTCTCGGATCGTTCTCCGTCGGGAGCAGCTCTCGCAGGAACGCGACCGACCCGGACTCGTCGAGGAGCCCCGCGTCGCCGATCAATGCGATCATCGCGTTCTCGCGGAGCACGCTGGGCATCTCGCGGGCCCACGCGATGGTCTTGAGACGCTCGATCGCCAAGCCCTGCTCGACCCGGCCCGAGGCGATCAGCTCGGGCATCTGGCTCATGATGGATGTCTTCTGACGAGCCGTGCGCTGGGGGTTGACGAGGTCGTTCAGCGGGTCGTCACTCTCGTACACCGCTGTCGACGTCGCACAGCCCGTAAGAAGCCCTGCCGCGAACCACGCACCGATACCCAACAGGCCTACACTCTTGAGAATTCTCATGGGCGACACTCTACCACTCCATGACCGTGTAGTACGCATCCTGAACCTCATCCGTCCGACCGTGCAGGATGACGGGGGCGACATCGAGTTGGTCGAGGTAACCGACTCAGGCCTGGTGCGCATCCGCCTCCACGGTGCGTGTGTCGGATGCCCGTCGAGCAGCATGACTCTCCGGATCGGGATCGAGCAGAACCTCCGTGAGCACGTGCCGGAGGTGAGCGGGGTCGTCGCCGTCGAGTCCTAGCCGTTTTTGAACGGTTTATGATCGGTATCGCATGCGCTTGTCGTTTGTGCTATGCTCTTGCCTGCTAAGGGGGAAGGCTACGCGGAGCGTAAAGGACTGCCGATGCTCGTCATCACGCGCCGGGAAGGCGAAGAAGTTGTCATAGGAAGCCCCGAGTCTCCGATCGGGGTGGTTCGCATCGCCTCGATCAAGGGCGACCGCGTTCGTGTCGCGTTCGAGTTTCCGCGTGATGTCGCCGTGCACCGTCGCGAGGTTGCTGAGCAGATCGTGGCCGACGCGGCACCAGGGCGCAACGGGGATGCCGCACCCGGGCGTGACAGCGACGATCGGCGTCCCCAGTCAGCCGCGGGTCGCAACGCCGAGACCAAGCCCGCGCGTGCCGGAACGAGCTGATCAGCCCGATCCCCGGTTCGACTCCCCGAGGCCTTACTCCGCGGTCCCGCTCGACAGGTCGTACACCCAGCCGCCGATGGCACGGTCGTAATCGAGCACCTCGCCCGCTCCAAAGAAGATGCCCAGCTCGCGCTCTGCGGCCTCCGGGCTGTCCGACCCGTGGATCAGGTTGAAGCTGTTCGAGACGCCGAAGTCGCCCCGGATCGTGCCGGGCTCGGCGTTGCTGCCGAAGGTCGCGCCCATCATCTTGCGGCTGACGGCGATGGCATTGTTGCCACGCAGGGCCATGATCAGCACCGGGCTGCTGGTCATGAACCGAACGAGCCCGTCGTAGAAGGGCTTGCCCTTGTGATCCTGGTAGTGCGTCGCGGCGGTCTCCTGGCTGATCATGCTCAGCTTCGCGCCGACGATCTGGAGCCCCTTGGCCTCGAAGCGGCTGAGGATCTGGCCCATGAGTCCCCGCTGGACGGCATCGGGCTTGAGGATGATGAGCGTGGTTTCCATCGTTGAGCTCCTGCTGGCGTGTGTCGTTTCGTCGTGGAATGCCCGCAAATATAGGCCGATCGGCCGGCTCGCCGATCACCCCGCTATGCTGCGGATTGCAGTGAACTGACCCACCACGGAGGGTGGCATGGCCAAGAAGTCTTCGTCCAAAGCCCGCGCGACCGCCGAAACCATGGCGGCCAAGCAGCGCGACATCTCCGTCAGCGAGTTCTTCGCCAAGAACCGCCACCTGCTCGGGTTCGACAACCCCCGCAAGGCGCTGCTGACGACGATCAAGGAAGCCGTCGACAACGCGCTGGACGCGTGCGAAGAGGCGGGCATCCTCCCCGATATCGAGGTGAAGATCGAGGAGATCACGCCGCCTCCGTCACCCCAGAAGGCCGGGCGGTACAGGGTCACCGTCACTGACAACGGGCCTGGCATCGTGCGGCGCCAGGTCGAGAACATCTTCGGCAAGCTGCTCTACGGCTCGAAGTTCCACCGCCTGAAGATGTCCCGCGGCCAGCAGGGCATCGGCATCTCCGCTGCGGGCATGTACGGGCTCATGACCACCGGCAAGCCGATGGTCATCCACACACGCCCCAAGAAGAACAAGCCGGCACACCACATCGAACTGGCCATGGACACGACCAAGAACGTGCCTGAGGTCACGATCGACGTCGAGACCGACGACTTCCCCCAGACCAGCTCCGGCACCGGCACGCGCGTCTCGCTGGTGCTTGAAGCCCGGTACGCCCGCGGCAAGACATCCGTCGAGGCCTACCTCGAGCAGACGGCGATCGCAAACCCGCACACGCAGATTACTTTCATTCCGCCCGACAAGGCCGACGAAGATCCGGAGCTTGAGGGCGAACCAACCGACGAAGACACGGAGCCCGAGCAGGCCGAATCGGGCGACATCGTTCGCACAGAGGAACACGCCGACCGGATCGTCTATCCACGCACGATCGGCGAGCTGCCGCCCGAGACCGAGGAGATCAAGCCCCACCCGTATGGCGTCGAGCTCGGCAACTTCCTCCGCATGCTCAAGGCGACCGATGAGAAGCAACTCGGGGGCTTCTTCAAGCGCGAGTTCTGCAGGGTCACGCCCGCGGTCGTGTCCGACATTACCAAAGCGGCCAGCAGCAAGGGCAAGAGCTTCACGGGCCAGAGCTGGATCAAGAACATCGACCACGCCGCGGCCGAGAAGATTTATGCGGCCTTGCAAGACGCCAAGCTCCGCAGCCCCCCTACCGACTGCCTCGCCCCCATCGGCGTCCGCCAGATGCTCGCGGGCATGCTCAAGGGTGTGCAGGCCGAGTTCTACACCGCGAGCACGCGCAGCCCGGCGGTGTACCGGGGCAACCCCTTCCAGATCGAGGCGGCGGTCGCCTACGGCGGGGACCTGCCGGGCGATCAGCAGGCACGCATCATCCGCTTCGCCAACCGCGTGCCGCTGCTGTATCAGCAGTCGGCGTGCTGCGCGTTCAAGAGCGTGGTCGAGACGGGCTGGAAGAACTACGGCCTCTCACAGCCCCGTGGTGGCGCCCCCGTCGGCCCGCTCGTCGTCATGATCCACATGGCCAGCGTGTGGGTGCCCTTCACCAGCGAGAGCAAGGAAGCCATCGCCGACTACGACGAGATCCGCAAGGAGATGACGCTCGCGCTCAAGGAATGCGGTCGAAAGCTCGGGGCCTACATCCGCCGCCGCCAGCGCATGAAGCGCGAGGGCGAACGCCGGGACGTCTTCGAGCGCTACATCGGCGAGATCGCCAAGAGCTGCACCGCGCTCACGGGCGTCGACACGGCCGAGCTGTACGACAACCTGATGAAGCAGGCGAAACGCCGGACAGAGATCGCCGACGCCAAGCTTGATGAGGAAGGCAAGTTCATCAAGGACGACGACGGCCGACTCGCCAAGGACGACGACGTGATCATCGTGCGGGACGGCCAGATCGCGAACCCGAAGGACGAGCCGAAGGCAGAGACCGAAGCGAAGCCCGCGAAGCGCTCAACGCCGGCGTCGGGCAAGAAGACCGCCAAGAAGAAGGTCGTCAAGAAGGTGAAGAAGAAGCGGTCGCCGGCGAAGGCCGGGCTGTTTGAGGGCTGACTCGGTGCTGGGATGAGCATGGCGTTCGAATGCGAATTCACACTGACTGACTATCGCGAAACCTCGCTGCGGTATGTCGCCCGCCCGGGTAATCCAGAATGGCTCGTCGTGACGGGCACAATGAAGACCCCAACGACGCAATGGACATTTGCCGACGAATGCTGGCAACGACAAGATCTGAAGCACCTCGCCAAGTTCTTCAGACCGCACAAACTGCCGGCGATCGGTACGACCCTCGACTTCTTGGAGCCGTGCACGAGGTTTGTATTGGCAGACGTCGAGGATGACTATGCGTGGATCGAGTGCGGCTTCAATTACGAGTGCCAACCTCCCGGGCTGCCGTTCGACACATGGTGGAGCACGAAGCTGCGTGTACCTTTGAGTGATCTAGAACGCATCCACAACGAGCTATCAGACGCGTGCAAGCGAGTTTGAAGGAAAGCTGTCATGGCCAAGAAACGAACCACCAAGAAATCCCCCGGCCGCAAGAAGGCTCCGGCCAAAACCTCGGCGAAGAAGCCGGCCACCAAGTCCAAATCCGTCGCCGAGCGCGACGAGCGGACATCGGCCCGCCTGACCACCCTCGCTGACGGCATCGTCAAATCCGCGATGTCGGGCCGCGAGCCGAAAGTGGAAGTTCCCACGCGCTCCGCGGGCAATACCAAGTGGAACAAGTCCCGCGGCATCCTCCAGATGGGCTCGGGCACGCAGGAACGCCAGCTCTTCAACCTGGGACAGGCCCGCAAGTTCATGCAAACCCTGCTCCACGGCGAGGGCATCAAGAAGCTCATCGGCGAGGGCAAGACACAGAGCCTTCGCGGCATGTACTACCAGGGCCTGCACGACATCATGGGGACGAAGGAGAAGACCTTCAACGACCAGACCGAGTCCGACGCGATCCTCGAAGACCTGGAAGTGACGATCGGAGCGCTCCGCGAAGAACTGCACGTCTTCGCCAAGAAGCGAGGGACGATGGTCGGCAACATCACCGTCATCGACTCGGGCGACACCATCGACTGCCGCCGCATGGGCTCGGGCGGCTACGCCATCCCCAGCATCTGCGAGCCGGACGTGATCCAGTTCGACTCGGTTGAAGCCGACTTTGTCCTGCACGTCGAGAAGGACACCGTCTGGCAGCGCTTCAACGAGGACAAGTTCTGGCGGGACTACAACTGCATCCTCACCGAGGGCTCGGGCCAGCCGACCCGCGGCGTGCGGCGCATGCTCCACCGGCTCAACAAGGAGCACGGCCTGCCCATCATCTGCCTGCTCGACTGCGACCCCTGGGGGCACTACATCTACAGCGTCATCAAGCAGGGCTCGATCTCGCTGGCCTTTGAGTCCGAGCGGCTCGCCATCCCCGAGGCCAAGTTCATGGGCATCCGCTCGAGCGACTACCAGCGCTGCGACCTGTCCGACGACGTGAAGATCACGCTCAACGACCGCGACATCACGCGGGCCAAGCAGATCGCCGAGTACCCCTGGTTCGCGGACAACAAGCCGTGGCAGAAGGAGATCCAGGGCATGCTCAAGAACGGCTTCAAGATGGAGGTCGAAGGCCTGATCACCAAGGACATCAGCTACGTGACGGAGACGTACGTCCCCGAGCGACTTGCGGCGGAGGATTGGTTGGGGTGATTCTTTCCGCCATCACCTGGGCTGCGCAGCCGCACACTTGAAGAGCTGCAATGTGTGCATCAACAGCCTCATCTTGCGCTACCTGTACTTCGCCATAGCGTACTCCCGGCGAGCACTGAATCGAATCAAGCAATTCCAGGGGTGCTTGCGGGATCGCGTGGTTCGCGAGCATAGCATTTAGCTTCGACAAGTTGTGAGTGTTCGGCGGGTCACTGCCGAGCACTCGAAGCATTGCTTTCATCATCTTTTCCGCAGCCTGTAGAGATGACCATTGGGAATTTCCAAAGTGCGGACGCACTGAAAGTATGTGATCAACTGACGCGATCAAGTCAGACTGCGCATCAGAAACAAGGGGCTGTTGGTACACCCCATCGACAAAGGATGAGTGAGTGAATCGATCGATGTAATCGTTAAACACTTGACGCAGTTCATCGCACTGCAGCGACGACCGTAGCCCATCAGGAAGATCGACTACTGAATCAAGTACATTGCACATTGGTGGCTTGTTCTTGCCAACTTGAGTGCCTGGAGTAGTACGGGGTGTCGTGTTATCGATGCAGAACTGGACAGTACCAAATATTCTTGGGAATCGCACCTTCCAGGGCTCGTCTCGGATACGAATGATGCTTGGCACCGGCCCATGCAACATCTTCATGCGTTCGCCGTATGTCGAATCATACCAGTCAAATATGCGAGCAGTCAGATCGTCGCCCACGAATGACCGCGGAGGCCTAGCTGGCTGAATTGGTGTCATGCGCAAGTTCAAACCGAGCGAGGAAGATATCTCTAGCCAAGCGTGCATTGCACGCTGTGCAGGGAACAAGCCACGGTCGCGCAGGATCTGATCGACGTATCGCATCATGGATTCGAACTGCGCGTCGGTCTCAGGTTGAGTCAGTGAGAGCTTTTTCACAAACTATGGTACACCTAGCCGAGTGCCACCACCCATCTCCGGAGAATCGCTCGCACTCACGCGGTTACGCGCTGTAGAAGGTGCGGTAGATCGTGGAGTGCTCCTCCTTGCCGAGCAAGAACCCATCATCCTCCGGGTAGTACTTGGCGATCTCCGGCCGCTCGCCGGCGAAGCGTTTCATTGACTCCATCGAATCCCACAGCGTCACGAGGAGGAAGTGCGCGACGTTACCCTCGTCGCGGCGTTGGAAGAAGGTCCGGAGCAGCCCGTCCACCGAGCCGTAGTCGGGGGCCGCGCGTTCGATCATGAACCGCTCGTAGGCGTCGGCCTTGTGCGCCGGGACCTCGCCGTGCCATGTCCGCATGTATGCCATGGTCATGATCGTACCGCCGTTCGACAGCAGCTGCGCCCGGGCGATGGCATCATCCCACGAACACAAAGCGGGCCAGAGGCCCGTTCCACCAAAGACTGGATTGTCGGGTGCTGGGTTCGCGGACAACAAGCCGTGGCAGAAAGAGATCAAGGGGATGCTGAACAACGGCTTCAAGATGGAGGTCGAAGGCCTGATCACCAAGGACATCAGCTACGTGACGGAGACGTACGTCCCCGAGCGGCTGGCGGCGGAGGATTGGTTGGGGTGAGAGAGCGGCGCAACCGCTGATATACTCCCTTATGTACGATTCGCCGTTCGGTATTCAGACAAGCCGGCTTGCTGAGTTGTACCGCAACGGTGCGATGACCGCTGTCATCATGTCGTGGAATCCGAACTCTGATCTCATGCGGCGTGCGGACTGCTGGCAATCGTGCTTCGAACGCGTTCGTTCTTGGCTTGCCAAGCATGGCCGCGTAGGACTAGGCGAACTCCCAGCCGCGTACGGACCCTTGATACGTGATGGGTTTCTTGGCAGTCAAGATGCAGACGACGACGAAATCACCGAGCTCATACTCTGGCTGGAAGCTCTTGAGTATGCTCGTTGTGCCAGGCTACAAACATGGTCAGCTGTGCACTGTCCAGTATGGAGCCAGTGCTTGCCGACAAAGTCAGAGAGCGTGACGGACTCGTCAAGCTCTCCGAAGCATCGCATGACGCTACAGGATTTATTGGCAACAAGTGGAGAGTCCCATTTCACCCTTCACTCAGTGACCATGTAATCCAGGCATTGCTGAACTTGCACCGCTCGAACACGAACGTGACCGTACAGATTGCACCAGACTTCCAACGGGTCATCGACCCGACCGATTTAAGTGCCGTAGCACAGAAAGACCACTGGTACGGAGCACCGTACCGTCGAGGGGATCTCGACGATTCAAGCACAGATGGCGTGACGGCGCATTGTGCTCCTGTCGAATGTGACCAATCGGACGAATTCTCGAGAATGGTCTATGCCAACTGTTTCTTGTATGGCTACCAGAGAGTCGAAGCAGAATGGCAGACAACCAAGACCGGCACAGAGCGTGTATTCAAACTCGAGGAGGTCATTGATCCGCTTAATCGGAGAAGCCCCAGTGCTGGGCGTTTCCTCCATGCCATTCGTGACACCAAGTCAAAGCTGTTTACGCATCTGGATGGCGCGCTGCTGGGCTACTCAAGTACTGACCGTGAACGGCGAGTGAGCTGTGGTGTCACGATCAAGAACGCTCCAAAGGCTGAGAGCAAGCCAAAACTCTTCAGGATCGACGGTGAAATCCCAACGGAGAGCTTTGAGGAGATTTCAACTCTGTTTATGGATCAGAATGGCCTTGTGCTTGAGTACTTTCTTGGACGCGGCACTCCGGAGCCTACTACACACACGTAGTCGGCCACGACCAGTATCCTGCGCATCACCCATCCGAGATGGGTGATGACACCAACTACTCCCCCACCTCAACCGTGATCGACGCCCAGTAGCTCTCCCAGTCCGCCCGCCGCGGCTGTTCGTCCGAGGCCGACTCGGGCAGCCCCAGCGCCGGCAACCCGTTCTCCGCAGCGGGGCCGATGGTGAGCGTGCGGATGAACCAATGGCCGGGCTTGTCGATGATGAACTCGGCGATGCCCTCCGCGTCGGTGAACGTGTCCTGCTCGTAGTCGTGGGCCTTGCTCGACTCGTGGCCGCTGGAGATCTTGAGCTCGGGCACGGGCACGCCCGCGGACAGCACGCGGACGCGGATGGTGTCTCCCGCCTGCCAGGACGCGGGGTTCGAGAGCGGGACGATCTCGAGGTGGTGGCCGACCGGCTGGGCGTAGCTCGTGTCGGCCGGGTCGATCGGGCCGACTTGCACGAAGGTCTTGCCGAACTTTGTGTAGTACTCGAGGCCCGGCTGCGACTCCGTGCCGCTCTCTTCTCGTGCGCGGAGCACGTCGAGCGCGCCCTCGTCCCACAGGTAGCTGGTGAACTTCTCCTCTCGCAGTTCGATGAACCGCGGGTGCAGCGCGGCCGCGGCGATGTGCAGGCCAGGCTCGGTCAGCTCGACCCTCGCGACGAGGGCGGGCTCCTCGATCGCGTAGCCCGTGACGGGCGTGGCAGTGCCATCGTGGTGCACGTCCCACGACGCGATCCGATCGGGCTGCGTCGCGCGTTCGCCCGAGGGGAACTCGTCGTGCCCCGTGACGAAGGCAAGCCGCACGGTGCCCGGCGCGTCCAGGCGGGTCTGGTCGGACACGACCCACGAGTTGTGCGCGAGCGCGTGGGCGGCGAGCAGCGTGACACTCCCGACGGCGACGGCTACAGAGATGGTCGATCGGTTCGCAGCGTGCGTCATCGGCGGGTCTCCTGGTGATCAGTCCGATGCACAGAGTCTAAAGCAGACGTGATCACACGAGCCAGAGCGGCATGCAATCGGTCCGGCTCGGACGGTGTGCATGCAACCGCGACGCCCCCGAGCGAGAGGATGAATCTCTAATGAAGACGTAACTGTTTCATCCGATTTCCCGTCGCACGGGCTTGAACTGAGAACGAGTCTCAGTACACTCCAGAAACCTCATGTTCGTGGGGCTGGTTCACTCATTCAGGAGCAATCGATGCGTGTGACTTCTGTGGTGGCGTTGTCGGCAGGCATTGCGGCGTCGGCGGGAACCAGTGCTCAGGACTGGAGCACGGTGCCGTTCAGCACGCACGCCGAGTACCAGGCGGTGAACCCCGACGGATCGCCCGCGTACACGGGCGGGTTCCCGCTCAGGCTGAGGGGCGTGCTGCTGAACTCGCCTGGCACGGTGTTCGACAACACGCCGAACTTCGTGCCCGTGAACTGGCCCGCGACGGCGTTCCAGTTCGGTGCCCGCCAGCAGGTGTACTTCCAGGCGACGGATCCCGGTGACAGCGGGGGCACGGCGATGTTCCTCGCCCAGAGCCTGGGCAATCACCCTGTGAACCAGGACGACCTGTTCAGCTACACCGACCAGGAGTGGCTGGACGAGCTGGCCCGCGTGAACTTCGACGACGCGACCGGCCATGAGTTCCAGGCAGGCGACTTGGTCGAGGTGCGGGCCCGGATCGGGCTGCACTTCTCGGGCAAGTTCAACGTGAACGAGGCGCACAACAACGACCCGTCGGCCGACTTTGAGGTGGTGCTGATCCAGGCCGGCGCCGGTCTGCCCTCGCCGACGAGCATCGAGGTGAGCGACATCAAGGACGCCTCGGACGCTGACATCTTCGATCCGACACGGACCAGCGGCGGCGAACTCTACCAGAGCACGCGCGTCGTGCTGCGTGGTGTCACCGTTGTTGACCCCGCGGAATGGACGGCTGAGAGCACGACAGCGGCCGTGACCGACGGCACGCGGACGTTACCACTGCTGCTGGGCACCGACGCATCCATCACTCCGGCTTCGGCACCCGCCGGCACGTTCGACGTGGTCGGCATCATGGACCAGGAAGCGTCGGTCCGGCCCGTCGGAGGGAATGACGGCTATCGTCTGGTCGTGACATCGGCCGACAATGTCTGGACGCGGTTCTGCGGCGATCAGAACGGAGATGGTGCCGTGACACCTGCCGACTTCAACGCGTGGATCCTGAACTTCAACAGCAACAACCCGATCGCGGATGTGAATCAGGACGGTGACGTCACACCCGCAGACTTCAACGCGTGGATCCTGGCCTTCAACCAGGGTGCGAACGGGCAGAGGTGCCCGGGGTGAGGGCCATGAGCACGCGTCGAGGCTTCACGCTGATCGAGTTGCTCGTTGTCATCGCTGTCGTCGCGCTGCTGATCGGCATCCTGCTGCCGGCGTTGGGCATCGCGCGGCAGAGCGCGCGGAAGGTGCGGACGCACTCGGACCTCCGCCAGATCGATCTCTCGCTCGTGATGTACAGCGACAGCCATGACGGGGAGATCCCACCGACACGGGGCGGGTGCTCCACCCGCCTGAGCTACGAGCTGCCCCCGGAGCTGGCCGAACAGGACTACCTGCCGGGCGAGACGGGCGAGGATACCGGCGTGCTGCACGTCGGGTTCCACGATCCGTTCACCGGATCGCCCTACCGCTTCCGAGCGCCGGGCGCGATGATCATGAACGAGGCAACGCTGCTCACGGGCTCGCAGGGGGCAAAGCTGTTTATCCCCGATGCGTTCCCGAAGCTGGAGGGGCCGGGCCGGTATGTTCGCGATCCGAAGGAGAGCCCGGTGCGGTACGCGCTGTGGAGCATGGGCCCCGACCCGGAGGCGGAGAAGCTGCGAACGAATCCGGGCAGGGCACCGGTTCTGGAACAGTTCTGGATGAGGAGTGCGAGCGATGATGGATTGGTCGTACGGATCGTCTGCAACGACCGGGCGGAGATCGTCAGCCCGTAGGGCTTTCTGCGTTGGGGGAGCCGCGCTGCTGGTGCTTGCTGGCTGTGATGCACACGACCACGAGCACGCGCACGACGACGGCACCTCGCACGGGCATGCGCACACGAGCGGTCACCACACACACACACACAGCGGCGATGGTCACCACGACCCATCCACGTGGGGTGAGCTGCCCGAGTGGGCCCTGCGCACCGCCCAGCTCCACGGCGGGCTCGGTCCCTGGGCGATCAGCGGCGCGATCGCCGGTCGGGATGCACGCGAGCGTCTCGCGCCCGCATCGGACGAGGTCCTCCAGGTCGTGTACAAGCTGCCCATCGGCGTCGACGAAGCGCCGAACATGTGCGTCGCCGACGGCCTGCAGGTCGGCGCGGGCGTGAGCTTCGGCAAGAAGACTATCGAGGTCCGACACACGGACACAGTCCCGCTTCTCCGCAGCGACGGGGTGTCGTGTGCATCGGGGGTGTCGGTCTTCGTCGTGCGCAACTCGGCAGGCACACCGCTTCGGGCGTTCGAGTACAGGCCGAACGACGAGCTGCGCCTGCTCCTCGAAGAGGGCACGCTGGGTTCCCTCGCGGACGATGCACGGGCGATCATCCCCAGACCCGCGGGGGAACTCTTCACGATCACGCCAGTCGAGGGCGAGGCGCTCGCTCGGCTTCTCATGCCGGGCGACGGCTCCTCGTAAGCGGCTCGGTCTCCCTACGAACATCGCCGCTGGCGACCTAGGGAAAGTCGAGACACCCCAACGCACACCGCGATACCCGCTCCCCCTCCTCCTCCCCCTCCCCGAGTGGAAGAGGGCGAGAGGGTCACACAGCCTTCGATCATTCTGATTTGCGGCTCCCCCAAGGCCCCAGGCCACCCAGATTGTCGATTCTGCGTCGTGAGTCAAAAATGACCCGGTGATCTGGCCCCTCCGCGGCCCCTTCTGCGCTTCCAACTCCATACCGGCCAGTGTTTTGGCTGTGCTTGAACACGTGGAAACGGCTTTCTGTGGAGGACAATCGGATGGCGATGACTGCAAAGAGCGTGCTGGCGGCCTGTGCAGCCGGTGTTGTTGGTGTGGGAGCGGCTTCGGGCCAGGTCGTCACATGGACCGGCAACGGGCTGGACAACCTGTGGAGCAACGGTGCCAACTGGGACACCGGCAGCATCCCCGGCCCGACGGACACCGCTCGCATCGACAACGGCGGCCCGGACGTGACCCTTATCCAATCGGCCAATTCGCTCGATATCGTCAATTCGTCATCCGGCATCGCCATCAGGGCCGGGGGCACGTTCGTTGTCACGGGTGCCACGTCGACCAACAACGGAATCATCACGCTCAACCAGGACAACTCGAGCGTCAACGCGGTTCTCGACATCCCGAACTCGACCGCTTTCCTCGGGTCGGGCACCATCAGGCTGCTGACTTCTGCTGACAACAGCCAGATCACCGGCGCGGGCACGCTGGTCAACGGCCTGGGCCACAGCATCACCGGCACGGGCCAGATCAACGTCGGGTTCATCAACCAGGGATCCATCCGCGCCGAGGCGGGCAACGGGGGTATTCGAACGCTCGACATCTTCGCGGGCGGGGAGAACCAGAACCTCCTGGCCGCGACGCAGACCGCTTCCGGGCCCGGAACGCTCCGCTTCTTCGGCGTGCCGATCGTCCAGACGGGCGCGGGCCAGATGTCCGCCAGCGATGGCGGGCAGATCGAGATCCGGGGCGGCTCGTCCGTGACCGGGGGCCAGCTCAACACCGCGGGCGGCGGGTTCGTCAACACCATCATCGGCGCCACCGCCTTCACCGACGTCACCAACAACGGCGACCTCTTCGTCGATGCAGGTTCCACGGCCAACATCGCCGGCACCGGGCTGGTCAACAACGGGACAATAACCCTCAACAACCAGAACAGCAGCGTCAACGGCATTCTGAACTACGCCCAGAACGGTTCGCTCTCGGGCACGGGCGAGGCGATCATGCGCACCAGCGCTGACAACAGCCAGGTCAATTCTGATGCGGGCGTGACGATTTCGCACGGCGCGAGCCACACGATCCGGGGCGTCGGACAGGTCAACGCCGCGATCAACAACGCGGGCACGATCGCCGCAGACACATCGGTTACCTTCGGCACGACGATCCTCGAGCTCCAGACCAACAACAAGGGCAACTCGGGCCTGCTCGAGGCCCGCGCGGCCAGCGATCTCTACATCGAGTCGATCGAGATCGACCAGACCACCGAGGGCGGCGGCGGGCGGATCGAGTCCAACGACGGCACCGTCAGCTTCTTCGGCGCCGCCAGCGTGCTCGGGGGCGAGATCACCAGTTCGGGCACGGGCACCCTGGGCGTCCGCTCTAGCTCGGTGACGACCTTCGACGGCGTCGTGCTCGACGCCGATTTCTTCATCGACGCCAACAGCTCTTTGCTCATCGATTCGGGCCTGGTCAACAACGGCACGATCACCCTCAACAACCAGAACTCGTCGTCCAACGCCCTGCTGCGGACGGATCAGAACATCGCCATCGCGGGCACGGGCTCCATCATCATGCGGACCAACGCCGACAACTCTCGGATCGAGAGCTTCGACGGGGGCAGCATCAACCTTGGCTCGGGCCAGTCGATCCTGGGCGTCGGGGAGATCAACGCCGAACTGACCAACAACGGCGTGATCAGCGCCGACAACTCGGTCGTGCTCTCGTTCAGCGAGCTCGAGCTCGATGACGGCCCGTACGTCAACAACAGCCGCATGACCGCCGAGGACAGCAGCGAGCTGCGCGTCGAGGACGTGCTCATCACTCAGTCGCCCGCGGCCACGATCAAGTCCAATGACGGCCTCGTCACTATCAGCGGCAACTCGCGCATCGTTGGGGGCGCGCTCCAGTCCTCGGGCGCAGGCCTGTTCCGGACCTTCGGGGCCGGCGACCGCGAACTCAGCGGTGTCACGCTCGACGGCGTGCTCCAGATCGACGCCGCCCACACGCTCAGCGTGGACAGCGCGGGCCTGGTCAACAACGGGCTGATCGAGCTCAACCGCAACAACTCGTCGTCCAACGCGAACCTCGACTTGGCAGACGCGATCATCTCGGGCACGGGCGAGATCCGGCTCCGCACGGGTGGGTCCAACAGCTTCATCCGCACCGACACAGGCACCACGGGCACGATCGGTTCCGGTCAGCTCGTTCGGGGCGCGGGATTCGTTACGGGCGACATCGTAAACAACGGCGTCTTCGCCGCGGACGGCAGCGTCACGCTGTCCGGCGCGGAGCTGACGATCAACACCGACAGCTTCGCCAACAACAGCACAATGCAGGCCGAGACGGGATCGAATCTGGAGATCAGCGGGACCGGGATCGATCAGACCGGCGGCGGCGACATGCTCGCCAAGGACGGCGGAACCATCGAGTTCAACGCCACAACCGGGGTGATCGGCGGCACGCTCGACTCCGATGGAACGGGCAACTGGATCGTCAATGGTGACGTCAGCTTCGACGGCGTGGAAGTGGGCGGAACGGGCCGGATCGACGCGGGTGACGCGCTGCGCATCATCGGCACGACGCTCGACACCGATGCCTTTATCACCATGAACCCGCAGAACTCCAGCGTTGACGCGGTCATCCTGATCGAAGACGACCAAGTGACGACACTCATCGGCACCGGCACGATCGATGGCTTCACCACGGGCTTCGGCAACTGCCGCATCTCGCCGACCACCGTCGGCGCAAACGAGGGCACGCTCGTCAACGGCCCGGGGCACACCCTCTCAGGCCACACCACGCTGCAGGTGGCCACAACCAATCAGGGCACTATCACCGTCGGACGCCCGTTCGGTGACTTCTTCGCCAACGATGAGCTCACGTTCACACCCGGCAGCATAATGAACGTGACCATCGGCGCGACCGGGCAAAGCGGCCAGCTCGACCTGCTGACCAGCGGCAGCGCCTCGCTCGCCGGTACGCTCAACGTGCTGCTGGCCAGCGGTGAGACGCTCGTCAATGGCAACGACTACGTGATCATCGATGGAGATTACACGGGTGTCTTCGACACCGTGAACACCGTCGTCGACGGCCAGCTCATCACGCGGGTGCGCTACGAGGCCGGCGAAGTCGTGGTCCGCACGCGCTGCCAGGCCGACACCAACCTGGACGGCAACGTGACGCCAGCGGACTTCAACGCATGGATCGTCGCGTTCAACAACACGGACATCATCGCCGACCAGAACCTCGACGGCATCGTGAGTCCTGCCGATTTCAACGCGTGGATCATCAACTTCAACATGTCGTGCCCGTAATCGATCTGGCACACGCGATCCAGCTGACTCCAGCTCGTGGGCCATGAAGACACGCGGGCAGCGCCTCACAGTGCTGCCCGCATTTGTTTCGAAACTTCGGTGTCGCCTCGGCCGTCCCCGTGCACTCATCGCATCGCCTTCAGGACGCGGGAACCACGGACGACATCACTGCTACGATGATCGCATGGTGGCCCGTCTGACGAGTCTGGCGCTGATCGCGGGTGGTCTGTTGCCGCCAGAGCCCGGGGGCTCGACCCTGTCCCTCGAGATGCCGGTGGCGTGCTGCGCACCGGTCGCGTCCCGAGCATCGGCCATCTCAATCACGACGCCCGAGCGTATCGCGTCGCAGACAGCGGCCGCTCGCACCGAGGGCATGGTGTGGATCCCGGGCGGCGAGTTTTCCATGGGCAGCATCGACCCGCTGGCCCGACCAGACGAAGCACCGGTGCACCGTGTCCACGTCGACGGGTTCTGGATCGACACGCACGAGGTCACCAACGCGCAGTTCGCGGAGTTCGTCGACGAGACGGGGTACGTCACCATCGCCGAACGCAAGGTTGACTGGCAGGAGCTGCGGAAACAGATGCCCGAGGGCACCCCGAAGCCCGACGACGCGGTGCTTCAACCGGGCTCGCTGGTGTTCACACCCCCCGATCGTCCGGTCGATCTCAGACGCTTCGGACTGTGGTGGACCTGGACGGCGGGCGCGAACTGGCGTCAGCCGGAGGGCCCGGGCAGCTCGGTCGAGGACCGGATGGATCACCCCGTGGTGCACGTCGCGTGGGACGACGCGGTCGCGTTCGCCGAGTGGGCCGGCAAACGGCTCCCGACCGAGGCCGAGTGGGAGTTCGCGGCCCGCGGCGGGCTGGACGGCGCCGTGAACAGTTGGGGGAATGAGCCCGTCGGCGCAACACGGTGCAACACCTGGCAGGGGCGCTTCCCTGTCAGCAACACGAAGGAAGACGGCTTTGTACGGACGGCCCCGGTCGGCTCGTTCCCCGCGAACGGGTACGGGCTGCACGACATGGCCGGGAACGTGTGGGAGTGGTGCGAGGACCGCTTCGATGTCTATATCTACACGCAGCGAATAGACGAAGCCGGGCCGGGTGCCGTCGTCCGCAACCCACGCGGGCCCGAGGTCGCCCGCGACCCTCGCAACCCCCGCGCGGTCGACAGCCGGGTGCAGCGCGGCGGGTCGTTCCTCTGCAACGACTCCTACTGCGCCAGCTACCGCCCGAGCGCCCGCATGGGGTGCGCCCCGGACACGGGGATGTCACACGTCGGGTTCCGGCTCGTCTCTGATGCGCCGCCCCCAGCCGAGTAGATCCGGCTGCATTGCAAGAAGGCATTTCACCCATCGACGATGAAGGCCATCTCATTGAAGACTTGGCGCAGCAACACCAGCGTCCCATTCATCTTCGATGTCCATGCGGTCATCTTCGCGGAAGACGCTCCTGCGAAGGAACGGGAGCTGCACTCTGCGTTCAATCACAGCCAGGTGAACCTAGTCAGCAACCGGCAGAGTTCTTCAACCTCTCGCTGGATATGAGCGCAACCGAAGTCGGGTGGCTCGATCTCGGGGCCGAGATCCACGAGGCGGCCGAGGCACGCGCACACAGCGAGTCCATCTCGCTCCGCCAGAAAACGTCCATTCAGCCCAAGCAAGATTGGCAAGATGTTCCCAGCCACCATGCAGTTTGTACAGATACACGCTCACACCAGCCCTCTTCTACGGGGCGTGGGAGAGGGACAGCGGTCGGACTCAACTCTCGTCAGTCCTCGATCATCCCCAGCTGCCGCATCATGAAGATCCGGCGGTCGGCGATATCGCGCACCCGCTGGTCGAGGCTCTTGCCGCCGCCGTGGCCGGCCTCGCGGTCGACCCAAAGCAGCACCGGCTTCTCACTCGGACTCGAAGCGGTGGCGCTCTGAAGAGCCGCCGCCATCTTACGGGCGTGATAGGCGTGCACGCGGGTGTCGTTCTCGCCCGCGGTCAGGAACATCGCGGGGTACTCGACGCCCTTCTCGATGTTCTGGTAGGGCGAGTAGGCCAGCAGCGTCTCGAATTGCTCGGGATCCTCGGAGGAGCCGTACTCGGGCACCCAGTAGCGGGCCATCAGGAAGTTCTGGTACGTGAGCATGTCGAGCAACGGCACGTGGCACTCGACGGCGGCGAACAGGTCGGGCCGCTGCGTGATCATCGCGCCGGTCAGCAGCCCGCCGTTGGACCCGCCCGCGACGCCCAGGCGATCGGGGTTCGTGTAGCCGTTGTCGATGAGCCACTCGCCCGCGGCGATGCAGTCGTCGAAGACGTTCTGCTTGTTCTCCATCATGCCGGCCTTGTGCCACTCGGCGCCGTACTCGCCCCCGCCCCGCAGGTTGGCGACGGCGTAGACCCCGCCGTTCTCAAACCAGGGGAAGAGCGTCGCGCTGAAGCGGGGAGTCATGCTGATGTTGAACCCGCCGTAGCCGTAGAGGATGGTCGGGTTGTCGCCGTCGAGTTCCAATCCCTTCTTGTGGACGATGAACATGCTGACCTGCGTGCCGTCCTTAGACGGGTACCAGACCTGCTTGACTTCGACGATGCTCGGATCAACAGGGATGTCGGGCCTGGCCCAGAGCTCGCGGGTCTCGCCGTTGTCCGCCAGTTCCACTCGGTAGATGCTGCTCGGCTCGTTGTAGCTGCTGTAAGTGAGAAAGGCGGTGGTCCGGTCGTCGCTGGCGGTCAGGCCGGCGGTGCCAATGCCAGGCAGCTCGAGGTCGCCGAGCGGAGCGCCCGTGTTGCTGTACATCGCCAGGCGTGTGCTGGCATTCTCGAGGTACCGCACGCCGAACATACCTCGGGCGAAACTGACGGACTGGATGACCAGGTCGTCGCGCTCGGGGACGAGGTCGGCCCAGCGGTCGATGTGCGGGTTGTGGAGATCCACCTCCACGACGCGGCTGTTGGGGGCGCGCATCTGCGTGGTCATGCGCAACGCGTCGCCGTCGAAGTCGAAGCTGCCGATGCGGCCCGACTCGCCGATCGCCATGGGCGTCAGCTCGACCTCGCCCGTGCGGCGCCACTGGTCGAGGTTGGCGACCCACAAGTCGAGCCCGCTGGTCCCCGTCCAGTAGCCGACGAGCAGCCATCGGCCGTCTTCCGACGCCGAGCCGAAAGGCCCCCACGTGGTCTTGAGCGCTTCGAGCCTGGCCTCGTCGTAACCCTCGACGGTGCCAACGATGTCGCCGTAGAAGAATTCGATGTCGTGCTGGCGGAAGAGCGTGACGTCCTCACGAGGATGGGTACCGAGACGGTGGTAGCGGTAGACACCCGAATACGCGTCGTCGGTATCCTCGAGCGCGTTGTAGAAGAAGCCGGCGCCGTCAGGGCTCCACTCGTCGAAGCTCACCTTGCCGGGCACGACATCGGCGAGCCACTCGCCCGAGTCGACGTCGAGGACGTACGCGGTCGTGTTCTCGTCGCCCGCGTAGTAGGTGCCGAAGGCGACGAGCGAGCCGTCCGGGTTCGGCGCGTAGAACGAGATCGTGGTCAGGCCGCTCGGATCGATCTGCTCGGGGTCGAGCAGGATCTGCTCCTCGCCGTCGAGACCTTCACGCATGTAGATCACGGCCTGCGGCTGGCTGCCCTCACGGCGAGAGTAAAAGTAACGGTTGCCGTAAGGCCGCGGTGCGGAAACGCTCGG
Source organism: Phycisphaerales bacterium (assembly GCA_028284805.1). GTDB lineage: Bacteria > Planctomycetota > Phycisphaerae > Phycisphaerales > UBA1924 > JANQQZ01. The sequence continues at coordinate 79,362 of JANQQZ010000133.1, forward strand.
GACTTCCATCAGCTCACGGAGACGCGACTCCAGCTCCGCACGACCTTGGATGTTGTCGAGGAATTCTCGCGTGTAGTCGTTCTGCGCATCGGACCACGCGGCGATCTCCTCGGTCACGCCGTTCTCGGGGCCCTCGAGCCACTGATACTCGTCGACGAGCGTGGTGCCGTGGTAGTCGACGCTGACCGGGCGCGACTCGGTCGCGGGCGGGTCGCCCGGCTGTGCAGTGGCGGCGGCAATGAAGACGACAGGGAGCACGGCTGCAAGGCGACGGATCATGTGGGGTCCTCCTGAGTGCCCCCATGGTACCGGCGCTGCCCGCGAGGGTGGCCCGCTACTGCACGATTCCCTTCGTGAGCCTCATGAAGGCGGTCTCGAGGTTCACCGGCTCCTCGCCGAACGTGACCAGGCGGTAGCCGTTGTTGATGAGGACACTGGGCATGTCGCTGGGGCTGGTCGGGGCGTCGTCGTCGAACGTGACCTCCAGGAACTTGCCGTCGGCCCCGGCCTCACGCCCCTCCTCGGCGGCCTTGATGGCGATTTTGGACACACCGGGGACCTTCGCCAGGGCATCCGCGGCCTCTCGGGTGCGGTCCATCACCGCCAAGTGGAACACCCGCCCCACACGTGCACGGCGCAGGATCTCCGCGACGTCTCCCGAGAACAGGAGCTTGCCCCGCTCGATGATGCCCACCTGATTGCACAGCTCCGCCAACTCGTGAAGGATGTGCGACGAGATCAGGATCGTCTTGCCCATCCGGCGGAGTTCCTTGAGCAGTTCGCGGATCTCGATCCGTGCCCGCGGGTCGAGCCCCGACGCGGGCTCGTCCATCAGCAGCACCTTGGGGTCGTGCAGCAGCACGCGCGCGATGCTCAGCCGCTGCTGCATGCCCCGGCTCAGCCCGTTGACCTCTGCGGTCGCCTTGTAGCTCAGGTCGGTCAGGTCGAGCACGTCCGAGACGACCTTGCGCCGCCGATCACCCGCGATGTTGTACGCCGACGCGAAGAACTCGAGATACTCTTGGACGACCATGTCCTCGTACGCGCCCATGAAGTCGGGCACGTAGCCGATGAGCGGCCTGATCTCTCGGTTCTGGTGCCCCACCGTTCGCCCCGCGACGTTGGCCTGCCCGCTCGAGGGCTTGAGGAGCGTCGCGAGGATCTTGATGGTCGTGGTCTTGCCCGCGCCGTTGGGCCCGATGAACCCGTAGCAGACTCCCTCGTCAATGGTGAGATTGAGGCTGTCGAGCGCGACGAGGTCGCCGTAGCGTTTGGTCAGGTTGATGGTCTCGATCATCGGCATGGCGTTCGCTCAGCTGCTTGGGTCGAGGTCGTCTGCAGTTTGGGTTGCATCGGGCGGAGATGGCTCGAGGGTGTAGACCCATCGCACGACGACGATGCCCTCGCCGCCCAGCCGCTGCCAGGAGCTTCCCTCGCGGATCGAAAGCGGGAAGGGCAGGCCCGACTCCGGCGTCAGGCGCACGATGCCAAGGACAATCACAGAGGGCTGGGTGAACCACTCGCCCAGATCGAGACCGTGTGTTGCGCGCCGCAGACCGATCGGGCGCTCGCCGCTGCTCCCGGGGCGCGGCGGCGGCATGCGGCTCATGAGCGCCGCGGCCATCAGACGATCCGATTCACGGCTCGCACGAGAAGCCATCGCCACGTCACCCAGGCTCGTGGACACGCCCGCGAGCGCGAGATCTTCGAAGAAGTCCGCGTCCCGCTGGCGCGACGCAGCCGCGTCAACGTCGGAGGCAGGCGTAAAGACCGCGCCAAGGTCGACCACGCCCCCGGCTTCCCAGACATTCGGAATGCGACGCACCTGTGTCCGCGCGATATCCGCCTGCCCAACCCGCTTGGCGAGCCGCTCCTGGGGTGGCACAACCAACACGATGGCGTCCTCGAGCGGAGCAGGCAAGCCGTGCATCAGCCTGCCGCCGATCGCACCTTCGGGTGAGAGCGTCAGCCGAGCGGGACGCCCAGACGTGTCGACAGCACGGAACGTCGACCAGAGCCTCTCGCCCGACCAGTCGGCGCGCACCGTTTTGACGGTCGACCGCGCGGGGAAAGCCATGCGGTCCGGCTGCCTCCCCGATACCGCGTACCCGCGCACATCCGGGAAGCTGCCCGATACGACGGCGGCACCCAGGGAACCCGGGTCCGCCCAGGGAGCGATCGCGGCGGTCTCTCCATCCTCGCCGCTGCCGACCCGGAGCCCGCCCTCGCCGTACTTGGGGACCAGGACAGTCGCGAAGCCCCGCACCGATGTGCGCGTGGTGCCCTCTGCGCTGTCGAGAAAGACCACAGCCTGCACCTCGGGAGAGTTCGGACGCAGCAGCGTGACGCCGCCCCAGGTCACCGTCGCGAAGACTGCGACACATCCCACGAAGGCGAGCCACGAGTGGCGCTTGAGCGAGAGCTTGGTCAGCAGCGCGTAGCTGACCGGCGCAGCGATCAACCAGTACAGCCCGAACACACCGAAGCCCGTGAGCACGCCGAACACAACGGCCTGCCCCTTGGCGATGAGTCTCGAGATGTCGGTATCGAAGATACGCGTCTCGGCCTGCACGACCGTCAGGCGGTCCGCGTTCTCGGTGTCACGCGGAAGCCCGACACGCCCGAGCACGCGGTGCCAGAACGGACGCATGCCCGGCATGCCCCGCGACGCGAGCGTGCGGTTGGTCGCGTCGAAGCCGATGACCGAGACGCACCCGAGCCCGACCCGACGCCTCGCGACGATGGTCCGCCCCTCGGTGTCGACCAAGATGGGCCACGCGTCGGACTCCCCCGCGTCTGCGCGAGCACGGAGCCGGTGCACGATGAGGTTGTCGGGGATCTCCGCGTCCGCGTCGTACGTGAGCAGCGGGCGGAGAGGCTCCACCGGACCGCTCGTGCGCTCGATGGCAACCGCGGGCATCAGCCCGGCGAGCGGGTTGCGCACCGTGTCGAGCCAGACCTGCGGCGAGGCCGGAAGCGAGACGACGAGGTGCCCGCCGTTGCGGACCCAGTCGCGCAGCGCCTCGGCACGCGTCGGCGTCAAACGGGTCGGGTCGGCGGTCGTCCAGACGATGGTCTCGATGCCGGAGTAGCCAACCGTCCGGTCGGGCAGGGAAAGCGGGTCGAGATCGCTCGCGATGTCGGTCGCCTCGTGCCCCCGCGCCACCCAGCGGTCACCGGCCGCCAGACGCGAGGCGTAGCCCGCCAGCCCCGCCGGCTGCCGGCCAACGACGAGCATCGTGCCCAACTCGGGCGGCCGCAGGACGCGCCCCGCGGTCGTGGTCCGACCGAGCAGCGCGCCTGGCTCGTACCGCACACCGCTCAACTCCTCTGACGACGCCTCGGCAGGCAGGGCCTCGTAGACCGAAACCGTCAGCGGGCGGTCCTGATCCGCTGGCTGCAGGTAGGCGTACACCCACACCCGCTCGGCCCCGGCACCGGGGTTGGTCGTCACGGTCCGCTGGTAGCGAGGCCGATCGCCGTCGATGTCCTGCGTCTCGACCTCAACGATCACGTCGCGCTGGGTGGTGCCCTGGTCGCGGAGTTCGACCAGCACGCCTGCCCAGTCGCTGGCCCGCGCCAGGTTGCCGGCACCGATCGAGACCACCTCGACCCCGACCTCGCCCTCACCGAGCGTCTCCTGGGCGCAGCAATGCCCCGCGAGAATCAGAGTGAGGACCGCGATGGCCAGGGCCCGTGCCATGAATCGACGATAGTACGTCGGGTGCCCCGATCGGGTTTCAAGAACCACCCTCAGATACCCGATTGGGACCGCATGTTCGCGCTCGTCGGAATCTGCACGCTGCTGGCCGTACTGATGGTGCTCCACACCTGCGCGGCCCACATCGCCGACGGGGAGGAGCTTCACGACCTGACCGTCCGCGTGCACACGCTCCGCAACGAGTACCTCTCGAGCCTGCGGGGCGAGATCATCGAGGTGGACGAGGCCCACCCGGTCGCTGGTCGCATCGAGCCCGAGGTCACCCCCGAGGCCGAGCCCGCCCAGGCCGCCTAGCCGAGCCCTCGCAGCTCTTCGATGAGGATCGCGTGCGTGCGGGCGCCGAGGCGATAGCACTCCAGCTCGAACTTCTCGTTGGGCGAGTGCACCCGGTCGTCCTCCAGGCCAAAGCCGATGAAGACCGTGTCGAGCCCGAGCTCGCCCTTGAGTAGCCCCGCAACGGGGATCGACCCGCCGCTGCGGATCAGCTTGGGTTCCACGCCAGAGGCCCTGCGCAGCGCCGCCATCGCTGCCGTCATCGGAGGCGAGTCGGCGCCCGTCGTCGCCGCCAGCCCCCCGCCGTGGTCGATCAGCTCCCAGCGACAGCCCGGGGGCGTGCGCTCACGGAGCCAAGTGAAGAACGACTCGCGCACCGAGTCCGGATCCTGATCCGCCACGAGCCGGAAGCTCACCTTCGCGGTCGCGTGCGTCGGGATCACCGTCTTCGCGCCCTCGCCCGTGTACCCGCCCACGATCCCGTTGATGTCGCACGTCGGGCGGCACCACTCGCGCTCGGTCGCGGTGAACCCCGCCTCGCCCACGTCGGCCTCGGGCGGCAGGCCGATGCCCTCGAGCGCCTTCGCCGCGTCGAGACCGAGCGTCTTCCACATCGCACGCTCGTCGTCGCCGACCTCGCGCACGCGGTCATAAAAGCCCGGCAGTGTCACGCGTCGGTCCGGGTCCCACAGATCCGCAAGAACCTTCACCAGTTCGTTGATCGGGTTGGGCACCTTGCCGCCCCACATGCCCGAGTGCAGGTCCTGGTCGGGCCCGTGCAGCGTGACCTCGGTGTAGGTCAGCCCTCGGATCCCGTTGGTGATCGCGGGCCGTCCGCGCCCGAGCATGCCCGTGTCCGAGATCACGACGACGTCGCACTCTGCGAGCCTCGCCTTGTGCTCGCGCACGAACCGCTCGAGGTTCACCGAGCCCGATTCCTCTTCGCCCTCGATCAGCACGGTCATGCGCACACCGCCCGCGGGCACGCCGGTCTCGTCGTGCCACGCACGCATCGCCTCGAGGAACGTCGAGACCTGCCCCTTGTCGTCGACAGCGCCGCGCGCGACCACCCGCTCACCCGGGCGATCGGCACCCCCGTCAGCGGGCCTGATCACGGGCTCGAAAGGCGGGCTCTCCCACAGCTCCAGCGGGTCCGCGGGCTGCACGTCATAGTGCCCATAGAACAGCACGTGCGGCCCCGAGTAGCCCTCGTCCCCGGGCGAGGTCGCCAGCACGATCGGGTGACCGGGCGACTCGGGCGAGCCCGTCGGGAGCACCTCGACACCGAAGCCCGACGCACGCAGATGATCCGCGCACCACGCCGCGGCCTGTGCGGTCGGGTCCCGGTACGCCGGGTCCGTGCTGATCGAGGGAATCCGGAGCCAGTCGATCAGACGCCGGACCTGATCGGCTTCGGTCGCGGCGAGACGTTCGAGGACGGAGTCGGTGGACATGCCCCAGTCTAGAAAAGACACCCGCCCGACGCGGGGCCGGGCGGGTGGTGATCTGCATTCGCGTTACAGAGTTACGGCAAGCGGAAGCCGGTTCGCCCAAGATCCGATGTTGCGTCCGGGAGTTCTCTCGCGTAGTCCTGCGCTTCCTCGGTGAGTCTGCCCAGTTCCGAACCCACGACGACGCTGCCCGACGGCGCCCAAGGCCCCATATCGGACATCACCTCGGCCTCGGTCAGGTTCTCGGTATGCCCATCGAAGAACACCGCATTGATCGAGTTGTTCTTGTGTCGGAACGACAATCGTTGATTCGTTCCAGAATCACCGCCCATAAGCGGGTTACGGCCGTAGGCGGTGTTCCCTGTGAACTGCGGGGTACCAGAAGTAAACATACCGAACGTCGGCCCGTTGTCTTCGACGGGTGTGATGTCAATGTCGAGGCCCTCGGATTCGGAGAAGAACCGAGTGCCGTCTGCCACCATGATCTTGCTCGAAGGCGAGATGCCGACCTGCTCGATCCTGCCCTGGAAGCGCCGAGGCGTGTTAACCTGCGTGGCCTTCGCTCCGGTCCAGTACTGCGGAAGGAACCCGAGCCGAGCTCGGATCGAATCGGACTGGTCAGGTGTCGGGGGCTGGCCGGGCACAAACGTGCCACCGGGGTTGAACGAGCCCCAGTACGCAAAGGCACCCGGCATCAGGTAGCTTGTCTGCCGGTAGCCACGGTTTTCGCCGAGGTACTCGCGGAAGTCATCCTCATCAGCCGCATCAGAGCCCGACCAGATCGTGTCGGTCAGGACCCTCGCCGCCGGGTCCGCAAAGTCGTTGAAAATATCACCGGCCCGACGAGCGCGATTCGCGGAGAAGCCAAGGTCTTCGCCGATCGTCGGCGAGATGAAATCCATGATCTGGATCGGCGTGGTGGCCGAGGTGTTGCCTGTGTAGGCATTGCCGGTCCGCTCGAACTCCCGCTGACCACCCGATCCCGATGTGTTGATCGCGGCGAAGTAGTCGTCGCTCTCGGACGCGTATCCGTACTGCGCGGAACCAATCGACCGAAGCTGCGTCTGATCGACAAGAGACCATGCGGTCTGCCGGGCGGTGCCAAGCGCCGGCAGCATGATGCCGATGAGCAGCGCGATGATGGCAATGACAACCAAGAGCTCGATCAGAGTGAAGCCGTGCTTGACGGATTTTCGCGGCCAGGTCATTTCAGTCCCTTCGATCAGTGATCTCGATCCTGCATCGCTCTGCTTCACAGCGATTTCGGCTCCCCCGACACGGTAACCACACCCGAACTGCGATCGACCGCTGGGGTATCCTGCCCCTCGGTCCGTCGTAGAAACGCGTCGCGGTACCTGTCCGAGATTCGCCATTCGCCAGACTCTTCATCTTCCACAACGGGGTAGAGCGTGTTTTCACCCGTCTCAGGGCTCGTCATAGGAATGAGCACCGTCTTGCCGACCGTGTTGGCCCGGTAGAGCTGGCCAGACTCAACATCGACGACGTAGACCTGGGCGGCCGTCTCGACAGGCCCCATCGATGTGAGAGCAAAAACCACCCCCGCGCCACCCGCCAACAACCCGATGACGATGAGTGCGATCTGCCAGGGCTTTGCTCCGCTCATCGGGGGGCTCTCCGTCTCACTCAGGCCGCGGGCTGCGTCGTCGGCCTCTGGAAGTCTCTCTCGGTGTCCCCCGATGTCATCGGGGAGCGGTCGGTGACACCGACCACGGATGCCGCATCGTAATCGGCGTACCCGTTGGCGTCATCCCGTGCCGTGGGTCTGGATCAACTGAAAATGAACGCCCGATCATAGCTGAAACAGTGTGTAAAGCGAGCCTCCCGGGATAACGGGAAAGCCTTCTCAGCGAGACTCACGATTGCTTGACAAATCATTCGGATTCTGTACGAAATCAGGCATGGAGATGATCGATCACGCTCTCTGCGGCAGAGACCCCAGAGCGTGCCGCGCCCTCCATCGTTGCGGGCCAACCCGAGGCCGTGTAGTCACCCGCGACCCAGAAACCTGGAGCGAACTCGTCAACACGCGGGCGGAGACGTTCCACGCCCGGCTCGACGAGGAACGTCGCGCGACGCTCCTTGATCGCACGGGCCCACGTCGGCTCGGCATCAACTCGAAATCGCTCACGGATATCGCGCACAACGGACCCGACGAGTTCCTCGCCCGGGCGTTCGACGAGAGCATCGGCCGCGCTTGCGACGGCATGGACACGCCGCCCGCCCTGCTTGAAGAACAGCCAGTCGAACTCGGACTCCAGCAGCACCGCGTGCGGCAGATCGGACACGGGCTGGGCGTACTCGAGATGCACCGCGACGATCGGGCTGTGCCGGAGCCCACGCAGACGCTCGGGCAGCGTGCCGGCATCGATGGACGACGCTTCCAAGAGGTCGGTGGTCGCGTTGAAGGGAGTTGCGAGCACGACGGCTTCGGCATCGAGCACCTCCCCCGAGCGGAGCGTTACGCCATCGGACTCGACGCCCGTAACGTGCGCGGACAGGCGAAGCTCGCCCCCTTGCTCACGGAGGATCTCGCCCGTGCGCTCGTAGAGGCTCGCCAGGGGGACGGTCGGCACCCCCATGCGCGCGTCGCGGTGCGAGGCGAGAAACCCATCGCGGAAGACCTTGATCGCCGCCGGGGCGTCGCAGGCTTCGGGGCGGGCGTTGCACGCGCTGACCACGATCGGGGTCCAGAATCGGCGCACCGCCCGCTCGGGCTGACGCCTCTGTCCGAGCCAGTCGGCGAACGACCGTCCCGCCCAGCGCGACGCGTCCGTGCGCACCAGAGAAGCCATCGCGCGGGCGATCGCGAGCCGGTCCGGGACGCCTAGGAAACGGGCCTTCGCGAGCAGTGGAAGCCCGTGCAGCGGCGCAGGCCATGCCGGGATGGGCAGCGTCGAGCGCCCTCCGTCCGGCTCGATGTAGTGAAAGGCCGAGGTCCAGGCGATGTGGTCGCTGACACCCAGTCTGTCGAGCAGGCCAAGGTACGCCGTGCAACAACCCAGGGCGACGTGCTGGCAGTTGTCAATGGCCTCATCGAGCGTGGTGTCCTCGAAGGAACCCGCCCGCCCGCCGAGACGATTGGAACGCTCCAGCAGCGTGACGTGGATGCCTTCGTCCGTGAGCCTGAGCGCCGCAGCAATACCGGCAACCCCTCCACCGACGATTGCGACGCGACGCGTCATCAGCGTTCCCCGGAGGCCAAGGCGGACATCGCGAACGCCCGGCACGCGATCGCGAGCGTGACCGCCTTGCCCGGGCGGACGTGCCGCGCACGGACTGCACGGCGCGGATCGCCCTCGATCAGATCGAGCGTGCGCTCGTACATGCGGTGCATCGCCCAGAGCGTCGGGCGGAATCTCGGGCGGATCAGCGGTGCGAGCGCATCGCCCGCACGGAAGGACCGCCTCGCCTCGCCCACGAGGCTCATCACCAGCCCCCGGCACGCCTGGGGTGACGCCCACTCCAGGAGAGCTGCTTCATCAAGCCCGTGCGACCCGAGAAGCGAATCTGGCACGTACCGCCTGGGAGGCGTGAGCCGTGCGTCCTCGCCGATGTCGCGGAGAATGTTCGTCAGCTGGAACGCGCGCCCCAGCTCATCAGCGAGGTCCGATGCGTGGTCGTCCGCTGAGTTCTGTGTCCCCCAGATCGCGACGCAGCACCGTCCGACGCTTCCGGCAACGCGGGAGCAGTACCGATCGAGTTCGGCGAGGTCACTCGGCGGAACCGGATCCAGGTCCGCGCGCAGCCCAGCGATCATGCTCTCGAGCCAGGGCCGCTCGATCGGATACTGCCGTACCAGATCCGCAAAGGCGATCCAGAGCGGGTCGCCTTGGGTTGGGCTGCCCTCGAACGCATCGCGTGTGCAACGCTCGAAGTCGTCGAGGCGTGCTGCCCGTTCCGCCGAGGACGAGCCCTCGGCATCGACGATGTCATCACCCCTGCGGTTCCACGCGTACAGCGCGTACAGGGCCGAGCGCTCGGGCTCCGGGGCGAGGCGCAGACCAAGATAAAAACTGCGCGCCCTCGCGGCGGTGACGGCGCGACAGGCCTCGTAGGCATCGGCGAGCTTTCCGCTTGCATCGCGGCTCACGCGGACCCCCGAACGGGCCCGAGGAGCGACGCGCACGCCATGCACGCGAGCGAGAGGCGGGGAACACGCGGGCGTTGCCAGAGCGTGGCGTAGCCGATGGAGCGGATGCGGCGCGACACGAGCAGGCCAGCGCGTTGGAACAAGCGCAGAGGCCTGGCGAGCGAGCGGTCGGCGAGCGCGGGCAGTTCGGCGGCGGACTCCATGAGGGCGTCGGTTCGCTCGACCAGAGGCCTGAGGATTCGCGCGTACCGATCCCGTTGCTCCGCGGACGGGGCAACGCCCGCCATCGCACGCAGCTCGTCGGCGTTGATCCCAGATTCGTCCAGCGGCAGGTAGATCCGATCAAGCCCGAGCAGGTCGCGGCGAACGTCCTGCCAGAAGTTCACAAACTGCAGAGCGGTGCAGACCCGATCACTGAGCCCGATCAGCTCGGGCCAGGCCGCATCCGCGGGGGAGTGCCCCCCGATCCGGAGCACCAGCTCGCCGACCGGGTTCGCGCTGCGCTCGGCGTAGCCAACAAGCTCGCTCCAGGTGCGGTACCGGGTCACGCGTTGGTCCTGCTCGAAGGCATCGAGCAGCCTGTGGAAAGGCTCGGCCGGCAGATCGTGAGCCCGAACCGCTTCCGCGAGACGCGTGTACGCGGGCAGGCTGGGGCTGCCCGCGAAACACCGGTCGAGCTCCTGCCGCCAGAGGGCCAGGGCTTCGAGGCGCTGCTCGGGCGTGCGCGTTGGGTCGTCGGCGAGATCGTCCGAGATGCGGCAGAAGGTGTAGACCGCTGCGAACGCGGCCCGGTGCCGACGCGCAACCGCGACCGACAGCACGGGAAAGTTCTCGTGCGGCACACGCCTCGCCGCGAGTGGGAGTTGATCGGGGTGCGCGTTGTGGGTCATCTCGGCAGGCAGATCCGGCTCCGGTGCTAAGCTTGGGTTGACCAGTAGAGTATCCGGAGGTCACAGCCGCCCGCATGCGTGTCATCTTGCCCAACCCCCGCGGCTTCTGCGCCGGCGTGCACATGGCGATCGATGTCGTCGACCGCGTTGTGAGCCTCTTCCCGGACCGTCAGGTCTACGTCTACCACGAGATTGTGCACAACCGCCATGTGGTCGAGCGTTTCCAGGCCAAGGGGGTCCGCTTTGTGGAGCAGATCGCGGACGTACCGGACGGCGCTGTAGTTGTCTTCTCCGCGCACGGCATCCCGCCGAGCGTGCGTGAGGAAGCCCAAGGCAGGGGCCTGACCTCGATCGACGCGACATGCCCGCTTGTCACGAAGGTGCACTCCGAAGCATCGCGTTCGGCCGCGAAGGGCTACCAGATCCTGCTGGTCGGGCACGCGGATCACCAGGAGATCATCGGGACACGGGGGGAGGCGCCCGAGGACACCATCGTGGTCGAATCCGCCGACCAGGTCGCGTCGCTCGAGGTCCGGGACGAGAGCAAGCTGACGTATCTCACACAGACGACTCTCTCCACGGACGACGCGGCGGCGATCGTGCACGCACTCCGCGAGCGTTTCCCGAAGCTGCGCGAGCCCAGCAGTTCGACCATCTGCTACGCCACGACGAACCGCCAGCACGCCGTACGTCAGATCGCGCCCGAGGTCGATGTCACGCTGGTCGTCGGGAGCCGGAACTCCTCGAACTCGGTGCGTCTGACAGAGATCGCCGAGGCTGCTGGTTCGCCCGCCCACCTGATCGACGACGCCTCCGAGATCGATCACAACTGGTTCCCCCGCGCAGGCGAGTCGTCGGTGCTCGTGACTGCCGGGGCCTCCGCACCGGAAGACCTCGTCGCGGGCGTCTGCCGAGAGCTGCTCAGCACGTACGGGGGCCAGCTCGAGCGGTGGGACGTGATCGACGAGGATGTCGAGTTCGCTTTGCCCGGCGCACTCCGCCGGATCATCCGCGAACGCCCGGACGAGGTCATGTCCGAGAGCATCGTGATCCGTTCTTCCGAGATCGACGCCGAGCTGTACGGCTCGGTCCCCCTGACGGTGTCGGCCCGGAGCGAGCCGCCCACCTCGATCTGAGCATCCATCGACGGGAGCACGCGCGTGTGGAACCCGGAGCATCACGTCTTCTCGATGGGCCGAGAGGCTCTCGAGGCCTGGTGCGCCGACCGATCCATGCCCAGGTTCCGAGCGGAGCAGATCGCTTCGTGGGTGTTCGAACACGCCGAGCCGGATCCGACGCGATGGACGAACCTGTCGGCGCGTGACCGCAAAGCCGCCGCGAGCGGTCTCGACCTCCTCACGGGGCGGACGCTCAGCCACCAACGCGCGACCGACGGCACGCAGAAGCTGCTCGTCGAGTGGGACGACGAGGGTTCCGAGGGCTCGTCCCTGCCGATCCTGGGCGACGCGGGGCGTGTCGATCGCCAGACCGAGTGCGTGATGATCCCGGCGCTCGATCCCGCATCGAACCGTCGGACGGCGTGCATCTCGAGCCAGGTCGGCTGCCCGGTCGGGTGCCGCTTCTGCGCGTCGGGCCTCTCGGGGCTCGACGGCAACCTGTCCGCGGGGCGCATCGTCGAGCAGGTCTGGCGGCTCGACCGCCTGCCGGGCGTGGGCCGCGTCTCGAACGTCGTCTTCATGGGCATGGGCGAGCCGCTGAGCAACTTCGGCGCGGTCACCGACGCGATCCGCGTGCTCGCGACACCGAAGCCCTGGGGCATGGGGATCGGCGCCCGCAAGATCACGGTCTCGACCGTGGGTCTTCCGAAGTACATCCGCAGGCTGGCCGACGAGTTCGAGCTGCCCGTCACGCTGGCGCTCTCTCTGCACGCCCCGAGCGATCAGCTGCGACGCGACCTGATCCCCTGGGCGGAGTACACCACCATCGACGAACTGCTGAGCGCATGCTCCGCGTGGTTCGACAAGACCGGGCGGGAGATCACGCTCGAGTACACGCTGCTGGGCGGGACGAACGACTCGCCCGATCAGGCCAGGCGTCTGGCAGAGATCGCCCAGAGCATCCGGGCCAACATCAACCTCATCCGCTACAACGAGGTCGAGGGGCTGCCCTTCCGAAGGCCCCGGGACGATGACGTCCGCCGGTTCCAGGAGATCCTGCGTGACCGCGGGCTGAACGCGCACATCCGCGCGAGCCGGGGACGCGACATCGCGGCGGCCTGCGGGCAGCTCCGTCACGAGCACGAATCGAGCACCGGGTGAACCCAGACGAGTTCAGCAAGTTCTCGCCCATGCACGCGGTTGTCGTCCTCGTATGCATCGCCGCGACCGCCTGGCTGATCCGCATCGCACGACGGCTCCCGGAACCGGCGCGGGCACGGTTCCGATTCAGGCTGGGGCTCGGCATCGCGGCGGTGCAGATCGCGCACAACAGCTACTGGATCGGGTATCGGGGCGAGCTCGACTCAGCGCTCCCGCTGCACCTGTGCGACATCGCCGGGGTGGTCGCAACTGCGGCCTTCCTGCTCCCCGCCCGCCCGCTGCGGACGCTCCTCTACTTCTGGGGCATCGGACTCTCAAGCCTCGCGTTCATCATCCCGGTGCTCACCGCAGGCCCGGCGACGATGGAGTTCTGGTCGTTCTGGGTCAGTCACTGGGTGGTGGTCGGGGGCGCGGCGTACCTGGTGCTGGTAGAAGGCTACCGCCCGACGCCCCGTGACCTCGCGGTCGCGATCGCGGTCACCATCGGATACGGTCTGCTGATGGTCCCGGTGAATCTGGCGTTGGACGCCAACTACATGTACGTCGGCCGCGAGTCGCCGCCGGCCGCGTTCCTGGGTGCTTGGCCGCTCCCCAGGCTCCCGCTGCTCGGGCTGAGCGCCGCGGTGCTGCTCTCCGCGGCCTACCTGCCTTGGCTCACGATCCGAGGAGATGCCGAGTGACGCTCGCGCCGGTGCTGCTCCTCGTCGCAATGGGATTCGCGGTCTCGTTCGCCGTGACGGCGGGGCTGACCCGCATCGGTGCGCGGGTCGGCGCGCTGGACGGTGAGGGCGTGGAAGGACAGGTCAAGGCAACGCCTCGGCGCATTCCGAACATCGGCGGAATCGGCATCGTCGCGGGGCTGATCGTGCCCCTGATCGCCGCGTTCGTGTTCTCGGCGATGCGCCTGGCACCGCCCAACATGCTCCCGGACGATCTCGCATCGGGCGTGGCCGACGAGTGGCGCCCCGCGCTGGTCGCCCTGATCGGGCTGCTGGCAGTCCACGGGCTGGGGCTGCTCGACGATCGCAGGCCTCTGCCCTGGGCCCCGAAGCTCGTGCTGATGTTCGTCGTGCCCGCCTTGGTCGCATGGCTCAGCGGCACGCGCGTGCTGACGGCGCTCGACGCCCATGTCGGTGGCGCATGGCTTTCCGTCGCGCTGACCGCGGTCTGGTTTGCCGCGGTGATGAACGCCATGAACTTCATGGACAACATGGACGGGCTCGCCGGGGGTACCGCCGCCGTGATCGCAGCGGCGACGACCGGCGTCGCAGCGGTGCAGGGCCAGTGGCTGGTCGCGGGTGCAGGCGCCTGCCTGTTCGGCGCCACGCTCGGCTTCCTCCCCCACAACTTCCCGCGTGCCCGGATCTTCATGGGTGACGGCGGCTCGCTCGTGCTCGGGTTCGGGCTGGCGTTTCTCACGACGCGCCTCACCTACGTCGACTCCGATTCCGCGGAGCCCCGCTGGGATCGGATGGTGATCCCCCTGGTCCTGCTGGCCGTGCCGCTCTACGACATGGTAAGCGTCATCATCATCCGGCTCCGTCAGGGGCGTTCGCCGTTCGTGGGCGACCTTCAGCACCTCTCGCACAGGTTCGAGGGAAGGGGGCTGAGCCGCCCCGCGGTCGCGGTCGCGGTCTGGTCGCTGGCGCTGATCGCTGGGCTGGGCGCGTTGGTCGTCGCGAACGGCACACCGATGCAATCGCTCCTGGTGGGCCTCCAGACAGCGGTCGCGCTGGGCCTGCTCGCGATCGTGGAGCGGGGCCTGCCCTGGAGGGAGCCGTGAGCCGCGCGCGGTTGATCCAGGTCTGCCTGGGCGTGCTGTTGGTGTCGGTGCTCGCAAAGGCGACCGCGGCCTTCGAGCCCTTTCCTGGATGGGACGCCAACCCGCTGACGACGGTCACTGCGATCACGGGTCTGGGCCCGACCGCGGGCCTTGTGCTCGACGCGCTCGCGGCGATCGGTGCCGGGCTGCTGATCGTGCTGGCGCGCCACCGGTGCGGGTGGGTCGGCGCAATCGCGCTGCTGGGTGGCATCGGGCTGGTTGTGCGCACGCTGCTGATCGACGCGGGCGACGCAGAGCCGCTGCCGATCGCGGGAGCCTGGGCGGCAGGGTGTGTCGCGTTCGCGGGCGGGTGCGTGATCGCGCCGCGACCGTCCCTCAGGCGGGCCGCCGTTGCGGTCGTGATCGGCTATTTCTGTGTGCTCCTCGCCAAGAGCGCCGGCCAGCTGCTGGTCGAGCACCCCGCCGTCGTCGCCAGCTTTGATCTCGACCCAGAAGGCGCACTCGCATCGCGTGGCTACGAGCCCGGGTCGGCAGCCGCGTTGCAGTTCGAGCGCCGCCTCCGCCAGCCCGACATCACTGGCTGGTTTGGGCTCGCGAACGTGCTCGCCGCCTATCTCGTCGCGGGTGCCGCGGCATGCGGCGCGATCGCCTGGCAGCGCCGCTCCCACGCGCGCACTTGGGCGTGGCGTTGTGTGACGCTGCTGGGGCTGCTCTGCGTCGCAGGCGTGCTGGCAACCGGATCCAAGGCTGGCGTCGCCATCCTGCTCGCAGCCTCGCTGGCCTTTGGCATCGCCCAGATGTTGACGGCGCGAGGATCCATGCTGCTTGGCATCGGTGTCTGGCTTCTCCCACTTGCCGCAGTCGCGGGGCGCGGGCTCTTGCTGCCATCCGAAGGCGAGCTCTCGCTCCTCTTCCGCTGGTTCTACCTCGAGACTGCGGTCGAGATCAGCGCCGGGCACCTCCCCTGGGGCGTTGGTCCCGACGGATTCCGCTCCGCGTACGCGTTGACGAAACCTGCGATCGCGCCAGAAACAGTCACCAGCGCACACAACTCACTCGCAGACTGGTTCGCGATGCTGGGTGTCGTTGGTGTGCCGCTCGTTGCGGCCTGTGCAGTCGCAGTCTGGGGCAGCGCGGGCTTGCTTCGGAGTGCCGCGGGGTTCCCGAAGATCGGACCGCCCGCACGCCCCGCCGTTCTGAGCCTGGGCGTGATCCTGACGCTCCCGGTCGTGCTCAACGCGTACCTCGAAGCCGAGGCGACGCCCATCGAGCTCGCGCTGGTCCGCCTCGCCGGGCTCGGGCTCGGCGTGCTGGCGGCGGCGTGTGTCTGGACGCTTCGCCCGGGCAGGGCCACGCTCGGGGTTCTCTCGCTCGTACTGCTCACACACGCGCAGCTCGACATGGTGCTGTTCCATCCCGGGTCCATCCCGCTGGCCATGCTCGTGTTCGGGCTCTCGGCTCCGCAGATCGGCCCGGGGGGACGGAGCCGATGGCTCGGCCTGCTCGGCGTGGCGTGCGCGATCGCCCTGATCTGGTTCGGCTGGAAGTCGTGGCAATGGGAAGCCCCGCTACGCCGTGCGTTCGACGCCGCCCAGACCGTGGCGGTCGAGTCGGAACGAGCTCAGAGCTGGACGTCGTTCGACCGCCAGCAGTTCGAGCGACTCCTCACCGAGCAGGCGCACGAGATCGATGCTGAGCTGCAAGCGGCCGCGGCCGCGATGCCTCGTGACCCGCGAGCGTGGCTCGCGGTGTCCGATCTCCGCCTGAGCGTCCGTGGCCCGACACCCGAGGCGTGGCAGGCCGCCCAATCCGCTGTGGAGACCGAGCCGACCGCACGCACACTCGGGCGGCTGGGCCGTATCGCGCTCGCCCTCGCGCCGACGCAGGCGGATGCCGAAACCTGGGTTGCACAGGCCCGTGAGGCGTGGACCCAGGCCTCGGCGCTCGATCCACGGAGCCCGCACTTCCCCGGGCTCCTCGCCGAGCTCGAGCTGGAGTACGGCACACAGGACGAGGCCCTCCGCTGGGCCACCGAGGCACTCCGCCGGCACGACAACTACCGGCTCGATCCCTTGGCAGGGCTGCCCGACGACCGACGCCAGAGGCTTGAAGACCTCGTCAAGCCCGCCCCACCAGGGTCTTGACGGCCTCCGCACCGTGCCTACGATTCTTCGAACGCGAGATTGGGCCCAGAGTTAGACCGGCTCCGGGCCCCAGCTGCGAGGCTCTGCTGATGGAAAGCGACGACGACGACACACCCACGGCCCGCTCCTGAGCCCGGCTTCCGCCCTCGCTTCCCTCAATTCCCACGCACATCACGGGTCTTCGCGACCCGATACGACATCCACCGAGTTTGCACCGACCGCCTCGGGTTCCAGCGAGCCCGGCGTGATCGATCAAAGAGCAGCACACCCAGGCCGGACGGACCGGCCGCGTAAGGACCGATTGCCATGCCCACCGACCTCTCACACGTACGAAACATCGGCATCGCCGCCCACATCGACGCGGGCAAAACCACGGTGACCGAGCGCATCCTCTACTACACCGGGAAGAACTACAAGCTGGGCGAGGTCCACGAGGGCACCGCCACGATGGACTTCCTCCAGGAAGAGCAAGAGCGAGGCATCACCATCCAGTCCGCCGCGACCACCTGCCCCTGGACCAAGGACGGCATCGACTACAAGATCAACCTGATCGACACCCCTGGCCACGTCGACTTCACCATCGAGGTCGAGCGTTCGCTCCGCGTGCTCGACGGCGCGGTCGCGGTCTTCGACGGCAAGGAGGGCGTCGAGGCGCAGTCCGAGACCGTCTGGCGTCAGGCCGACCGCTACGAAGTGCCCCGCATGTGCTTCATCAACAAGATGGACAAGCTCGGCGCCGACTTCGAGTACAGCTTCAACTCGATCAAGAAGCGACTCGGTGCGAACCCGATCGCGGTGCAACTGCCCATCGGGCACGGCAACGAGCTCGAGGGCATCATCGATCTGCTGGGCATGAAGGCGTACTACTTCGACGTCGAGTCGATGGGCGCCAAGGTCACCGAGAAGGACATCCCCGACGACCAGATGGAGCGCGTCCAGAAGTGGCGCCACGAGCTCATCGAGTCGGCGGTCGCCCTCGATGACAACCTGATGGAGCAGTACCTCGAGGACGAGGACTCGATCACCGTTGAGCAGATCAAGGCCGCGATCCGCAAGGGCACGATCGCCCTCGAGTGCAACCCGGTCTTCTGCGGCTCGGCCCTGAAGAACGTGGGCGTGCAGCGCCTGATCGACGGCGTCATCGACTTCCTGCCCAGCCCCAACGAGGTCCCGGAGGTCCAGGGCGAGAACCCCCGCGACCCCGACGAGAAGCTCAGCCGCCCGCACTCCGACGATGCGGGCTTCAGCGCCCTGGTCTTCAAGGTCGTCAACGACGCCCACGGCGATCTGACCTACATGCGGATCTACTCGGGCAAGCTGACCAAGGGCAGCCGCGTGCTGAACCCGGGCAACGGGAAGAAGGAGAACATCAGCCGCATCTTCGAGATGCACGCCAAGGACCGTCAGGCGCTCGAAGAAGTCGGCGCTGGCAACATCGTCGCGGTCGTGGGCATCAAGGACTCGATCACGGGCGACTCGCTCTGCGACCCGGACCAGCCGATCATCCTCGAGCGGATGGACTTCCCGGATCCCGTGATCAGCATGTCGATCGAGCCAAACTCAGCCGACGACAACCGCAAACTGGGCGAGGCGCTCGTCACCATCCGGCGCGAGGATCCCTCGTTCCAGAGCCACTACGACGATGAAACGGGTCAGACCATCATCGCGGGCATGGGCGAGCTCCACCTCGAGATCATCAAGAACCGCCTCGTGCGCGACATGAAGATCGGTGTCGAGGTCGGCAAGCCCCGCGTGTCGTACCGCGAGGCGATCAGCGGCGAGGCCGCCAAGATCGAGGGCAAGTTCAAGAAGCAGACCGGCGGCCGAGGCCAGTTCGGGCACTGCGTCATCAACCTCAAGCCCATGACGCCCGAGCAGGCCGAGGAAGAGGGCCTGAAGTTCGACGACAACATCGCCTTCAAGAACTCGATCGTCGGCGGCAAGATCCCCAAGGAGTTCATCCCCTCCGTCGAAGCGGGCATCCGCGAGACCGCCAAGAGCGGCGTCTCGGCCAGCTACCCGCTGATCAACATCTGCGCCGAGCTCATCGATGGCTCGTACCACGAGGTCGACTCGTCGCAGGTCGCGTTCGAACAGGCCGGGCGTCTCGCGCTGCGTGAGGCCGTCACCAAGGCGGGCAGCGTGCTGCTCGAGCCGATCATGAAGGTCGTGATCATCACGCCCGAGGACTACCTGGGCAACGTGACGGGCGACCTGTCGAGCCGTCGCGGCATGATCAGCGACACCGAGGACCGTGGGCACGTCAAGGCGATCACCGCCGAGGTGCCGCTCTCGGAGATGTTCGGCTACACCACGACCCTCCGCGGCATCTCGCAGGGACGTGCCGCGAGCTCCATGGAGTTCCTGGCCTACCGCCCGATGCCGCCGAGCCTGCAGAAGGAAGTCATCGCGGCCGGCACCTGATCGGACGACGCATCCCACGCCCACCCGCCGCCCGGCCCCTGAGCCGGGCGGTTTTTTCATGCCGATGTCGGATTCGCTGTATACAGCAATGGGCAAAGCCGATGCTCGGGGGTACGGTTCAGACCGGAACCGACAGCCGATCGGCTGGCAGGAGAACAGCACGATGCCTGATTACGAACCCCACGAGAAGTACCAGTCCGTGCTGCTGTTCGGCGCGCCCGGCGCAGGCAAAGGCACCCAGGGTGCCATCCTCGGACGCATCCCGGGTTTCTTCCACCTCTCGTGCGGCGAGGTCTTCCGCTCGCTCGACATCCACTCCGAGCTCGGACAGACCTTCTACGAGTACTCGTCCAAGGGCGAACTCGTGCCCGACGACGTCACGGTCACCATGTGGGTCCGCAACGTCGCAGCACAGACCACGCTCAGCCTGTTCAAGCCTCACGACGATCTTCTGATCCTCGACGGCATCCCCCGCAACGTCGAGCAGGCCAAGCTCATGGACGAGCACGTCAACGTGCTCGGTGTGATTCACCTGGTCTGCCCGGACAAGGAAGCCATGATCAAGCGGCTCACGCGCCGGGCGCTCAAAGAAAACCGCGTCGACGACGCGAAGGAAAACGTGATCCGCAACCGCTGGCGTGTGTATGAACAGGAAACAGCGCCGGTGCTCGAGCACTACTCCTCGTCGATCATCCACGAGGTCGATGCCGTGGGTTCGCCCGCCTCGGTGCTGCAGCACGTGCTCGAGGTCGTCGTCCCGATTCAGGACTCCCACTTCAACAATCCGATCAGCGGCGAGCCCACCGGCCCCGACGCCTGAGGCAACGGGACCGGTACTCGGGGGTACCCTGCGGGCATGCGCAAAGGACTGCCAGCGTTCACACTCATCGAGCTGCTCGTCGTCATCGCGATCATCGCGTTGCTGATCGGCATCCTGCTTCCCGCGCTCGGGTCGGCCCGGCTCTCCGCGAAGGTGCTGTCCTGCGGTGCGCGCCTGCAGCAGATCGGTGTTGGCACGACGCAGTACCTGATCGATCACCGCGACGCCCTCCCCCAGGTGCTCATCGACACGGGCGGCCCCAACCCGACCCCCATCGGCTCGCTGTTCGCGGGCAAGAAGGGCCAGCTCCCGTTCTTCGGGATCAACGAGTACGGCGCCGAGCGACGACCGCTGAACGCGTACGTCGGGGTCGAGGACGCGGTCCCAGATCTCGCCGACCGGGTGCAGGAGGTCCCGGCGTTCGAATCACCCCTCGACCGAGGTGCCGGGCGTACGGGCGTGCCCATCCCGGGCTTCGAATCGACCGATTCGATGTACGATCTCGTCGGGGCGAGCTACACGCTCAACGACCACGCCCCGGACACCGATCCATCCGCCGACGTGCTCCCGACGCTCGTGCCGCCAACCGGAGGGCGGATGCCCGTCGTAGCCGACACAACCAAGACGGTGATGATCGGCACACACACGCTCTACAACTACGACGACGGCGGTGATCGAGAGATGCTCTGGTTTCCCGGAGGTCGCCGCGGCGAGGTCAGCGCGAACGCGCTGTTCGTCGACGGGCACACCGAACTCCGCCTGCCCGTGCCAGAGGACCGATCGCCAACCACGCGCGACTACACGTTCCTGCCCACGCCCAGTTGGACGGGCTGGGACTAGCGGCCGGTTGTCCTCTGGTCATCCGCCGTCCGGCTCGGTGTCGTGGCTGCAAAGGTTACCGCCTGGCGCGCATGGCACGGCATCGCCGGGACGATGTGCCAGCCCCACAGCGCGGGCAGCGGCTCGTAGATGACCCTGCACGGGTCCTGGTAAATGGGCCAGGGTGACCGCCCGTACGAGAACGCGGGGAGGTCGTGCGGGTGCAGGTGGTAGCCGATCGGGATGACCTCGCTGAGCAGATCGCTCGTTCCGAAGCCCTCCCAGGGCTGCTCGAACGGGCGGCGCCCGACGTTGTTCTGGTACATCGAGACGATGTCGACAGGGATCCACGTCAGCGAATCGCCGATCGCCCCCTCGCGTTCGTCGTAGAGCGCGAACTCGACCCAGGGGTAGACGCCGTACTCGGGCTTTTCCGCATCGCGGTAGCGGTCTGCGAGCCCGCCCCTCGGGCCCGCGACATAGCCGATCACGACGCGAGCGGGCAGGCCGATCTCGCGGTAGACCGCTGTGAGCAGCAGCGCGAGGTCGAGCGGAGAGCCCTGCATGTCCAGCGCGACCCGGTCGGTCCCCTCCAGCCTGAGCGCCTGCATGTGATCCGGGCGGATCTGAGACCGATCCTTGATCGGAATCACTCCACTGAGGAACACGGGCATGCCGTCGGGCTGGATGTCCTGAATCAACTGCCCGGCGATCCACTTGGCGGCAACGACCGGGGGCTGCGACTGGGCCCGACCGGCGGTGTATTCCTCCGCAAGCGCTGCGGCGAGGCCAGATTGGTACGGGCCCGCGAACCCCCGGTCGATGAAGAGCATGTCGTCGAACGTCGACGCCGCCTCGGCTGGCCAGTCGCCCGTCGGCCACGCAACCTCTCGCGCCCGGGCCTCATCGAACCGGGTGTTCCAGGTCGTCCCCTCGAACGAGAACTCCATCCGGATGTCCTTGTTGATCGCGTTGTGCGGGCCGAACCCCCACACGCCGTACGCCCCGCCGGAGTGCAGAGGCGAGCCGTCACTGTCCGAGTCTCGGATGGCACGTGTCAACGGCACCTGCCAGCCATCGCTGAACAGCTTCGCCTGCGCCGAGGTCCGGTCGACCTCGTACGACGCCCCGCGACCCGCCAGCGGCCAGTACAGCGCCCCCTGCTCGACCGGGAAAGTGTGAGCGTTCTGGTTCGTCTGGATCCAGTTGATCGGCTGGTTGCTGAGGTGGAGCCAAGGCGAACTCGACTGCCCATCGATCATCAGCGTGACATTCGCGGTCAGGCGCCACTCGCGGGGGTCGAGGCGTTGGATGTACGGTCCGTCCGATTCGCTCTGCCCCGAGGCCCAGGCCCCGAAGATCAGGGCCAGCACGGCGGAACAGGCGATCGCAATGCGGGTGCTCACGTGGACGAACCTCCTGTCGGTGGTGCTCAAGCCCTTTCTGTCAACAGACCCAGACGAACGAGGGGCACACCGGTTCCCGTGGTGCGTCAGGACGCTGGGCCATCACACGTTCAGAGAGCTCGTTTGCGGCCGAGCTATCGCCCGCCGCCCCGCCTCTCACGGCGCACGTCCTCGGCACTCCGGCTCGGCGTCGTCGCGCTCAGGCTCATCGTCTGGTGCTGGCAGATGGGGGTAAACGGCACGAGGTTCCAGCCCCAGAGTGAGGGCAGGGGGATGAGCCGCACGCCGCCCATCGCGCGGGCACGGGCTCCCGAGATCTGGCCCTGGCCGTACGAGACCGCGGGCAGGTTGTGCGGGTGCAGGTGGTACGCGATCGGGACGAGTTGGTTGAAGTACTCGCCGCTGCCGAACCCGTCCCAGTGCTGGTCGAACGGGCGGCGTCCCACGTTGCCCGCTCGCATTGCGAGAATGTCCACAGGCACCCAGGTCAGGGAGTTCCCGAGCGATGGCTTGGTTTCGTCATAGAGCGCGAACTCTACCCACGCGTACGGGCCGATCTCGGGCTGATCGCTCCGGCCCCCAAAGCCGGCTGCGCCGCCGGCCTCGCCCGCGACGTACCCCACCACGGGTCGGGCGGGCAACCCCGCTTCGCGGTACAGCGCCGTCAGCAGAAGAACCATGTCGACGGGTGAGCCCGTCATCTCTTCCGCGGCAAACTGCGCACCGAACACATTGACCGCCTGCATCGCGCCGAGCGAGCGGCCAGCCTGCACGGAGTTCGCCGCGATCGTGTCCGGCGCTGCAAGCTGGCCGTCGGGCTGGAACCGCTGCGCGACCTGGCCCGCGAGCCACTTGGCCAGGACGAACGGGGGCTGCGACTTGGGCTGGTCTCCGGTCCATTCCTTCACGAGCCGCTTCAGCGAGGCGGTGTCGTACGTGTCGTCGTACCCGTAGTCGATGAACAGCATCGGGGCGAAGCTCGACGCAGCCTCGGCGGGCCAGTCGCCCTTCGGCCACGCGACCGCCCGGGCGGCGTCCTCATCGAGCCGGGTGTTCCATGACCGGGCCTCGAACTCGAACTGCAGAACGACATTGCCAACGAACTCGGCCGCGGGCCCGAAGCTCCACACGCCGTACGCCCCGCCCGAGTGGACAGGCTGGCCCGAGGCGTCGCGCTCGTAGAGCGACGGGCGGATCGGGATCGGCTGCCCCTTGTACAGGAACTCCGCCTTCAGGCTCAGCCGATCGACCTCGTACCCCGCCGCGCTGCCCGCAACCGGGAAGTACACCGTCGCCTCCTCCACCGAGAACGCCCCGACCGCGCCGTCCGGGCGCAGGATCGGGTCCTCGGCGAGCTGCACGGGCTGGGTGGTGTGCTGGTCCGGGGGCACGTACAGCATCGCCTCGGCCGGGGTGTCGATCCGAGACCCCAGCGTCACCGAGGCCAGCATCCGCCAATCCTGAGGCTCGCTGCGGGTGATCACGGGCGACGACTCGGGCTGGGCGGGGGCCGAGCCAGTCAAAATCGATGCGAAGCAGCACGCGGCGAGTCCAGCAACGAGTGGTTTCATGGTGACTTCCTCCCGCAGGAACCATACCTTCCAGACGGGCGGCACCGCCGCGGGTTCCACGGGAGACCAGCATGAGCGAGCAGCAGACACGGATCGAGAAGGACTCGATGGGCGAGATGCCGGTGCCGGCAACGGCGCTGTATGGCGCGAGCACGCAGCGGGCGGTGCTCAACTTCCCGATCTCGGGGCGCACTGTCCCCGAGGCGGTGATCCGGGCGTACGCGGTGCTCAAAGCCAGCTGCGCGGCCGTAAACCGGGACTTGGGCCTGCTCGACGAGCGCCGGGCGACCGACATCGAGGCCGCCTGCGCCCAAATCGAGGCAGGCCTGCCTGACCAAGGCGGGCTCGCCCTCCATTTCCCGGTCGACATCTTCCAGACCGGCTCGGGCACCAGCACCAACATGAACGCCAACGAGGTCGTCGCCAACCTCGCCTGCCTCGCGCACGGCGAGCCGATCGGGCGATCGAAGGATCCGGCCTGGTACAAGGACCCAAGCGAGGGCGGCTCAGGCGGCGTACACCCCAACGACCACGTCAACATGGGTCAGTCATCCAACGACACCTTCCCGACCGCGATGCACATCGCGGGCGTCCGGGCCTTTAGCGAGGAACTGATGCCTGCTGTGGATCGCCTCGCGGCCTCGCTCGAAGCGAAGGCAAAGGCGTGGGACGACGTCGTCAAGATCGGGCGCACTCATCTGCAGGACGCGACACCGATCCGGCTCGGGCAGGAGTTCAGCGGCTACGCGGCCCAGCTCAGGCAAGGGCAGCAACGACTCCGGCGCGCCATCGAGACGCTCTCCGAGCTCCCACTCGGAGGCACGGCGGTCGGCACAGGCATCAACACGCACCCCGAATTCGGAACTCGGGTCGCAAAGGCCCTTGCCCAGCGCACCAGGCTTGCCTTCCGCGAAGCCTCCGACCACTTCGAGGCCCAGCACGCCAAGGACGCGTACGTCGAGGCGTCGGGCCATCTGCGAACCCTCGCGGTCAGCATGAGCAAGATCGCCAACGACATCCGCTGGCTCGGCTCGGGCCCCCGGTGCGGGATCGGCGAGCTGAAGCTCCCCGCGGTCCAGCCCGGCTCCTCGATCATGCCCGGAAAGGTCAACCCAGTGATCTGCGAGGCGGTCATCATGGTGGCCTGCCAGGTCGCCGGGAACGACCAGGCGGTCTCCCTCGGCGGCTTCGGCGGGGTGGGCTCGATCCTCGACCTGAACGTCGCGATGCCGATGATGGCCGCCAACCTGCTCGACTCTGCGGGCCTGCTGACCCAGGCTTGCGAGACCTTCCGGACGAAGCTGGTAGACGGCCTCGAGCCCGACCGAGAGCGGTGCCAAGCCCTGATCGAGGGATCGCTGGCGATGTGCACCTCACTCGTGCCCGTGATCGGCTACGACGCCTCGGCCAAGCTCGCCTACGCCGCTTTCGAGTCCGGAAAGACCATCCGCGAGTTGGCTCTGGAGCAGAACCTGCTGCCCGCCGACGAGCTGGAGCGGCTGCTCGATCCGCGATCGATGACGGAACCGCACGCCTGACAAGAACTTGTGTCACACCAGCCCCGTACCGTGCGGTAGACTCTGCAGAGGCCGGAGGGCTGGATATGACACAGATACTGAAGCGATTTCTGATCGGGACGCTCGCGGTGGTAGCCTCGGGAGCGTCGGCCCAGCAGGTCGAGTACGTCACCCGCAACGTGCAGCCCACGCACGCGGTGCGGTTCAGCTCCCAACCGATCCGCATCACGCTGACCGACCGCGGGTTCCGGGCCCCGCTGGCGTCGTCGCCTGTGGTCCGGCACGGGAAGTTCTGCCGGTCTGCTCGCATCGGTCGACATGGGATCCACCACGGGGTGATCGTGATCCGCGACCGCGACGACGACCGGGCCCAGGCTGCCCCACCCAGGCCCCGGACGGTCTACGGCCGCGACCGCTCGCGCGACCGGGCCCAGTCGAGGTCCGAAGCCGCGGCCTCCTCCCCGGTCCCGGCGGCCAAATCGGAGGCGGACCGACGCCACCTGCTCCGCTGCCTTTCCCTGATTCAGGCCAGGAAACAGCGGGTCGACACGAAGCCCGCGGAGCCGGCGGCCGATGACCGCTAGGATCACCGTGCGCGACCCGTGACTCTCCGGGCCGGCGCACGATCGTCAGAGCGGGAGCGCCGTGTGTCCGAGGCCGTTGCAGCAACCATCATCCGTGAGACGCCGCTGCCCCCCGGGAATCACGGCACCGTGGCGCCGATGGCGGTCGTCACCGATCCGGTCGACCTCAGTGTCGTCATCCCGATGCGCAACGAGGAGGACAACGTCGTCCCGCTCTATGAGGAGATCCGCGAGGTCCTCGAAGCGACGGACCTGACGTGGGAGTGCATCCTCGTCGACGATGGGAGCACCGACAAGACCGTGCAGCGCGCGATCGAGGCTTTCTCGGGCGATCCGCGACTGATCTTCGTCACCCTTCGCAAGAACTCGGGGCAGACCGCCGGCCTCGCTGCGGGCTTCGAGCGCGCCAGCGGGCGGCTCATCGCCACCATGGACGGCGACCTGCAAAATGACCCGCACGACATCCCCGCGATGATCGCCAAGCTCGACGAGGGCTACGACCTGATCAGCGGGTGGCGCAAGAACCGTCAGGACAAGCTGCTGTCCAGGAAGTTGCCCTCGCGCATCGCGAACCGGCTCATCTCGAAGTTCACCTGGACGCCCATCCAGGACTTCGGGTGCGCGATGAAGGTCTACAAGCGAGAGGCGCTCGAGGACGTGTCGCTCTACGGCGAGATGCACCGGTTCCTGCCTGCACTCTGTGTCTGGAAGGGCGCACGCATCGCAGAGATGGCCGTGAACCACCGCGCCCGGATCCACGGGACCAGCAACTACGGCTTGGTGCGCACGATCAAGGTGCTCCTGGACCTTGTCACGGTCAAGTTCCTCAACGATTACCTCGGCAAGCCGCTGTACTTCTTCGCCAAGGTTGCGTTCGCGACGATCCTGGCGGCGACCGCGATGTTTGTGATTGCGGGCCTCCAGCGTTTCAACGTGTTGTGGTTTGGCAATGATCCGCCCCCCACGCTCACGGGCAACCCGCTCATGCACCTCGGACTGATCCTGATCGGCATCACGGTGCAGATCGTTCTGTTCGGCGTGATCAGCGAGCTGCTGGTGCGGATCTACCACGAGAGCCAGGGCAAGCGCCCGTTCCGTGTGCGCGAGATCATCCGCATGGGGGACCGCTCGCATGCCTCCGATCACGCCTGAGCCCGCCGAGCCGGGGCCGATCCGGGGCTCCATCGACGAAGCCGAATCCGCGCTGCACGATCTGGTCGTGATCGGGGGGGGGATCTATGGGGTCGCCGCGTTGCTCGAGGCCTCGCGTCGCGGGCTCAGCGCAATCCTCATCGAGAAGGACGACTTCGGGGGTGGGGTGAGCTGGTCGAGCCACCGGATCGTGCACGGGGGGCTCCGGTATCTCCAATCGCTCGACCTCGCTAGGTTCAAGGAATCGGTGCGCGAGCGTCGGTGGTTCCTGGAGATGTTCCCGGAGCAGGTCGAGCCGCTGAGCTGCCTGGTGCCCCTGACCAACGAGGGGACCAGGCGACCGAGCCTCTTCCGCGTTGCCGCGGCGATGAACAACACACTGAACAGCGCGCTTGGTGGGTCGTGCGCTCGGCTCGGGGGCGCGAGTGTCGTCGGTGTCGACGTGCTCCGGAACTCGGCGCCGGATCTGGATGTCGGTCGAGTCGCGGGCGTCGGGCGCTGGCAGGACGGGCTGATGGTCTCAAGCGAGCGCATCCTGATCGGGATGCTCCGCCTCGCGTGCGGCATGGGCGCCCGGGCGATCGCGGGCCTCGCGATGGAATCCGCAAGGCGGGAAGACTCCGAGACGGTGCGAGTGGTCTGTCGTACAGGAGAAGGACGGGAAGTCCAACTCCGGACACGCCGGGTGCTCAACTGCGCCGGGCCAGCGTCCGGATCGATCGCTGCAATGCTCGGCGGGCATCACGGGACGCTCTTCGAGCCGCTGCGCGCGTTCAACCTGCTGCTGGACGTGCCGCCCAGGCTGGGCGACGCGGTCGCTCTGAAGTCCGACGAGGCGGACGGGCGGATGCTCTTCATCGTGCCGAGCCCCGCGGGGCTCGCGATCGGCACATGGGAGGAGCCCGCCGACGGTCACACGCACCCGACCCGCGCGAGCGTCGAGAGGCTGCTGGGGATCGCCAGCCGTTGTCTTGGGCGGGACGACCTGCATCCTGAGAGCATCTCGGCGGTCTGGAGCGGGCTGCTCCCGCTTGCCGCGGGCCCAGAGCTGACGCCACACGATCGCCCTGTGTTCGTCGATCATGGGGCCTCGGGCGGGCTGGGTGGGGCATACTCGGTCTCCGGGGTGAAGTACACCACCGCGAGGCTCGTCGCTGAGCGGGCGATCCGACGGGTGTTCCCAGACGCCGGGCCGGCGTCGGCGCTCCGGCCTGTGCGCGACCCGGTGCTCCGGTCGGGCTGGTTCACCTGCCCCCCAGAATCGGAGGCTGCGGAGGCGATCGTCCGCCAGATCGTGCGGGACGAGGCGCCCCGGAACGTCGATGACGTATGCCGGAGGCGGACGGCGTGGTACGCGTCTCCCGATCGGCTCCGAGCGGTCGCTCCCGCGATCGGTGCCGGGTTCGGCCTCGACGACGGGGAATCTCTGCGGGCAGTCGATGCGTCGATCCGCATGGCAGCACAGGTGCGTGAGTAAGCTCAAGCGATGGGCGCGATCAAGGACGGCATCACGGACCAGGGCGGCTCGGCCCTGCGGAAGTACCAGGACGCCATTGTCGGCTCCCGGTCGCTCCTGACACTGCTGCGCTTCGAGCTGACCCAGATGCTGGTGTCTCCGGTGCCTGGGGCCTTCGGGCTCGCCCTCCGCAAGGCGCTGCTGCCCGGGCTGCTCGGCTCCTGCGGCGGGGGCTCGGTGTTCGGACGCAGCGTCGTCCTCCGTCAGCCCCATCGTGTGCACGTCGGGCGCGCGGTCGTGCTCGACGACCAGTGCTGCCTGGACGCCATCACCGACGAGCCCGAGGGCATCCGGATCGGTGATACCACGATGGTCGGCATGGGTACCAAGCTCGCGGCCAAGCTCGGGAGCATCACGATCGGCTCGAACTGCGGGCTCGGCGCCAACGTCACGGTGCACTCCTCGGTCGGCGGCTCGGTACGCATCGGCTCGAACGTGCTGATCGCGGGGCACGTCTACCTGGGTGGCGGGCAGTACCACACCGCGCGCACGGATGTCTCCATCGCGGAGCAGGGGCACATCGAGGGGTTGCACCTCGAGATCGGCGACAACTGCTGGATCGGCGCCAACGCGACCATCGTGAACGGGGTGAAGGTGGGCCGGGACGCGATCGTAGCCGCGGGCGCTGTCGTGACCAAAGACGTGCCCCCCTTCGCGATCGTGGGCGGCGTGCCCGCGAAGGTCATCCGGATCCGTGGTGAGTCAGCAGAGGCGGCCGCGTCGTGAGCGAGCCCGGTCCAAAGAGTCTGAAGAAGCGACTGCTGTTCGCGGCCAAGGGTGTGATCTCGATTGCGCTGCTGTCGTTCGTGCTCTACCAAGCCGATCTGAGCGCGGTCTGGGCTCGGATGAGCAGCGCCGATCCTCTCTTCCTCGGGCTCGCGCTGCTCACGCCCTTCATCGGGTACGCGATCACCTCGACACGCTGGAAGGGCCTGCTCGCGGCGGCCGGGGCGCGGGTTCCGTTCGGACGCCTGTACCGCGCGTGCATGACGGCTGTGTTCTTCAACCAGATCCTGCCCAGTACGGTCGGGGGCGACCTCGCAAGGGTCTACGCGGCGTGGAAGTCGGGTGCCTCGCGTGAAGTCGCGGTTGCGTCGCTGCTCGTGGATCGGGTCGTCGGGGTGCTTGCGCAGGTGCTGCTTGCGGCAGCCATGATGCCGCTGCTCTCAGCATCGACGCTCCCCGACGTCACTTACCTGATCGTCGGGGGGTTGGCCTTGGGGCTGACGCTGGTCGTGCTGGCTGTCTTCCTGCCCACCACTCTGCTGGCATCCGTGGTGATCGGCACGCTCAACAGGCTGCCCGGGCCCTTCGGGAAGATCGCCGCCAAGCTGGAGCAGGGCTTCGCGCCGTATCGGGGGCGTTGGGGTGTGCTCGGGCGGGCGTTGCTGATCTCGCTCGCGATGATCGGCAACGTGGTGCTGATGCATTGGCTTATCGGGCGTGCGCTCGGGCTCGAGTTGGGCCTGCAGGTCTACTTCTTCGCGATCCCTCTGGCAACGATCGTGATGCTCGTCCCGATCTCGATCAACGGCATCGGGATCCGCGAGGGCATCTTCGCGCTGCTGCTCGGGGCGTACGGCGTCGCCGAAGCCGACGCGGTTGCCCTCGCGCTGCTAGCGTTCTCGACGTTCCTGCTTCACGGTGTGCTCGGCGGGATCGTCTTCGGCATCGCTCGCACACCGATCCGAGAGGCCCAGGCCGACGTGCTGCCTGACACACCGAAGGCAGCGCTTGGGGTCGAACCGTGAACGCTGAACCCGCTCCACGATGGTACTGGCTGGTCTTGCTCGGGCTGACCGGTGTCGCGCTCGCGATGCGGCTGCTCTGGATCGACCGCCCCAGCTTCTGGATCGATGAGCTCTACAGCGTCATGCACACCTCGCGACTCGGCGAGGCGGGCAATCTCACCAAGCAGTTCGGCTACGTCCCCACATGGATCACGCTCAGCCTCGCGGGTGTGCTTCCCGAGTCCGAGCAGGCGACCAACCCGGAGACCTGGCGGGCGTTGGGCGTGACCCACACGCTCGTGCGGCTGCCCAGCGCGATTCTGGGCGTTGTGACCGTCTTCCTGTTTGGGTGGCTGAGCCGGGGCCTGATCGGCACGAAGGCGGCGCTCTGGTTCGCGGCGTTCCTCACTATCTCGGTCTGGCATCTGCACATGTCGCAGACGGGGCGGTTCTACGCCCAGCAGTGCCTGTTCTACAACCTCGGCCTGCTGCTCTACTTCCGAGCCACGACGCTCGGGTCGGTCTGGCGTCTCGTGATCAGCATGGTGATGCTCTTCCTTGGGTTCATGTCCCAGCCGCCCGCGCTGGTGCTGGGGGTGATCATCGCGATCGATTGGCTGATCGGGACCCGGGCGAAGCAGCCGAGCCGGTTGACGGTCCCTGCCCTGATCGTCGGAGCCATCACGGCGTTGGCGTGCGCGGGCGTGCTGCTCATCGATATCTCCGCACGCACCTCCGAATGGACCCAGTTCGCGGGTCAGATCTCGCAGTCCTGGGACCGGATCCTGCTCGGGGTCGTCTGGCTCGTTGGGCCGGTGACCGTGCTGCTCGCGATCATCGGCTGGCTTCGTCTGTTCCAACGGGATCAACGCCTCGCGGTCTACCTCGGGATGGGCGCGGTGCTCCCCGTCTTCGCGATGGCGGCGATGGGCGCGACCGGGCAGTTCGTGCATGTGCGGTACACCTTCATCGCCTTGCCGGCGTGGCTCATGCTCGCGGCGGTGGGCGCGGTCGGAGACGGGACCGGGAGCACGGATCCGATCGCGCGACTCCGTTCCATGGCCCCGGGCCTGCTCGCGATCTCCGCGGGGCTGCTGCAGTGCGTTGGCTACTACACCGGGGGCGGCGGCTACCGCCCCTCGTGGCGCGACGCGATCGAGTACATCGAGACCAACCGGGTCGAGGGTGACCTGGTCGCGGGCGATGAGCACGCGTACTGGCAGGCACGCTACTACCTTGGCGACACCTCGCCCGTTCGTGTGATGGGAACCCAGCTCTGGGAATTGCTGGAGACGACCGACCGCCGCGTCTGGATCATCGACAAGGGCGGGGCAGGCGGCGAGATGCGTTGGCCGGAGCTGCGCGAACGCGGCGACCTGCGGTGGTACTTCGACCGGCAGATCCTCCAGCCGTTCTCGACGATCAAGGTCTTCCTGCACGACCCGGCGGATCCCCCGCTACCCGTCTCGCTCGACGTCGTCCCAGACACGAGCGAGGAGCCGCTCTGAGGCGGCCTTGCGCAGCGCCAGCTGAGACGCGAACAGCGTCAGGCGGTATTCCTCGATCATCCAGCGGTAGCGGTCCAGCGCTGGGCTCTCGCGTCCCGTACTCGCATGGATGCGGGCTCGCTCGATGCAGCGAGCCCAGTGCGGCGTTACCCGTCGCATCGCCTCGAGGTCGCGGGCGATGCCGTCGCCTCGCAGGCGTTCGAGTCTCGCGGAAGCGCCCTTGAGGTACGCGGGCAGACGAGCAAGCACGCCCCAACGCCCGCGCCGGAACGCTGCCGCATGCACGAGCTGGTTGATCTGGAACTCGACATCACGCCGCGCGTGGTCACCCGTGACGGGAACCGAATCGAGCATGGAGAGCACACGCTGGCGCGCATCCATGATCTGCGCAAGCAGAGCGACCACCCGGGTGCTGCGATCGCCCAGTTGGTCCAGCATGGCCTGGGTCAGCGAGTTGAGCTCGTCCGCGGTCGATGGTGCCTGGGCGTCCGCTGCCCGGTCGACCTCCGGAACCAACGCCGCGACCTCATCCACGAGGGGCTGAGCCCCCGTGACCGTCGCGAGATGCACGCCGAGGCGATCCGCGTGCGGCGTGTGCTTGAGCAGCGGCGCGAGTGGGCGTGACAGCGTGATCCCGACGAGCCGGCGGCACCCGAACCAGTGCAGCACCGAAGCCGTTGTCGGGTCGCCCGTTTCGAGCAGCCGCACGCCCTGAACCGCATCGACCAGCGCGAGAGGGGGCTCGATCCGAGGTTCCGATCGGGGCCAAGCCTGTACGACCGGCGCGCGACCGGCGTCCTTGCGAGCTGCGGCTTCACGCTCACGGGCTGCCGCGATCAGCGAAGCGAAGTCCTTGGTCCGGACGAGCTCGCCCTCATCCGTGTCGATCAGCACCCCCGTCATCTCGAGGTGTGCCGGCAGCGGGACGGCCCTGCACATCTCACGCGAGACCTGCAGGCCCGTGATCCGTGAGACCTCATCGGCGATGCGTGCGTGCAGGTCACCCTCCGCGTCACCGATCGCGCGAGCGACCAGGTCCGTCATCTCCGCGATGTCGAACTGGCGACGGACAGACCTCGGCAATCCACGCACGATCGCGCCGATCTTCTCTCGGAGCCACCCGGGCACGAGCCACTCGAAAGCCCCCGGGGCGGCGCGGGCGGCGTCGGTCACCGACAGACGGGCCTCGATGCCATCTTGATCGGACCCGGGCTCGAGCCGGTAAGTCAGGTGCGCAGAACCGTCGACCCCCACGGGGACCGCATCGGGAACCGAACGCGGATCGACCGGCTCGGAAGTATCGCAGCCGATCGCCTCGGGCGTCATGTGGAGCAGAGCGGGCTCGTCGCGTTCCGCCCGGCGTCGCCAGCGATCGAACGCGCGTGCGCTCGAGATGTCGGATGCGAGCCTCTGGTCGAAGAAGGCGTGCAAGGCCTCGTCCGAGGGGCGTTGTGTCGTGCGGAGCTTGGCTTCGCGTTCTGCGAGATGCCCCAGCAGCTCGGTATTGTGACGCTCGAACGGCGCATCCGTCCGCAATTGACCCTCGACGAGCCCCTGCTCGATGAATATGCGGCGGGCGTGCTCTCGGTCGACCGATCCGTAGTCGACCATCCGGTCGCGCGCGATCTCGACCCGCCCGAGCGTGATCTTGGCCTTTGCTTCTACCCGGCCCTGTTCGGGCACGTACGCCGCGTCCGTGTGCTCACGCTGGATCAGATGGGGCGCGAGTTCTTCCACCCACGCGCCCTCGATCCGGGCGCACAGGCGTGCGTAGAGCCTGGTGGTGCGAACGAGTTCTGCAGCAACCAGCCAGCCGGTGCCCTTGAGTTTGACAGCCGACCCGGGGTGGATGTGAAACACCCCCGCGTGCGGCGACACGAACCCGCCCTGGTCGTGGCGCTTGCCGACGGTCGTGAGGCAACCCGTCAGGATGCTGCGGTGCAGCGCGTCGCGGTCGAGTTCGGCGGCCCGGTGTCGGAGCCGCCAGCCCAGCCCGCGGCAGATCTCGCGGAGCTGGCGGTACGTCTCGGACCACTCGTTCATGCGCACCGAATTGATGAACTCGGCGATGCACTGCTTCTTGAGCTGCGAGCGGCTCAGACGCTCCTTCTCGCGGTGGTAGTGGTCCCAGAGGTTGAGGAGAGTAACGAAGTCTGATCCGCCATCAGCGAACCTGGCGTGCTTCGCGTCGGCGGCGTCGCGCGCATCGGCCGGACGCTCGCGAGGGTCCTGCACCTCCAACGCCGAAGCGATGATCATCGCTTCGGGCAGCACACCTTCCTCGTGCGCGCTGATGAGGATCCGCGCGAGCCTCGGGTCGATGGGCAGGCGTGCCATCTGCTCGCCGAGCTTGGTGAGCCGCTGACGGTCATCGACGGCGCCGAGCTCGAAGAGTGTCTCGTAAGCCTCACCGATGCGACGGGCGTCGGGCGGCTCGACGAAGGGGAACTCGCGTGGATCCCCGAGCCGGAGCGACCGCATCTGCAGGATCACACCCGCGAGGTTGGTCCGCTGGATCTCGGGTGGAGTGAACTCGTCGCGCCGGTCGTGGTCGTCCTCGCTGTACAGGCGGACGCACGTGCCGGGCTCGGTCCGCCCGCAGCGCCCCGCGCGCTGCCGAGCCGAGGCGCGGCTGATCGGCTCGATCTGAAGCGACTGCACGCGACGCCGCGGCGAGTAGCGGTTGATCCGGGCCAGCCCGGAGTCGATCACGTATCGGATACCAGGGACCGTGAGCGATGTTTCCGCGACGTTGGTCGCGAGCACGATCCGCCGGTGCGGGGCGCGACGGAAGACACGCTGCCGCTCTACGCGAGGCTGTCGTTCGCCGAGCAGCA
>JANQQZ010000150.1 GCA_028284805.1 Phycisphaerales bacterium
CGGTAGCCCGCGATCTCACTCGAGCGCGAGCGCCGCCTCCATCGCCGGGTCGCGCCCCTCGCGGAGCGACTCGACCGTCACCCGCGCGAGCACGTCGGGCGTGACGCCCATGCCCTTCTCGAACCCGGGCGCGCTCGTCCGCGAGCGCAGCATGGGCAGTCTCGCGACGATCCCCGACTCGGGCAGCGTCAGGAACGCGATGATCCCCGCCGTCGGCCCCTCGGCGCTCCCGCCCGTGGGCTCGCCGATCAGTGTCAGCTCGCGCTGCCAGGAGAGCTCGCTGAGCAGGATCGTCGCGCCGCTCTCGTTGTGTGGTCCGCAGAGGATGACCAGCTCGCCCGCCCACGCGTCCGGCGCGGGCTCGAGCGTCTCGCGCTTGCCCCCGATCAGCGGGTTGACGACGTACATCCCCTCTCCGTCGGGCGTAAACATGGCCTCGGGGATGTTAAACACGCTCTCGTCCCATGTGCGCAGGTGCTCGCGGTAGTCGCCGGGCCCGGTCGCGCGCACGCGCGTGGGCCCGCCCACCTGGATCGGTTCCGAGATCAGGTGCCGCAGCAGCGCCCGCTGCACGTCGCCCGAGCCCCCGCCCACCTCGCGCAGGTCGTACACCAGCCGCTCCGCGCGGCTCGCGTTGATCTCCGCGAAGACCCCCGCGAACACCGCCTCCGCGTCGACGGGCGTGCGGTAGTTCACGAACGTGTTCACCCACAGCCCCGCGGTGCGCTCGTCGAGCATCTCCCAGCGGACGGCCCCCTCATCGCTGAAGTTGGTCTGCCCGCGCACGCCCCGCATCGCGAGCGAGGCCTCCTCGTCGATCGATCGCACCACGACCTCGCGGCGGTCACCCTCTGCCGACTCGACGACGAGCCGGTACTCGTCGCGCTCGCCGAACAAGAGCGGGTGCAGCACGTCGAACGTCGTCAGCCCGATATCGTCCGAGCCCGCGAAGAGCGTCGTCTTCGTGTGATCCGTCAACCCGTCGACCGAGATGTACGGCGTCGTGCGTTCGAAGATCTCGCCCATGCCCATCTCCCCGACGGACACGATCTCGTCGCCTACACGCACGCCCTCCACGCCCTTGGCCACCCCCACCACGATCGCGCGGAACGCGCCGTCGGCACCGGGCACATACTCGAAGTCCACAGGCAGCATCGACGACGCGAGCCGCTCGCGCAGCCCGTTCGGCAGCTCCGCCTCCGTGTGCTCGCACCGGATCGCCGCGAGGTACCGCTGCACCGCGAGGTAGAACACGTCGTCGCTTGGCTCGTCCTCGGCGACCGCCCGCAGCTCAGCTGCGGCAGCCCCGAGCTCGGCTTCCATCGCGTACCGATCGAACCCGGGATGGATCTCGCTGAACGCCCCGATCAGCAGCTCGGCATCCGCCGCTAGCCCCGTGGGGCCGTCACCCTGCCCGCACGCCCCACCAACGCCCCAGACCGCGAGGACCAACGACACCATCACACTCTTCATGCGAGACTCCGGCGAGCACCAAGGAACCAGAAGCAGTTGGGAACCGCGGCGGCATGCTTTCAGGCGGGTGACGCGGTGAGGATCACCCCTCCTGCCGCATGAGCCTCGTGAACGACGCGACGAACAGCGTCGCGATCACCCAGCCGGCCGCGATGTGCAGGGGGAGGTAGACGTTCTTGACGAACCAGCCTCGCCACGTCGCGGTCGACGGCGTCCAGTGCTCTTCCTGGTGAAAGCTCACAAGCGGCACGAGCGCGTCGGCCGAGTACAGGAACGGGTTGTACTTCGGCAGCGCCTCGTACCACGCGGGCTGCGTCCCCTGCGACCATTCTTTCAACGCGTAGGACTGCGTCGGCTGCATCAGCCCACCGGGCACTGGCACGGGGTGGTCGACGAGCAAGAACGTTCCGACAGAAAGCACAAGCCCAAGCCAGACCAGAACTCTCCACCTCGCGTACCCGTGCCCAACCACCCATCGGTACGTGTGCTGCATCACCCGGACCCGGTTGCCCTCGACGAGTTGGCACACCCTTAGCCGAGCCTCGTCATCGCCCCGATGCTTGAAGGCCTGCAACGCGAACCAAGACACCACGATTGCCAGCGCCGCCGCACCAAGCCAGTAGCCACCCGCAAGGAGCGCGATACAGAGCACAGCAAGAACGGCCGCACGACGAATCAGATAGCGGTATGTCCGGTCGATCGGTGCGGCAAACGCTTGAGCTACCAGCCCTTTCACGCGACGTTCCGCGCAGACACGCAGCACCGTCCGCGCATCTTCTTCGTGACCCTGCTTCTTCATCACCTCCGCCAGCCATCGGTACGGCTGTGGGTCGATCACGCCTTCATTGGCGTTGATGTACGTCTTTGCCGTACTGTCGTGTTTCGCAAGCCACTGCAGACGGCTTCTCGCATCAAGCGGCGAGCCCGCATAGATGGCGTCGTACCGGCAGTCGGTCAGCACGATCTTGTCTGGCCAGGCTGAATTCCGTTCCCCGTCATACAGGTACGCAATCCGGCTCCGTGTCAGGACAATCCTGCCTTCGACGCTGCCGATGCCTCGAACGAACAGCGTCCCGCTCACTCGGCAACCTTCGCCCATCAACGCGTCGCCGTTCGGATTTCGAAATCGACCACCAATGCACTCCAAGTTGCCACCGATCCTGGCTCCGAGCAACCACACTGCGCCGACCGACTGGAACTCACTGTTTAGAAGTACGTGACCGCCAACCAGGCACCGGTCCGCGTTCAACGCGTCCCCGCCGGGATTGTGAAACCGACCACCAATGCACGACAAGCTGCCACCGATGCTGGCTCCAAGCAGCCGCACCGCGCCGACCGATTGAAAGTCATCCTTCAGAAACACGAAGCCGCCAACCTGACATCCATCCGCCGACAACGCGTTGCCACCGGGGTTCCGAAACCGACCACCACTGCAAGCCAAGTCGCCACCGATGCTGGCTCCGAGCAGCCGCACCTCACCCTTGGCCAAAAATCCGCCTTGTATGCTGACGTTACCCGCCGATTGGGAATCGTCCAGATGAACTGACTGGATGCCCCCTCGCGACATCATCCCGGCCTTAACAAGCGAACCGTTGAGATGAAGATCAACAAACCGCGAGCCGATGAGATCGCAACCCGCGAGCAACTCTGATTGATTGGCCCACAGCGCCCCGTGCAGCGTGGCGTGCGCGAGCCGCAGCGTGTCTTCGATCCGAACGCCCCGCATGCGGACCCCGTGCGGGTGCACGTACCGCTTGCCCGCTGCGCTGGTCAGCAGCCACGCGACCACCTCTGCCCGGATCTTCGCCGGCGGCTCCGGACGCTCCGGCCACTCGTCGGGCTCGTCGACCATCGCCTTCGACTCTTCGTCTTGGGCTTCTTTGAGCTTCTCCCAAAAGTCGGGCGTCGTGAAGTCCGCGACCTCGCCGACGACGCACGCCTTGAGCAGGCGTTCTTCATCCTCGGTCACCGTGTCGCCGAACTCAGACTTCGCGCGGCGAAGCAAGCCCTCGAACCGCTCGATCTCACCAGGCGTTTCCGGTTCCCGCTCAGCCATACGCCGAGCGTATCAAACTGAGGCTGGCACGCTTTGCCGAAGCGTCGGCAACACAAATTTGTGTTACGCCGCCTCGCTCCCATCGCCGGCCGCGGGGGTCTCTCGCCGCTCGAACGTGAACGTCGTCCCCGCGACATCGACCACCACGTGGTCGCCCGCGCCGAGATCGCCCGCGAGGATCTTGCTCGCCAGCGGGTTCTCGAGCCTGGTCTGGATAGCTCGCTTCAGGGGCCTCGCGCCGAACGCCGGGTCCCAGCCCTCGGTCGCGAGCTGCTGAGCCGCGTCGCCCGTCAGCTCGAGCGTCATCTCGCGCTCGGCGAGCCTCTCGCGCAGCCGCGCGAGCTGGATCTCGACGATGCTCGCGAGCGCCTCCTTGCCCAGGCGGTGGAAGACGACCGTCTCGTCGATCCGGTTGAGCAGCTCGGGGCGCATGAAGCCCTGGTGCA
Source organism: Phycisphaerales bacterium (assembly GCA_028284805.1). Taxonomy (GTDB): domain Bacteria; phylum Planctomycetota; class Phycisphaerae; order Phycisphaerales; family UBA1924; genus JANQQZ01. The sequence goes on from JANQQZ010000150.1 coordinate 3,976, forward strand.
CGTCGAGGTTGAGCCTTGCGCGCATCTCGTTCTCATCGCCAGACTGCTTGCTCGCGATGTCCGCGCCGGGGCCTCGCCTGACCAAGTCGCGCACCGCGGCCTCGATCTCCCAGTCCTCCGCGCCCGCCTCGGTCATCTCCTGGATCTTCTGGCTGCCGATGTTGCTCGTCATCACCACGATCGCGTTGCGGAAGTCGACCGTCCGCCCCTGCCCGTCGGTCAGGCGCCCGTCGTCCAGCAGCTGGAGCAGCACGTTGAACACGTCCGGGTGCGCCTTCTCGATCTCGTCGAGCAGGATCACCGAGTAGGGCCTGCGCCGCACGGCCTCGGTCAGCACGCCGCCCTCGTCGTACCCGACGTACCCGGGGGGCGCACCGATCATGCGCGCCACCGCGTGCTTCTCCATGTACTCCGACATGTCGATGCGCACCATCGCCTCGTCGGTGTCGAACAGGAACTCCGCGAGCGCCTTGCACGTCTCGGTCTTGCCCACGCCCGTGGGCCCGAGGAACAGGAAGCTCCCGATCGGCTTGTTCGGATCGCTCAGGCCCGCCCGCGAACGCCTGACGGCATCGGACACCGCGCGCAGCGCCTCGTCCTGCCCCACCACGGTCTCGCGGAGATGGTCCTCCATACGCGAGAGCTTCTCGCGCTCGGTCTCGACCAGGCGAGACACGGGGATGCCCGTCCAGCGCGCGACGATGTCGGCGATCTGCTCCGCGTCTACCTCTTCTCGAACCAGCGAATCGCCCGTCGCCGCCCTCTCATCGAGCCTTCGCTCGGCCTGGGCGAGCCCGTCCTCCAGCTCGCGCATCTCGCCGTACTGGATGCGTGCCGCCGACTCGAGGTCGCCGCGTCGCTGCGCCTGTTCCAGCTCGACTCGCTTCGCATCGATCTGCTCCTTCAGCGTCTTCACGCTGTCGAGGTCTCGCTTCTCGACCTCCCACCTCGCGCTGAGCGCGCCGTTCTGTTCGTTCAACTCCATCAGCTCGCGTTCGATTCGCGCGAGCTCTCTGTTCTCGGTTTCCTCGCTCGCCTCTTCGCTGTCGGTGCCGATCCGCAGCGCCTCGCGTTCCATCTCCAGCTGCATGATCCGGCGGTGCAGGTCGTCCAGCTCCGTGGGCATGCTGTCGTTCTCGATCCGCAGCCGGCTCGCCGCCTCGTCGACCAGGTCGATGGCCTTGTCGGGCAGGAACCGATCAGCGATGTACCGGTGGCTCAGCTGCGCCGCCGCGAGGATCGCGCTGTCCTTGATCCGTACGCCGTGGTGCGCCTCGTAGCGCTCCTTGAGCCCACGCAGGATCGCCACGGTCTCTTCGACGCTGGGCTGATCAACGAGAATCGGCTGGAAGCGCCGCTCGAAGGCCGCGTCCTTCTCGACGTGCTTGCGGTACTCGTCGAGGGTGGTCGCGCCCACACACCGGACCTCGCCCCGCGCGAGCGCGGGCTTCAGCAGGTTGCCCGCGCTCACGGCACCCTCGGCCGCGCCCGCACCCAGGATCGTGTGCAGCTCGTCGATGAACAGGATCACCTCGCCGTCGCTGGCCGTGACCTCGCGCAGCACCGCCTTCAGCCGCTCCTCGAACTCACCCCGGTACTTCGCGCCCGCGAGCAGCTGCCCAACGTCGAGCGCGATCACGCGCTTGTCGCGCATGCCCTCGGGGCAGTCGCCGTTCACGATCCGCAGCGCGAGCCCCTCGGCGATCGCCGTCTTGCCCACGCCCGGCTCGCCGATGAGCACGGGGTTGTTCTTCGTGCGCCGGCTGAGCACCTGCATCGTGCGCCGGATCTCGTCGTCGCGGCCGATGACCGGGTCGAGCTTGCCCTGCTGGGCCTGCTCGGTCAGGTCGATGCCGTACTTCTTGAGCGCCTCGAAGCTCGCCTCGGCGTTCTGATCGTTCACGTTGGTCACGCCCGAGCTCGCGCGGATCTCTCTGGCCGCTTTCTCGAGGACCTCGGGCGTCGCCGCGTTGATGTCGAGCACGTCGAACGCGGGGCCCTTGGTCTTCGCCAGCGCGATCAGCAGGTGCTCGCCCGTGATGTAGGCGTCGCCCATCGCGCGGCTCGTCTTGTCGGCCTCCGCGACGAGCGTCATCAACTGCTGCCCGCCCGAGCCGGCGCCGCTGCTGGTCGTCGGGAGGCGGTCGAGCTCACTCGACGCGATCGAGGCGATCTGGTCCGCGTTGACGCCCGCCTTCTGGAGGATCGCCCGCGCGCTCCCGCCTCGCTCGTCGAGCAGCGCGTGGAGCAGGTGCAGCCCGGTCACCTCCGGGTTGCTGCGCCGGGCCGCGTCGGCCTGGGCCGAGGCCAGGGCCTGCTGCGCGATCGTCGTGAAGCGGTCGGGTGTCATGCTGCGCGTCTCCACGAGTCGGTGCGCCCCGGCCACACCGCCGGATGCCACCGTCTCGGAACTCACCGTGCAACCCGCGCGCCCACGCCGGCACGCCCCGCGGAACCCGTCCAGAACGCCAGAAGCCCGTCCGTCCCTGCTCGTGCGCGGGGCACACGACCGGACGCTGCCGGGTTGGCAGACGCAAACCCATTGACCAGTCTGTGTTATCGGGTCGCCCTGGACCCCGGGCTTCAGGCCCGACGGTCAAGATTCAACCCAGACTCGGTCGGGCCGGGCACCGGGCTCACCGCGCCGCGCGGAGCGGAGGCACTCACCGACCCGGCGCTCTGGATCAGCGCCACCGCCGCGGCACCCTGCTGCTCCATCTGATCGAGCGCCTTGCGGGCGAGCACGTAATCACCGCGGGCAGCTGTCGACGAGACGAGTGCGCTTGCATCCATACCCGATCCATCGGCGACACCGGATACTCGCTTGAGGGATACGAAAGCCCGATAACTTTTGCGATCTCTGTGCCGCTCGAGCAGCGCAAGACAAAGGGACGGTGGGCTCTCCTCCTTCCCACCGCCCCCTTGAATGTGCCCGGCGATCGTGAAGACCTTGGGTGGAAGGTCATGAAGCCACGGAGGGCCGGGGTTGGGTCGGGCCTCGGCTCAACCGGTGCGTGCAGGTGTGCCCAAACCCCACTTCTAGGTGGGTGCCGCTCGCTCGGATCCGGACCTTCCACTCGATGGAGGCCTGGTCGTCGTCCGTGCGGATTGGTTCACGGCTCCCTGGGGGTTGGAAAGGTTTGGACACGTACCTCCTGCAAACTCGCCACCGGCTGAACCGAGGCCCGACCTCGGGATCCGTGTCACCGGTCCGTCGTATCTCGGACGGAACGGGCCTGGTCCAACACTCTTTTGATATCCGCTTCGGCCCGCTTGGCCGGCAAGCCACACTACCACAATCTGCCCAGAAGACCGCAGGAAATCCGCCTGTCGGTTCGAGAATTTGCCGTCTTTCAACGCACGGGTCGGGGCCTGTCCGTTTGACGCGAGACCCCTGACCGGGTACAACCCAACTGCAGCGATGCAGTTCCGGGAGCCAGGGCGCAGGCCCGAGATACCCCGGCCTCGCAACGGACGGCGAGCGACACGCGAATCGGATTCACAGAAGATGTTGAAGCGGCTCCGCCGCGGCGGCACGCGCCGCCGGGATCCGCACCCGGGCCGACCCAACGCCGGCGCCGAGATTGGGAGCAGCATGTGAAGCACACCACCCGCTCGAACGTTCACCGCACCCCCCTCCTCCTTGCGGCGGGCCTCGGGCTCGCGCTCACCCTCGGGGGCTGCCGCAGCAGCGAGAACCGGCTCGCCGAGTTCCGCGACGATCCCACGCCCGACCTGATCACCATGGACCAGCGCGGCGACGACGTCTCCAACCGGCTCCACCTCATCAAGGACGAGTCCAGGCGCATGCTCGTCCGCGACTGGCTCTACTTCTGGTACCTCGACCGCCCGACGCGACTGCGTCCGGAGCCCAGCGCCTGGTAAGCCCGGCGCACACCGCTCTTCCAACCTGACCACATACAACAACACCCGGCTCGTGCCGGGTGTTGTCGCATCCGTGGATGATCAGGTGTTTACTTCGCGGTGTAGATGCCGCGAGAGACTCGCTTGAAAAGCTTGGGGTACTTGATCAGCGTCTGGTTCACGATCGTGCGGAAGTTGGGGCTCGTCGTGACATAGCCCGCCGCCTGCACCGCCTCGGAGAGCTCGGTCACCGTCAGCTCCGTCCCGTGCAGCACGCGGTGCATCGAGTCGACCAGGCTCTCGGCGTTCCGGGCACGCTTGCGACCGGGCTCGATGCCAACGACGGCGGTCGCGCCCATCTCCGAAATCTGCGTCTCAACATCGGCCAGCTGTTCACGCAAACGATCACGCTTGCGCAGCAGCGACGACGCGGCGCGCTGGCGACGCGACAGTTCCGCATGCAGCGCCGCGCTCGACATCTTCTCCAGTGAACCCGTGCCCGACGAACGGCGCGACGTCCTCTTCTTCTTCTTTGCCATCCAGATCCTCAACTGTTCTGCGCCGCATCGCGGCTTCTGTCGTACCACCCGCGGGTGGCGCCCCAGGCCGGTCCACCGGTGTCTGCACAACCGGCGGAGGCCATTTCGAGAAGCTGCAGCCTAGATCCGACTGAATACAAAGTCACATCTATCGCGACAAATATAATGTTTGCAGCGTGTTCAGGTGCCTATATCCTCGACACCAATCGAGCGAAGCAGGCCGTCGAAATGCTCTCTGTCAAAGAACCGAATCTCAATTCGCCCCTTCGTTCCAGATTCGTTCGTGCGAATCGCGACCTTTGTTCCGAGGTGATCGCCTAATCGCCGCTCAAGAGACTCGATCACAGCGGTGCGTTGTGAAGCCGGCAGCGGTTTGGTCGGGGTACTCGAACCCGAACCGACGCGCTTTGCCTCGCGTTCGAGCCTGCGCACGCTCCACCCACCCACAGCTGCGGCGCGCGCGGTCGACACCCGCCGCTCACCCGAGGCGATCGAGAGAAGCGCCTTGCCGTGCCCTGCGCCCAGTTGGCCCGAGGCGATCAGATCCCGGATCTCCACTTCGAGTTCCATCAGGCGCACCAGGTTCGCAACCGTCGGCCGCTCGAGCCCGAGTTTCTCGGCAAGCGCCGACTGCGACATCCCAAACCGCGACAAGAGCGACGCCATCGCCTCGGCCCGCTCCATCGCGTTCAGGTCCTGTCTGTGAATGTTCTCGATCAGCGCCCACTCGGCTGACGACTCGTCACTCAGCTCGCGCACGATCGCGGGCACCCGGTCGAGGCCCGCGAGCTTGGCGGCACGCCAGCGGCGCTCCCCCGCGATCAGCTCGTAGCGACCGCCCGTCGAGCCGGAGCCCGAAGCGGGGCGCACGAGCACGGGCTGCATGACCCCCTCGGCGCGGATCGAGGCCGCAAGCTCGCCCAGACCCGCCGCGTCGAAGTCCGAGCGGGGCTGGAAACGATTGGGGATGATCGAGCCCAGAGGGACGTGCACGACCCGGTCGCTCTTGCTTGCATCGGACGCATCGGGCACTGCTGCCGCGGGTGCCCCCTGCGCTTCCGTCACGCCCTGTGCCGGCGCCCCTCCGCTGTCGCCCGGTACTGCGGGTGGGGAGTCGCCATTAGTTGTTGCAACACGAACTGGATCCCCGATCAGCCCGCTGAGCCCTTTGCCCAACCGGCGCCGCTTCCCGTTCTGTCCCCCCTGATTCTGGGTGGTTGCCGTGCTCGCAGCCATCTTCGCCTCCTTGCGTTTCGATCGCGTGATCCTGTACTGATCGGTATGGTACAACCTCTGCCATGACGAACCGCACCACCAACGATTCCGGCCCACAACATCCAGAAACCATCGCCCGAGGCCTGCTGATCGAGGCCGGGCGTGTTCTTGTCTGCCGGAACCTGGCCAAAGGGTACGCCTATCTGCCGGGCGGCCACGTTGAGTGGGGCGAGCCCGCGGCAGTCGCCCTCGCCCGTGAGCTGCACGAGGAGTGCGCCATGGACGCGCTCGTCGGCCGATGCGCACTGGTCACCGAGCTCGTCGCGGACGGCCTCCACGAGATCAATCTGGTGTTCCACGTGGAACGCAGGGACGGGGAGGAAGCCGTCCAGAGCCGCGAGCCCGAGATCGGATTCGAATGGCTGGACCTCGCTGCGGTCGTCGATGAGGACCTAAGGCCTACCTCGATCCGTGCCTGGATCGCGAGCGGGGGTGCGGTCGAAGGACCCAAAGCGGACTTCCTTTCTGAGACCTGACCGAGCGAAGCCAACAAATACCCCAGATTCACACCCCGCCTCCGCGGATCCGAGCCTGGTGGACAAGCAAGCCACCCGGGTCTCCGATGATCACTGCGCATGGGGGAGCCGCCGAACACACCCGACGCCAAGGCCCTGAACTCGATCATTCAACGGATCGAGAAGGGGGTCGGCGCGCTCAATGAAGAGGTCGTCGAGCTTCAGAAGCGGGCGGCCATGGGCGGTGTCGCTGGGCTGCTGGCCCATGAGATCAACAACATCCTGACCCCGGTGCTGAGCTATGCCCGCCTCGCCCAGCGCAAGGACGCCGGCCCGGAGACGATCGAGCAAGCCCTGCGCGAGACTGTCGAGGGCATCGGACGAACGACCGAGATCGCCGCGGCGATCCTGTCGCTCGGGAGCAGCGGCGGAACGGATCAGGGCACCCGCTCGAATGTACGCGAGGTAGTTCGCCAGTCGGTGGCTGCGCTCGGGCGGGATCTGAGCCGAGACGGGATCAGTTGCCAGATCCGGGTGCCGCCGGACCTGGAAGCCGCCATCGCGCCGACATCGCTCCAGCAAGTCCTGGTGAACTTGCTCCAGAACGCCCGGTTGGCGATGCTGGATTCGGGCGGGGGTGGGAGCATCGAGATCGACTGTTCCACGTGGAACACGGGCCGTCTCAGGCTTGCTGTTGCGGACAACGGGCCGGGCATCGATGCCAAGACCCGAGAGCGGATCTTCGAGCCGTTCGTGCGGGGAGGGCAGAACACGCCCGGCACAGGCCTGGGCCTGACCGTCTGCCGTGAGCTGCTTGAGGCCGTAGGCGGGACGATCCACGCCGAAGCTAGCGCAAGCGGGGGGGCCAAGTTCGTCATCGAACTGGCGAGCGCAGCCGAAGCGGCGTCGCCGCACCGTGCCGCCTGAGGAAGCAACCCGGCTGGTCTCAGCGGTCGTCGGATGCGAGCACGACCACGTCCTCGGGCGCGATCTCGATACCGACCGGAGTGTCGTCCTCGCCAAGGTGGTGCGGCGGCGGATTCAGCTCGCTGACGCGAAGCAAGCGGCCGTCGTCGCCCAGACGGATCTCATGGTGGGCGACCTCGCCCAGGTAGACGGATTCGACCCGCTGGCCGCGGAGCTGGCCTGCCTCGAGGCGGTCGACAAGACGAACAGCCTCAGGCCGTACCGAACAAAGTACGGATTGATGGTCCGATAATTTAAAGGCCGTCGGCTTTGTCGCGTTCAAGACGCCGGCACCGGTGTCGAGGATCACGCGCTCGCCGACGCCTGAGACCTTGGCCTCGATGAAGTTGGTTTCTCCCAGGAAGCTGGCAACGAAGGCCGACGCGGGGCGGCGGTAGAGATCGCCTGGCGTGCCCACCTGGACGAGCGACCCGTCGCGCATGATCGCGACGCGGTCGGCGATGCTCAGCGCCTCCTTCTGATCGTGCGTCACGTAGACCGTGGTCAGCCCGGCCTCCTTGCAGATGCGACGGATCTCAAGGCGCAGCTCGTTGCGGAGCTTGGCGTCGAGGTTCGAGAGCGGCTCGTCGAGCAAGAGCACGTCGGGGCGGATGACGAGCGCCCGGGCGAGGGCGACGCGCTGCTGCTGCCCGCCCGAGAGCTGCGTTGGCTTGCGGTCGGCGTACTGCTCCATCTGCACCGCGGCGAGCGCCTCGCGGGCCCGCCTCGATTTCTCTTCCTTGTCGACGCTCCGCACGTCGAGCCCGAAGGCGACGTTCTGCTCGACGGTCATGTGCGGCCAGAGGGCGTAGCTCTGGAAGACCATGCCCGTGTTGCGCTTGTTGGGCGGGGTGTCGGTGACGTCGGTGTCGTTGAAGCTGATGCGGCCTGCGGTGGGCTCGATGAAGCCCGCGATCATGCGGAGCAGCGTGGTCTTGCCGCACCCCGAGGGGCCCAGCAGGAAGAAAAGCTCGCCCGGCTCGATGGAGAGGCTAACACCGTCGACGGCGGTCGCGGCCTTTTTGCCCGAGCCGAAGGTCTTGGTGATGGCATCGAGGTTAATGGTCGTGGTCATGGTGGGGGAGGGTATCGCAACCGACTCTCTGTCGGTTGGGTTTGCGCAGACTGAACACAACCAGGACATGAAACCGGTATCCTGCGCGCTCATCCGTGGAGGCAAACGCCATGAGATCGACCCAATCCATTGCTTGTGTTGCTTCGCTGCTGGCCGCTAGCTGCGCTTCCTCGCAGGGCATCCCGGAGGGCTACACACTCGTGGAACTGGTGCCGCTGGGCGGCGGCACGGAATCGGTCGTCTCGGCGTTGAACGACCGGGGTCAGATCGTTGGCCGAACCGAGTTCAGCACGGGGCCGATCGCGACCAGTTGGGACGCGACCGGCGCGGCGGCGCTGGTAACAACGAGCGGCAACACGGCGACCGACGCGCTGTCGATCAACAACGAGGGATCGATGCTCGTCGAATGTGCAGGCTGCACGAACGACTTTGGTGTGCGGCTCACGGATGGCGTGCTGCTTGAACTCTTGGACGTGATGTCGCCAGGGTTTGTAGAGGTTGCCCCGAAACTCAACGCCGCCGGAGCGGTTGGAGGGCTTCTTCGCTTCGACCCCGGCACTTCCGGCGCCGAGACTTATTCGGTCATCTGGGAACTGGCCCCTGGACCCCAGATGATCCCCAACGTCTCGCCGAACCCGATCAGGCCTCCGGGCTTCTTGCCCTTCTACTCGGACGGCATCTTGAGCGACACGGGCGCCCAGGTCTTTGGCAGCTCCGATGGCACAGGTGGCGCCCCGGGCTTTCTTGTCGTCGACCGGCGCACCGAGTCGTCCGCGTTCATCAGCGGCGGACAAGATGGGCACCGGGTGTACGACGTCAATGCTTCGGGGCAGTTCGTGGGAAGCGAGGGTGGTGGGGCGGAAGAATTTAGCTATCTCTTCGGCGAGAGCATCGTGAGAATCGATCCGATCGGGTGTGCGGACTTCGCCAATCCGATCGAGTGCTACTTCGAGGAGTTCTTCGCGGTCCTTCCTGCCGCTGTCAACGACCGGGCGCTCGTTGTTGGCAACGCGACAGTGGTGAACGACGATGGGACCGGCTTCCCAACCGTCACCGATGTTTCCGGGTTTCTCTGGACAGAATCCGCCGGTAGCGTTGATCTGATCAGCCTGATCGATGACGGCACGGGTACAGGCTGGGAGTTCATCCAGGGATCCTCGCCGTTCGATGCGATCGGCCCGGTCGACATCAACGAGCAAGGCTGGATCGTGGGCAACGGCATCAACCCCAATGGCGATCCCGCCGCCTACCTGCTCATCCCCCGCTCGCCCTGTGCGGGAGACACCAACCGTGACGGCGATGTCACCCCCGCCGACTTCAGCGCCTGGATCCAGGCCTTCAACAACGGGTGCGACTGAACCCGCACAACAGCTCCGGCCCGCTCGTCGGCAACGCACGCCGTCCGAGCGTTCGGTTAGGCTGCGCGGCCACCCCGTGGAGGACCGCACCATGAGACCGATCCGCCGTACCGCTCCGATCATCTCGCTGCTCGCTGCCGCTTGCGGCGCGTCCGCCCAAGGCATCCCCGAGGGCTACACGCTCGTCGAGCTGTTGCCCCTGGGCGGGGGGGACGAGTCCTTCGTCTCCGCGATCAACGACCGGGGCGAGATCGTGGGACGCACGGTGTTCGGCACCGGGCCCATCGCGACGGCGTGGGATGCGACGGGGGCCGCGGCACTCATCACGCTTACCAACGGTGGCTCCGCCACCGGCGCGCTGTCGATCAACAACGAGGGCTCGATGCTGGTGAACTGCACCGGGTGCGGCCCGCGTCCGGGCGTGCGCCTCGGCGATGGCTCCGTGCTCCTGCTGCCCGACTCGGCGGTGCCAGGCTCTCTGAGCGTTGAGCCCAGCCTGACCAGCGATGGCTCGGTGGGCGGCCTGCTCGTCGTCCAGGACGGCGACCCCTTCGATCTGGAGTCCTACGCGGTGGTCTGGTCGCTCGCGCCCGGGCCGCAGATGGAGATCGACGAGATCGGGCCCTTCGCGATCGACGACCCCATCATCGTGGCGTACGAGAACGGCATCCTGTCGGACAACGGAGAGCAGGTCTTCGGCGCGGGATCCGGGCTGGGCAGCGCCAACTTCGTGACGGTCGACACGCGCACGGGCGCCGTCGACTCGTTCGCGGGGACGGACATCGCGATCCCCTACGACATCAATGCCTCGGGCCAGTTCGTCGGCGTCGACGGCGACGGCGGGGGCGACCGCGCGTTTCTCTTCACGACCGACGGGGCCTCAACCCAAATCGACCCGATCAACTGCCAGGACTTCTCGAGCCCGGGCAACTGCTACGCCAAGTCTGGGTCGCCGCTGTTCCCCAGGGCGCTGAACGATCGCGCGGTCGTCGTCGGCGCTTCGGCGGTGCTCGTCGACGACGGCACCGGGTTCCCAGCACTCGACGGCGTCTCCGGGTTCGTCTGGACGGAGGCGACCGGGGCGATCGACCTGCTCGAACTGGTCGACGACGGGTCCGCCGACGGCTGGCAGCTCGTCCGGGACGGATCGCTCGAAGTCTTCGGCACGCCCGGCCCGATCGACATCAACGAGGAGGGCTGGATCGTGGGCAACGGCGTCAACCCCAACGGCGACGAAGCCGCCTACCTGCTCATCCCCCGCTCCCCCTGCGCCGGAGACACCAACCGCGACGGCCTGGTCACGCCTGCCGACTTCAGCGCCTGGATCCAGGCCTTCAACACCGGGTGCGACTGAGCCTGGCCAGCACAATCGACTCCGACTTGATCGGTCGCGCCCGAGCGGCGACCATGCACGCGTGGATCGGCCCGGGTCATCACGGAAGACGACCGGCGCTCGGGGTGCGCCCGGCACAGGGGACCGCGCCCCGGCGAAGCCCATGTCGGTGATCGAGGTCAAGCCCCCCAAGCCCAAGCGGGCGCAGCAGCCCCGTCGCGACCGCCCCGAGCCCGACCTGTCGTCGCTCGAGCGCCCCGGGCTGCTCGGGCCCGAGCCCGTGTCGCCCGGTTCGCTCTGGCGCCGGCTGCCTCCCCCGACGCGGCGCCGGGTCGTGCGCACAGCGCGGTGGGCCGCGCGGTCGCGAGGGAAGATCACGTGGGGCTTCGTGATCGCGGTGTGCGCCGCGGCGGTCGCGGGCCTGGCCGTGATGACGATGGCAGACGCAGAGCCTCGGTGGTGGAGCGGCGCGTCGGTGCGGTCGATCGAGATGGCCGACCTCGCCCGGCGGGTCGAGAACGGCGCGATCACGCACATCACCGCCGACCACCAGGGCGCGACCGACGAAGCGGTCGAGTGGCCCGTCAAGCTCTCGGACGATGGCGCGAACGCGTGGCTGAACCTGCGCCTGCCCGTGTGGCTCCCCCGGATGACCGCGGAGGAATTCGTGGACGTGCGCAGCGCGAGCGGCGCGCTCGTCGAGCGGCGCCCCGTGGGCGGCGTGCGCTGGCCCGAGAGCGTCGACGAGGTGCGCGTCGCGTTCGTCGACGGGCGCTTCCGCATCGGCGCGCGGGTGCGCACCGGAGAGGGCACGCGCGTGTTCGGCGCCACGCTCGCGCCCGAGGTCCGGGGCGACGGGTCGCTCTGGATGAAGGCGACCGGCGTGTCGATCGGACGCCTCAGCCTGCCCGCGGGTCTCGTGCTCGGCGCCGACGGCGGTGCGCTGCGCGAGCACCTGCCCGCGTCGCTGGTCGACTCGGCCGAGGGCGAGGCGATCTTCAGCAAGCTCGCGGGCGAAGCACCCATGTTCGAGGACGCGGTCATCCGACTGGGCGACGGGCGACGCGTCCGCCTGCTCAGCCTCGAGGTCGCCAGCGACTCGCTCGTCGCCTGGTTCCGGACCGAGTAGCTACAGCACGTAGATCAGCACGAACGCCAGCAGCACGACGCCCGCCACGATCGCGGCCCAGGGCTTGGTCTTGCCTGTATCGGGCGTGAGCAGCTCGCCGCAGATCGGGCAGACGCTCGCGTCGTAGTAGACCTCGCTGCCGCAGGAGGGGCAGGCGGAGCCGTCGCGGTCGAATCGTGCGACGTCCTCGGCAGAGGGTCCCTCGGGGTCGAGGGAGTCGTCGTAGGTGTCGCCGTCGTAGGCCATCGTGCCCAGCGTACGCCGGATAGGCTTGCCGCATGAAGAAGCTCGCCGCGTTGTCGTTGGGGTTGGTGTGCACGGCGTGGCTCGCCGGGTGCGGGTCGGGCGACAGGGCCGCTGAGCCGCTTCCGAGCGGGTCGTTCTACACCGAGCGCCCCAACCCGGGGTCCGAGGGCTTCGTGCCTTGGGGCAACCGGCTGACGACTGCGACCCGGCGCGTGCCCGAGCAGCTCGTCGCGATCGAGACGTTCCAGGCGATCGGGATCGCGATCACGCCCGGCGGGCGTCTGTTCCTGTCGGCGCCGCGCTGGCACGGCGGGCACACCGACAGCCTGCTCGAGTTCTACCCGGGCTCGTCGCAGCCCCCGCAGGCCTACCCGGACCGCGCGTGGAACAGCTGGGAAGAGGGCGTTCCGGGCGACCTGGCCTTCGTCTGCGTGCAGGCGCTGCACGTCGACGGCGCGGGGCGTTTCTGGGTGCTCGACACCGGCGCACCGAACTTCGAGGGCCCGGTGCCGGGCGGCGCGAAGCTGATCCGCTTCGACACCGCGCAGAACAAGCTCGGCTCGAGCTTCGTCTTCGACCCGTCCGCGGCACCGCCCGGGTCGTACCTCAACGACATCCGGATCGACGCCCAGCGCGGGTTCGCGTACCTCAGCGACTCGGGGCTCGGCGCGATCGTGGCGCTCGACCTGACGACCGGTGTTGCGGCACGGTTCCTCGAGGATCACCCGAGCACGAAGGCCGAGCCCGTTCGTCTGGTCATCGGGGGCGAGCCCTGGGTCGACGAGTCTGGCCTGTCGCCCGCGGTGCACTCGGACGGGATCGCGCTCTCGCCCGACGGCGAGCACCTGTACTACCAGGCGCTCACGGCGCGCACGCTCTACCGCGTCCCGACGGGCCCGATGCGCGAGGTGCTCCGCCCGACGCGGGGCCTCGCGACCGATGAGGTGTCGCCCTGGTCGGGCGCCTTGATAGGCGACGTCGACGAGTTGGTCGAGGACCTGGGCCGCACGTTCGCGACCGACGCGATGATCATGGACGCCAACGGCGTGCTCTACTTCACGGCGCTCGAGCGCGACGCGATCACGGCCCGCCTGCCCTCGGGCGAGTTAACGGTGGTCACCAGGGACGAGCGGCTCGTCTGGCCCGACAGCTTCGCGATCCATAACGGGCTGCTCTACGTCACGACGGCGCGGATCCACGAGGTCGGGCTGGGCAACCCGGAGGGCCCGGTGGCCGACGGGCCGTTCACGGTGCTCCGCGTGCCGCTGCTCGACCCCGAGACCGAGTGACGCGGGGCCTCGGAACCGCTACGGGCAGCCCCGGCTGTAGTTGACGAGCCACGCACTGAAATCAGCGGGGGTGATCCGCGCGTCGCCGTTCTGTTCGGCGATGAAGGCGCGGTTGTTGTAGGCGATGATCCAGGCGCTGAAGTCGGCCGGGGAGAGCACGCCGTCACGGTTCACGTCGCCCCGGCAGCCGTTGTTGGTGAGCAGGGTGTCGGCGGATGCCTCGAGGCGGTCCCACCAGAGCTCGCCTGCGGCGAGCATGGCGCGCCCGTTGGGGTGGGGCGGGTCGTGTCGCCAGAGCGCCATGTACTGGCTGAGCATCCCTGGGAACTCGTCCTGGATCTGGAGGTAGGCCCAGGAGTCGTGGGTGAGCGCGCCGTCCGACACCTCTTGGTGTGTGCCGAGGCTGTCGAGGCTGAAGAGCGTGTTGTTCTGGGCGTTCATGACATCGGGAGTCCCGATGAACTCATGCGTGTGGAGGCGCGAGCCGAGTTGCTGCTGGAGCGCGGGGACGGTGCCCGCGGACTGGGTGGCGAGCCCGGTGAAGAAGAGCTCGACGCCGAGCGCGTCGGCCATAGCGCCGAGCGTCCCGGGCACCTCGCGGTCGGCCTGCTGCTGCTGGCCCAGCCCGCCTCGCCCGGCAAGCACATAGCAGATGCGGTTCGGATCGAGCGAGCGCAGCCCGGCGCCCACGACGGTCACGTCGCCCCCGTCGGTGTGCTCGAGACGGAGCCCCCGGCGCGACGACGTGCTCGCGGGGGCGTCGTGCTCGAAGCCGACCAGCGCGTAGCCAGACGGGCCGAACGCGAGCGTCTCGCCCGCACCGGGCTCGACGACCCAGGGGAACATCAGCTCGACCGCGCCGCCCTCGACGGACGCGACCGCGTTGACCGCGCGGTCGTCCTCGCCCACGACCAGGTCGCCTGGCCGGATCAGCGAGGTATCGCCCGCGACGACGATGCTCGTCGCGTTGAGTGATGCGAGCACGAGCTCGGTGTGCGTGGTGTTGGTGTCGACGGGGACCCCCGAGCCAGGCAGGGGTGTCGCGGAGGAGGTCACGCCCCCGTTGCCGTCGGCGTCGGTCGCGTACATCTGAGCCTGCACGGTCCCGCCGCGCGGGCGGAGGAGCAGCAGCGCGAGCGACTGGCTCGGGTGGTCGAACGTCGGGACATCGACCGCGAAGGCAACCGATCCACCCGGCGCGAGGTGGTTGGGCGAACCGGTGCCCGGCGCGGCGGCCCAGTTGCCGCCGTAGCTGAGCCGAGTCCAATTGGTCACCCGGTCGTCGTCGAAGAGGGCGCGTTCGTCCAGAGAGAACCCCTCGATGCTGGCGTGCTCGTCGAGGCTGAGCAGGACGAGCCCGCCGTCGTGCTGCGGTCGTGCGGCACGCAGACCCAGAAGGTGCGAGCGCGAGACCGGCCTCGGGTCGGACATCGATCGCTCGATCCGGGTGTTGGTCGACCAGCGGCTGTTGCCCAGGCCCCAGGCGGTGAGCGCGGCATCAGCGACCCGCCCGCCGTTGAGCACCGCATGAAGCCTGGGCAGGAAGCCAGGAACCGCGGGCAGGCCGATGCGCTGGCTGTCGGCGGGGGGCGCCATCTGCCAGAAGCCGGACCAGGGCTTGTCGGGCTCGAAGACCGGTGTGGGTTCGATGGCGGCAAGGTCGGTGGTGACCTCGCCGTCGCGGTAGGCGATCGCGGTGCGCGGTGCGCGGAGCGTCGACCATGTCTCGCCGTCGCCCTCGTACCACCACCGCGCCGAGCGGGTCTGGGCGATGCCCTCGTAGTTGGTGGCCCCGGTCGCGAGCAGCATGAAGATCATGGAATCCGGGATCGTGTTGCCCGTGCCGGTAAGGTCAGTCAGGCGCGGGCCTCCGGGCGTGCCCCAGACCGACTCGAGCGCGCCCGCATCGGTCGCGCCCCGGCGCATCGCGACAGGGAAGATCGGCCCCGTGTGCGAGTTGGCGTTGGGGTGGGGGCTTCCCAGGAAGATCTTGCCGTTGGGTCGCACCCGGGTGATCTCGCGCACGGATCCGGGGAAGGTCGTGCTCCGGACGGACCCTTCCCCCTGGCTCGCGACGTGCAGCGTGAGGCGGGCCTGCGCATGATCGAAGCTGACGACGGCGCAGTGGTGACGCTCCTCGTCCAGAGGCACGCCCGTGACGCGGGCGACGCCGAGCCCGTCGGTGTCGGGCCCGCCTGGCACCGGGGGCACGCCCGCGATGTCGGGCCCGAACGGCACACGCAGCTCGACGGCACCCAGGGCGGGGTTGTACCTGAGCACCAGGATCGGGCGACCGGTGCCGAAGTTGTCGTCGTAGACGCACAGGAGCGTGCGCCAGCGGTCGACGGGCAGCTCAGGGCTCGATCCGAACCAGGGCACGATCAGCGAGACGGACTCCTCGATGGGGCGTGAGCGCCAGTTGATGGGCGCGTAGGAGTTGCGGGCGACCGCCAGCCCGGGGTCCCCCAGCGCGATGCCGGGCTGGGCACGCGCGGAAAGCGAGACCGCGGCGGCGAATAGCAACAGCAGCAGAGTCAGCCCGCGCGTTGGCGCGGCGATCGGGTCGTGCACGGCGGGCCTTTCGGTGGGGTCGGTCCTGTCAGATATACCCCAATGGCGTCTGAGAGCACAGCAACCTGGCCCCGGGAAGGGCAAAAAGGGCGAGGGGGCGGCCGCAGACCCTCGCGAGTTCCAGCGGCCGCCCCCGGGCGGGGGCATGAGTTGTGCGGGCACCCTCGCGGGTGCGACGCCAACTGTGCCATACAGCGGCTCGGCGTGCGAGCGTTCCGACGCGTTCATGGCACGAGATCAGGTGGGCAGCCCCTCCAATCCTCCAAAGCCCGACAACCGGCACCGATTGGCCTTATGTGTTCTTGTTTTGGCCTGTTCGTACCCGTCGTCGCGGCCTTGGGCGCCCTGATCGGTCCGGAAACACGCTGTTGACAGACGCGACCCCAGGTCCCATACTCGGGTATCCGCAGGCGAGGGCCTTCGGGAGAGACAGGATTCACACACCCGATCGCACGGCGCGTTCGCGTCTCGGGCTGCGTGACGAGAGAAGAGAGAGAGAATCAAATGCATCGTGTTCCTAGCGCGCGGCTCGCAGCCGCTGTCGTGCTTGCCTCGGGCGCGGCCTTGAGCACACAAGCTCAGGTTGTTTTGCCTGATAATGGCACAAGTTTGTGGCAGATTCTGGACAACAACGGCCCGTACGCCGGCAGCTTCCAGGTCGGCGACAAGCTGTTCGACTTCACGGGCTACGACGGGGGCAACCACCTCGCCGACCAGATCACCATCAAGCCCGTCATCTTCGACAACCCGCTCGACGGCATCGGCTTCGACATCGTCATGAACCTGACGTTCGACACCGATGACCTCCAGAACCCCTCGCAGCGCGGCGACGACGGCGCGGGCGTGAAGTTCAACCTGGACTACACCGTGACGGTCCTCGACCCCACGCTCGCCATCAACTGCGCCCTGCTGGGCGTCAAGGGCACCGCGTCGGGCAACGCGCACATCAGCGTGAGCGAGGACTACGTCGGCACAGGCGTCATGGACTGGCTCATGATCCAGGACGACGCCTCGGGCAACGAGGTGACCTCGACGAAAATGTTCGACCCCGTCACCACACTCGATGTGAACAAGCACGTCGACATCTTCGTGGGCGGCGACGACGACCGGCCTGGCGGCGGAGGCGATGACACCTCGAGCGTGCACATCGAGTACATCCGCCAGACCTTCTCGCAGATCCCCTCGCCCGGCACGGCCGTGGTGTTCGGTGCCTTCGGCCTAGCGGCCTCCCGCCGTCGCCGCTGATCCGGACGACGGCTCGGACCGATTCACGATTGATTCTCCAGGAACCCCCCGCACGCGGGGGTTGTCCTGTGCGCGCGTATAGAATCATGCGTGGACGATCACCCGCGTTTCTGCATCCGCTCGGTCACACCCGAAGAATGGCGCTCACTCGAATCTGCGGGCGCAAAGCCTCATGACTGCGTCTCCGCGTGTGATCAATGCCTGGAAGGCCCGGTGGTGACCCAAAACGGCGCCCTGTTCACGAAGCCGAACGTCGAAAGACTGCTCATACAGGGGCAAACTCGGGCGGAACCATCCAGGCCCGCCGCAGAGCCCGACGAGGACGAACGCGTCAACTGATGACGTGCGCCGGCGCGGGCGTGTCCCCGACGATCTTCTGCTTCGTGATGGGGCCGTCCGGCGTCGGAGTCGTGTCGCCCTCGGGCGATTCGCAGGTGAAGAGCCACATATCGTCGTTCACCCTCGCCTGCAGGTGCACCGGGCGTCCCCAGAGCGCGCAGAGGTTCTGAAGCGTGCCCATGGCCTTGGCGGCGTCGATCTCGAGCCCGTTCCACTTGTTCGCGAGGAACAACTCGCCCCGGTTCAGGTAGTTCGCGTCGACGACGTACATCATGGGCTGGCCCATGTTGGTCAGGCGGTAGAGCAGGGTCTGCTTGATGCGGTCGAAGTCGCGGCTGACGATCTTCACCTCGCCCGTGCGGGGGTCGCGCCCGGTCTGGTACATGCGGTGCCGCTCGACGAACTCGGGGGTGAGGAACTCGTCGATGAAGTTGACGTCGTTGTAGATCGAGCGGACCTGGAAGATCTTGTCGCGCCCGTTCATGCTGCCGTCGTCGTGGCGCTTCTTGGCGCCGATGTCGTCCATGCGTTCCCAGTCGGGCCCGTGCTGGCCCCGGTCCCAGCGTCGCTCGATGTCCTTGAACAGCTCGACGCCGATCTTGTAGGGGTTGAACCCGCCCGGCGCCATGTGCACCACGCCCGAGTGCTGGTCGGCGTAGTGCACGATCTCCGACGAATCGAGGAAGTGGTTCGTCATGAGCTTGCTGTGCCAGTAGGTCGCCCAGCCCTCGTTCATGACCTTCGTCTGGGCCTGGGGCGCGAAGTAGTAGCTCTCGTTGCGGATGATCGCGAGGATGTCCGCCTGCCAGTCCTCGAGCGGCGCGTTGCGGAGCAGGAAGAGCAGGACGTCTCGCGTCGGCTCGCTCGGGTGCCTGCCCTTCGACTCGCTGACCTGCTTCTCGTGCGCCTCGCGCTCGGCGTCGAGCACACGCTGCGGGTTCACGAACGGGTCCATGTAGTCCTTGGCGGGCAGCTTGCTGGGCTCGAAGGTCTCGGGCGCATCGTCCGCGCCCTCGCGCTTGACGAACAGCGAGTGCGGGTCGATCAGGTGCTCGAGGCTCAGGCACCGGTCGATGAACCGCTCGACGGCGTCGTGCCCGTGTCGCTCGATGTGCCGCCGCACGCGCGTCGCGTGGTTCGCCATCGTGTCCATCATCTTGCGGTCGGTCTTGCTGAACCAGAAGTTGTGCTTGAAGAAGTCGGCGTGCCCGTAGACGTGCGCCATGACCAGCTTCTGATCGGTCACGCTGTTCGATTCCTGCAGGTACGCGTAGCAGGGGTCGTTGTTGATGACCATCTCGTAGATGCGCCCGAGGCCGTACGCGTCGCGCTTGCTCATGCGGTCGTAGTCGGCGCCCCATTTCCAGTGGGGGTAGCGGATGGGGAACCCGCCGTACGCGGCGATCTGGTTCATGGTGTCGAAGTCGAGGACCTCGAAGACGGTCTCGTAGAAGTCGAGGCCGTACTCGATGGCCTTGGCCTTGATCGTGACCATGTGCTCGAGCAGCTCGGGCGGGAGATCGGTCGAGCGTCGGCTGTGTGCGAGCGGCAGCATGGCTTCTGGCCTCCCGACCCCCGTTTACGGGGTCCCGGAGGGACTATCGGCAGAGCCGATGCCTCCCTATACGCACATCAAGACCATCGGCTGCAACATCTGATGCGCCGAAGGTAAAGCTACGGGCTATACGTGACTCTCCATCACTATGCCGTGTCGCCGTCACATTTCATTGAGTTGGCACGATGTTGGCCAACAACAGAAATGAAAACACGAGTTACTATGATTTGTCAACGGCGCGATAATTGCGCGTATTCGCAACTCACAGCCTAGCGACATGGTTGACGCGTCATCTTTGCCGATGTGATGCTAGCGCAAGTATCGCCCTAGTAGCGTCTTCAACGAAAACCGTCATCTTGTGCGCTAGATAAACAAGTGGTCCGATATGTGGAGAGAATCAAGTCAACATGCCGATGTCTCATTGGCGGTTTGGAGAAAGCTCTGTTTCTACACGAAAGGTGCCGACCGTGGGCGGCGACAAGAACAAAAAGAAAGAGAGGAAGCGCGCCGACAGGTCGCTGAAGAGGGAAGGTCGACGACGCCACGGCATGTGGAACATCAATCTACAGGGCCTACTTGGCGTCATCCTTACTGCTACAGCAGTGGTGGTTGGTTCCCTGGCAGCAATAGGGATCATAATTGCCGTGGCCAGTGTCCCACGAAGTTCGACCGCACCGCCACCTGCACCCCGTCCACTGCCACTGGATGGAACAACAATACCAGGCGAAGTCACCGGTAAAAAGGGATCGGCTTCGTTGGCAATTGTGGAATCTCCCCGCACTGGTATTGCTTTTACAAGCGAAGATTCATGGCAATCAAAGAGTGAGTTCGCGAGCTTCTTCAAGATACTGCCCAGCGGACGAGTCCATCTCCAAGTAAGCCGGGTCGGCACCCCCCCGTACTCAACTGTGCTATTGCGAGAACCAACTCAGCCGAAATCATCCTTTCTCGTTTCTGGTCTCGTCGTAATGGAGAACCAGCGAGAGAATGCTAATGGCGACTGTTCACTGGCGATTGTGTTCCGCAATAGCGAATCGCTACTGGTTGATCCACCAGATCGCGATGAGGCTCTTCAAACCCTATTCATCATGGCGAACAGCAGGCACAACTCCCACAGATACACCTCTGATCTGGCGCGATCACAACAGGAGCAAGCCGAAGTTCGTGTGCCGCAGGCGATCGCACACCGCAACAAAAAACCCTTTCGCTTTGAGCTGAGTGCCACCAGAGATGGCGATGTGTATCTTTGCACTCTCAAGGTTGGATCCACCCTGGTTCCAGTAGAAACATGGGTAGTTGATGAGGGTGCGTTCAACAAATTTCTATACATTGGCTTTCGGTTCTATCATGAAGGTTGGGTCGAAGTGCTTGATTTTGATGTTAAAGTTGATGGCAAATCAATCGCCCAATGATGATGAAGACAATCCATAATTGTGTGCTTTGATTGTGATGCCGTCTCCTTTAAAAACAGAGGCTGGTCGGGCTAGCCCGGCACCGGCCGGCATCGGGCATGGAGTCAGCCCCCGTATGGTCCGAGCGGGTGCAGCAGAAGATACAGCACCACCGGCAACGCGAAGCCGGTCAGAACCATGCCGACGGTCGTCGCCACGACGCGCGTCCAACGCTTCGACTTCCACCACAGGTACACCACAGCGAGCCATGGCAGCAGGCCCGAGCCGAGAAGCACCAGCGACTCGTACACGGCGCTGGCCGGTGCCTGGCCATACGGGTTCTGCCAATAGGGTGCCAGCATCCCGTAGGCACCGTCGACGAAGATCGCGGCCCACAGCGATGACATCAGCACCGAAGCCAGACCGATCCGGCGGTACTTCGCAAACACGATCGGCTCGCCGCACTCTGGGCAGACGACCCCGACCGACCCTCGCAGGTTGTACCCGCAGTCGCGGCAGGGCACGTCGCGCTCGGCGAGGAACGCCTTGAGCTGCTCGGCTTCGGACATGTTGCCAGCCTACATCCACAGCACGACCAGAACCACGATCCATAGCACGGGAAGCATGTGCAGCGCGCACAGGAACAGATTCGGCAGCCAAAAATCGAGGCCAAAGCGCGGGGCACCGCGAATGCTGTGTCGGAGAACGAGGATGCCTGCGATCGGCAAGAGGATGAGCCACACCGCCAGCCCGGCAACTAGCGCGAGCGGTAGAGCGCTCAACACAAACGCGATGATGACGAATCCGAAGAGCAGACCGAGGGCGTGTACGGCATAGATCACGAATCGTCCCGCCGGGGGCGCGGGCGAACGGGTCAGCGAAAGTACATCAAAGGGCGACCCGCATTCAGCGCACCAGGGTTCCGGGCTGCCTCGCAGGTTGTAGCCGCAACCCGGGCACGCCACGTCGCGGTTCGCGAGGTAGGCCTTGAGCTGATCGGCGTCGGGCATGGCTCTACCACCCCAGCTCGAACAGGGCAAGTTGTCCGCCGACCTTGATGGCAACGGGCAGCCCGAGTCCAAGGACATTTCCGAGAATGACAACCCACGGGATCTGCCAGCGATGCCAGTTTCGACGCAGTGCCGTGATTAGCAACACCGCGGGTATCCCGCAGGCGACAATCGAGAGGACCACTGCGATGACGAGATGCTGTGAGAACGGGTATTGAAACAGCTCTGCGACGCCGTCACCGGCCAGTAAAACAAGCCACAGGAACGGGAGCACAAACCACGCCCAGTGCACGCGTCGGCGGCACATCGATCTGAGCGCCTGATGGATGTAGAGCTGCTCGCCGCATTCCGGGCAGTCGGCGGCCGTCGAGTCGCGCAGGTTGTACCCGCACCCCGGGCATGGCACGTCGCGGTCGGCGAGGTAGGCCTTGAGCTGCTGGGCGTCGGGCATACCTTCAGCATACTCGCTGGCCGCGAATCCTTAGAAAGCGCCCGCCTTCATGCTCAGCACGAACAGCGCCACGAAGAGCGGCGCCGGGCTCAGCAGGGGCCAGAGGATGATCACGAACTTCGTCGCGAAGTAGCGGTCGCGCTCGCACCAGCCGGGCAGCAGCAGGCGGAGCACGCCCATCGCGGCGAGCGGCAGGCCTCCGATGATCAGCGACATCACAAGGAGCACGAGGTCCCCGGCGTCGAGGCCCGTGCTCACCAGGCCATCCACTCCCGCGAAGACCCCGGCGAACACGATCAGCGCGCAGACGGCGCACCAGGCGATCCAGAGCGACCGCGATGCGTGCTCGGTCGTGCGACGCCGCAGCTCGTCGAGCGTGAAACCCCGCCCGCACTCGGGGCACTGGAACCCCGTGGCATCGGCGAGGTCGTACCCGCACGACGGGCAGCGGAGCACAGCCTCGGCGCTGAGGGGCACGATCTCGGCGATTCGGGGCTTGGCGGTGCCAGGAACCGCGGCGTCGGGCATGTGTCCAGCCTACCACGGCTCTCCAACAAACCAAAAGAGTGCAAGCAACGACCTCTTTGCGGGCCAGCGCGTGTGCAATCCGCGCCCGCGGCGTGAACCGGGGGCACGGCGAAAGAACGAGACTCAGCGGCGACGGCGCGCGGCGGTAAGGCCCGCGAGGCCCAGCAGCGCGGCCGAGGCCGGCGCGGGGACGACCGCGAAGCTGAGGTCGCTGATGGCGGCGAACTCGGTCGCGCCGGTCGGGTTGGTCACGGTGATGGTCGGGTTGTTGAACGCGCCGCCGCCGGCGAATCCGATGAAGTCGAAGTTCGGTGCGGCGATGGTGTCTTCGAGATTGAAGAGCTGGCCGTTCACCTCGACGGTCAGACCGTTGGAGACGAAACTGTTGAGCCAGGTCGCGCCGAAGCCGAGCAGGGGCTGGTCGAACTCGAAGGTGATGGACTCGAGGTCGGCGCCGAGGGTGAAGACCAGGTTTGTGGCGCCGTTGATGTTGGTGCCGCCCGTGCCCGTGCCCTCGAGGATGATCGAGTAGCCGTTGAAGTCGTTCGATCCGAGGACGAGGTCGACGAGGCCGTACGACGAGAAGTCGTCGGTCACCGACGAGCCGCCCGCGGCGGCCTCCCACGCGCCGAAATCGGTGAACACGCTCTGGGCGTGCGCACCCGACGCAACAACAGCAGCCGCCGACGCGGCCGCAACACTCAAGACTCTCATGGGTGATCCCTTTCGTTCCCACTAACCGGCCCGAGCCCCGGGACCGCTCCCCGGGCGCGGGCGTCTTGTCGCGGGGGGTCCACTCTCCCCCGTCGGACTCAGCCTATCTGCCGTGGGCGCCGGCTCCAAGGGTTTCTGAGGCATCGCCCGTGAAGAACTCGTTCAGGCACACGAAAAGGTGCCGCTACAGGGCCACGAGCCAGACCGCCCCCCACGCGAGGATCCACCACCACCCGCCGAACGCGAGCAGGACGTGCACCACGGGCAGGCGTCGCCCCAGCCACTCCCGGCGCCGGACCCAGAGCGACCACAGCAGGGCGTTGACCATCGCAACCAGCAGCATCACGCCTGCGAGCATCATGTAGAGCGTCTCGAGCGTCGCGAGGAACGAGAGCATGAGCATGGCGTGGGTGATCAGCCCGAGCGCGAGCCCGAGCTGGCCAAAGGTGTCGGTGATGCCCGCCGAGCGCGGGTAGTGGGTGATGCCGTCGCGTGTCGCCGCGACGATCAGGTGCAACTCCGCGTTGCACTCGGGGCAGACATCACCGATCGCG
>JANQQZ010000167.1 GCA_028284805.1 Phycisphaerales bacterium
GGCGAGCAGCTCGAGTGTGCCGTGCTGGAGATCCGACCCAGCGTCTCCGCCCGACGCGGTCACGATCCACCGCGCGGCCTGGGCCGCGACCCACAGAACCGGGTACGACAGCGCGAGCGCCGCGACACCGACCCAGAGATCGCGCACCTTCGGCAGCACCGCTCCGGGTTGCAGCAGCTCGGTGCGCACCACGAGCCAGCACGCGATCACAGCCACGACGACCCCGCTCGCGTAGGTCAACCCCGCGACGATGCCGTTGTCGCGGAGGTTGGGCTCGGCGGCGAGCTCGATGCCCAGTGTTCCGATCGCGATGCCCGTGAGCACGGCGGGGAGGAGGTAGACACCGACCGCCCCGAGGGCGAGCGGGATCGAGGCGTCGGGTCTCGGCTCGGGGTGCCCGGCGCGCTGCAACGAGCTCGGGCGGATGGCATCGAGCCGCCAGAGCACGACGATGCACGCGGCGGCAACCAGCACCACGCCCGCGAAGATGGGCAAACCCGGCGCGGCCTGGTCAGGTTCGCCCGGCTGCGCGGCGACATGGCCCGCGAGGGCGGCAACAATCGCTCCCATGCCCAGCGTTCTGGACGACATCATCGCCGCGAAGAAGGACGAGGTCGCGGAGCGCAAGGCCGCCAAGCCCATGACCGAGCTCGAGGCCGAGGTCGCGCAGGCCGATCCGCCCCGCAACTTCTTCGCCGCGGTCACCAGGCACACCCCGACGGACCGGACGGCGGTGATCGCCGAGATCAAGCGCAAGAGCCCCAGCGCAGGGTGGATCCGCGACGAGTACCGACCGGGCGACGGTGTCGCGATCGCGTCGGCTGAGGATCCGTTCCTTCCGGAGAACATCGCCCGACGGTATCACGCGGCCGGGGCGTCGGCGATCAGCTGCCTGACCGACGGGCCTTTCTTCGGTGGGGATCTGAGCTACATCGAGCGGGTGCGCGAGGCGGTCCCGCTGCCCGTGCTCAGGAAGGACTTCATCGTCGACGCGTGGCAGCTCTGGGAGAGCCGTGCGGCGGGGGCGGACGCGGTGCTGCTCATCGCCGAGTGTCTGACCGAGGGGCAGATCGTCGACATGATGATCCTGGCCCAGCGGCTTGGGATGACTGTGCTGCTCGAGGTGCACTCGGCCGAGAACCTGATGCGGGTCCGCCCGCACGTGGGCTTTCCGCATCCGAGCTACTGCCTGCTCGGTATCAACAACCGCGATCTGTCGACGATGACGGTGGACCTGAGCCACACGCTCAGGCTGGCCGACCTAGTGGAGGAGCACAGGGGTGTGCTGGTTTCGGAGTCGGGCATCCGGACGCCCGACGATCTGAAGAAGCTCCGCCAGTCGGGCGTGCAGATCGTGCTCGTGGGCGAGACGCTCATGCGGCAGGACGACCCGGGGGTAGCCCTGGCGGATCTGCTGCGCTAGGCCCGCGCTAGGATGGGGACCAACGCCACCGCCGGGGGGAGCGGCGGGGCGAGACCGACCAGATCAGACCCCGATCGACGGGAGCCAGAGCCATGAACGTGTTGAACCGTGCCGCTGGTGTGTGTGCGCTGCTCGCCCTTGTGGGCGGGACGGCCTCGGCCCAGGAGGGCCTTCCGCCCCCGACGGAGCAGGCCGCCGACGCGGGTGTCAGCCGCGACCCTCGTGCCGTCGAGATCATCGAGGCCTCGCAGAAGGCGCTCGAAGAGGCGGACAGCCTGGTCTTCGGCGTCGTCAAGACGATGGAGAAGACGGACGAGCTCGCGCCGGAGAACGCGATCTTCGCGTCCATCTCCATCGGTGCCAAGGGTCAGGTCCGCGCAGCGAAGGACGGGGAGGGTCGCTGGGTCTACCGCATCGACGGCACCGCGGACGACATCGGGCGCAAGGACGCCTTCGAGATCGTCATCCTCCGCGAGCCGGCGACCGTGACCTGGCTGGAGCAGGAGAGCACGACGGTCGTCAAGGCCAACCGCAATCTGGCCCGCGGGCGCGAGCTCAGCACCGAGACCGAGTTCGGCGTGGCCTACGTGTTCGGCGAGCCCTTCAAGCTGCCCCTGGAGGGACTGACCGACGCGCCGACGCTCGAGGTGCTCGAGCCCGAGGTCATCGACGGGGAGCTGTGCGACGTGGTGCGGGCCGGCTTCGGCAAGCCCAACGCCTCGGGCGACAAGATCGTGTACATCGGGACGGTCGACGGCCTTCCCCGGTACGTCCGCGACGTGCTGGTGACCGGCTTTGAGAACCGGTTCCGGTTCACCTACGAGACACCCGAGGAGTCGCCCGGCGTCGAGTCGCTCGCGATCGAGACGCCCGAAGGCTGGGGACTGGCCTACCGCCCCGAGAACCTCCGCCCGAACTACCGCCCCGAGCAGCCCGCGACGATCACCCCCGCGACGCCCGGCGAGGGCGGCGTCGGCTACGAGGTCGGGAACCGGGCGCCGGCCTTCACCGGGCAGACCATGCTCGGTGAGGACGTGAACTCGGACGCGATCGCCGGCAAGCCCGCGGTGCTCGTCTTCTGGGCCAGTTGGCTGCCGGGGTCGAACGAGCTCGTCGACTTCCTGGCCTCGACGCGCGAGACGCAGGGCGACGCGGTCGAGCTCATCACCTTCGCGGTCCGCGAGCGCAACCCCGACGCGGCATTCAACATGCTCGCGCAGGCTGGGATCGACGACGTGCCCATGCTCATCAACGCCCGCGACGCGGTGCTGGCCTACGGCATCACGCGGGCGCCGATCATCACCATCATCGACGACGAGGGCATGATCCGGTACCGCTCCAGCAGCAGCGATGTCAGCGAGGTTGTTGGCGAGGCCACCGAGCTGCTCGGGTCGATGTCGGGCGGCGAGTGAACCAAGGCTCGATCCCGCAACCCTGATCGACGAACACAACCGCGGCCCGTCCACTCGGACGGGCCGCGTTGGTTTATGGGATGTCAGCGCCGGGGTGATCAGCCGTGGCGGATGGCCGCCTGTGCCGCGGCGAGGCGTGCGATCGGCACGCGGAAGGGCGAGCAGCTGACGTAGTCGAGCCCCGCGCGGTGGCAGAAGCCGACGGACGACGGGTCGCCCCCGTGCTCGCCGCAGATGCCGACCTTCAGGCCCTCGTTGGCCCCGCGCCCGCGGTCGACGCCGAACTGCACGAGCTCGCCCACGCCCGTCTGGTCGAGGCTCTGGAACGGGTCGACATCGAGCACGCCCTTCTCGATGTAATCGGGCAGGAAGGTGTTCACGTCATCGCGGCTGTACCCGAACGTGAGCTGCGTCAGGTCGTTGGTGCCGAAGCTGAAGAAGTCTGCCTCGCCCGCGACCTCGGCGGCAGTAAGCGCCGCTCGGGGGATCTCGATCATGGTGCCGATCTTGATGTCGAGACGGCGCTTGAAGCCCATCTCCTTCTTGACCTCGTCGATGGTCTCCTCGGCGATCGCGCGGAGCATCGTGAGCTCGCGCACGGTGCCCACGAGCGGGATCATGATCTCGGGCAGCGCCCGGACCTTCTCCTCGACGCACTCGATCGCGGCCTCGACGATCGCGCGGACCTGCATCCGCAGGATCTCGGGGTAGGTCACCGCCAGCCGGCAGCCCCGGTGCCCCAGCATCGGGTTCAGCTCGTGGAGCATCGCGACACGCTGACGGAGCTTCTCGGGGGGCATGCCCAGCGTGCCCGCGAGGTCCTTGATCGAGTCCTCCTCGTGGGGCAGGAACTCGTGCAGGGGCGGGTCGAGCAGCCGGATGGTGACGGGCAGCCCGTTCATCGCGCGGAAGAGGCCCACGAAGTCGTCGCGCTGGTAGGGAAGCAGCTTGGCGAGCGCGGTCTCGCGCTGGCCGAGCGTCTCGGCGACGATCATCTCGCGCATCGCCTTGATGCGCACGCCCTCGAAGAACATGTGCTCGGTCCGGCAGAGGCCGATGCCCTTGGCGCCGAAGTCGCGGGCCCGCTGGGCGTCGGCCGGGGTGTCCGCGTTGGTGCGGACTCCGAGCGTCGCGTGCTTGTCGGTCCAGCGCATGACCTTGGCGAAGTCGC
Source organism: Phycisphaerales bacterium (assembly GCA_028284805.1). GTDB lineage: Bacteria > Planctomycetota > Phycisphaerae > Phycisphaerales > UBA1924 > JANQQZ01. The sequence goes on from JANQQZ010000167.1 coordinate 4,007, forward strand.
CCGAGAGCTCCGGGGTGATGGTGGGCACCGCCCCGTGCAGGACCTCGCCCGTCGAGCCGTCGATCGAGATGGTGTCGGTGCGGGTGTAGGACCGGTCGCCCACGGTGAACTGGCCCGCGGCGGCGTCGATCTGGATGTCGCCCGCGCCGGCGACGCAGCACTTGCCCCAGCCCCGGGCGACGACCGCGGCGTGGCTGGTCATGCCGCCCGTGCTGGTCAGGATGCCCACCGCCGAGTGCATGCCGTCGACGTCTTCGGGGCTGGTCTCCTTGCGCACGAGGATGACGTCCTCGCCCGCGTGGGCGCGCTCGACGGCCTCCTCGGCGGTGAAGGCAGGCTTGCCGACCGACGCGCCGGGCGACGCGGGCAGGCCCCGTGCGAGCACGCGCGCGACCGCCTTCTTGGTGTCGTCGAAGCGGGGCAGCAGCAGCTGCGTCAGGTCACCCGCGGGGATGCGCAGCAGCGCCTCCTTCTCGGTGATGAGCTTTTCCTTGACCATATCGCAGGCGATCTTCACCGCGGCGGCGCCGGTGCGCTTGCCCGTACGCGTCTGGAGCATGTAGAGCTTGCCATCTTCGATGGTGAACTCGATGTCCTGCATGTCCTTGTAGTGCTTCTCGAGCTTGGTCTTGATCTTCATGAGCTGATCGAAGACCTTGGCGTTCCACTTCTTCATCTCCTGGGCGGGCTTGGGGGTGCGGATGCCCGCGACCACGTCCTCGCCCTGCGCGTTGATGAGGAACTCGCCGTAGAACTTGTTCTCGCCCGTGCTCGGGTTCCGTGTGAACGCGACGCCCGTGCCCGAGGTGTCGCCCATGTTGCCGTAGACCATCGCCTGGACGTTGACCGCGGTGCCGTTGAGCCCGGTGATGCCCGAGATGCGCCGGTAGCTCTTGGCGCGGGGGCTGTCCCAGCTCTTGAAGACGGCCTCGATCGCGAGCTCGAGCTGCTTGAACGGGTTCTGGGGGAACATGTCGCCCGTGTGCTTGCGGTAGACCTCCTTGTACCGCTCGCAGAGCTCGATCAGGCCCTCCTCGGGCACGTCGGTGTCGTCCTGGGCGTGGTGGCGGATCTTGATCTCTTCGAAGGCGTGCTCGAAGTGCTCGTGGTCGATGCCCATGACGACGTCGCCGAACATGTTGATCAGGCGCCGGTAGGCGTCGTAGGCGAAGCGCCGGTTGCCGGTCGCCTCGGCGAGCGCGTGCACCGAGTCGTCGGTCAGACCCAGGTTGAGCACGGTGTCCATCATGCCTGGCATGGAGACGGCTGCGCCCGAGCGGACCGAAACGAGCAGCGGGTTCTTCTTGTCGCCGAACTTCTTGCCCATCTCCTTCTCGAGTGTCGCCATGTTCTTGGTGACCTCGTTCATCAGGCCGTGCGGCATCTTGTTGCCGGCGGCGTTGTAGACGGCGCAGGTGTCGGTGGTGATGGTCATGCCCGGCGGCACGGGCAGACCGATGGAGGTCATGTCGGCGAGGTTGGCGCCCTTGCCTCCGATGAGCAGCTTCATCGAGGCGTCGCCGTCGGTCTTGGTCTTGCCGAAGTAGTAGACCATCTTGCCGGCCTTGGGCTTCTTGACGACCTTGCGCCCGCTGGCGCGGCGGACGCGCCCTGTCGCGGCCTTGGCGGCAGACTTCTTCGTGGTCTTCTTGGCGCTCGGCTTCTTGGCGGCGCTCTTTTTGGTTGGGCGCTGGGCCGCGCTCTTCTTGGCGGACTTCTTGTTGCTGGCCTTCTTGGCGGCTTTCTTGGCCATCGTGTCGGATCCCTTCGTTGCGCCCGGACCCACCGCGGCGGACGGTGCGTGTCGGCGTGTGTGCGTGAGTCCCGGCCTCCGCTCCTCTACCCCGGGCGGCCGGACGAGCCGCAGTCTAGCGCGGCGCTGCCGCCCGTCCGCACGCTCGGTACCATCGGCGCGTGAAGACCGAGACCCCGCGGACCGCGACCGAGACCAGCCCCGCCGACGCGGTCGCGCGCTGGCCCTCGGGCCGTCCCGTCGCCTCTGTGCTCGCGGGCGATCGGGCGGGGCGCACTCGCTTTAGCCTGGTCGCCGAGCCGAGCGAGACGCTTCACGCCGACTCGCTCGCGGATCTCGACGGCCTGCTCTCGCGCAACGCGCCTCGCGTACCCGATACGCCCTTCGGACCGGGATGGGTGGTGTCGGTCGCGTACCACGCGGGGTTTGAGATCGAGCCATCCGTGAGAGCGGGGCGTTGTATACACAGTCCCGTCGCGACGCTCGCGCGGATCGATCGGGGCTGGGTGCACGACAACAGGCATGGGACCTGGACGTCCTTCGGCGATCCGGGAAGCGTCGAGCTCGACGACGAGCCCGCGCGGTTCGGGCTGGGACCGGCGGAGGGACTCGATCGACGCGCGGCGTACGAGGCCGCCGTCGCTTCGGGCGTCGGACTCATCCACGCGGGCGACGTGTTCCAGGTGAACCTGACGCACGCGCTGTCCGCCCCGCTCACGGGCTCGCCCCGCGGGCTCTTCGCGGCCCTGGCGCAGCGCCTCGCGCCGTGGCACGGGTGCTACCTCGAGTGGGATGGCGGCGCGATCGCCTCGGTAAGCCCGGAACTCTTCCTCGAAGCGGACGCGGGCGGGCGGGTCACGACACGCCCGATGAAGGGCACACGCGCCGGAGCCGATCGCTCGCTGGAAGCCAGCCCCAAGGACGAGGCCGAGCTCGCGATGATCGTCGACCTGATGCGCAACGACCTGGGGCGGGTCTGCAAGTTCGGATCGGTGCGGGTCGAGGACGCCCGCTCGATCGAGCCGCACGGGCCCGGGCACGAACCGCATGTCTGGCAGGGCGTCGCAACGGTATCGGGCGAGCTGCGCGCGGGCGTGGGCACGGTCGACCTGCTGCGCGCAGCGTTCCCTCCCGGCTCGGTCACCGGCGCCCCAAAGGTGCGGGCGATGCAGATCATCGACGAGCTCGAACGCCCGCTGGGCTTCCGCGACGCCTCGCGTGGGGCGTACTGCGGGACGACGGGATTCCTGGGCGACGACGGCACCGCTTCGCTGGCGGTTGCGATCCGCACCGCGATCGTGGAAAACGGACGCTGCCGATACCCGGTCGGGGCGGGCATCGTCGCGGACTCAGATCCGAGCGCCGAGTGGGAGGAGACGCTCGTCAAGGCGAAGCCCTTCCTGGATCTCTGCAAGGAGCACCTGTCGTGAGCGGCCCTCGCGTGCGCACCGACATCGTGGACGTCTACGTCGTGCGATCGCGCGAGCTCCTGCTGCTCCGCAGGGCGCGCGCCCCGCTCAGCGGTCAGTGGCACCCGGTGATGGGACACGTCGAGCCGGGCGAGCGCGCGACACAGACCGCGCTGCGCGAGATCGCCGAGGAGGTCGGCCTGCGCGGCGACCACATCGAGGCCTGGTATCAGCTGGAGCAGACCTTCCCGTTCTTCCTGGCGGACCGCGATGAGGTGCACCTCAGCCCGCGGTTTTTGGTCGTCGCTGTGCCTTCGTTCGAGCCGGTCCTCAACGAAGAGCACGACGCGCACCGATGGGTGCCGATCGACGGGGCCCGGGCTGCACTGCTCTGGCCCGGGCAGCGGCACGCGTTGCGCGAGATCGTGGAGTCCATCCTGCCCGGGGGCCCGACGAGCGAGGCGCTCAGGCTGCCTGCGCCTGGCTCCGGCTGAGCGTCCGCGGCAGGATCCACGGCGCAAGAACATCAGGGTCGTCCCGGTGCTTCTCGAGCGCATCGAGCATCGGGCCTGGTGAGAGCGTGCCGATCACGCGCACGTCGGCACAGGCAGCGTCGCCCACGATGATCAGCCCCCGCCGCGCGATGGCCTCCCGGACGACCGAGGCGTTCTTGCCAGGCTCGATGATCGACGCGGTCCGTGCGCCGTCGGGCAAGCCCCGCTCCATCGCCTCGCTCGCGGCTACGAGCCCGGTGAACCGCTCCCACTGCTGCGATGCGAGCGGCGCCCGCGTCTGCTCGCCGATCGTTCGGCGGAGCTCGGCCTGCGCCGCGGCAAAGGCGTCGGTCACGCCCTCCGCCTCTGCGACGCGCGCGTAGCGGCGCAGCATGTCATCGAGCGAATGCTCCAGCTCGGCATCGGGTGCGTAGCGGGCCGTCACCCATCCGGTGTTCCGCACGAGCCTGTGCAGGATGCGCCCGAAGCTGCGCCCGCGGCTCACCTTGCGGTGCAGCACACGGAAGCGGGGGTCATACGAGACGCGGTACCCGCGGGCGATCAGCCTCGCGCACAAGTCATACTCCTCGGCGTAGTAGCCAAACGCGTGGTCGTAGCCGCCCAGCGACAGGAACAGCTCACGGCGGAGCGCGACGCCGCACCCGACGAACACCTCGGGAAGCCCCCCGCGTTCACGCGAGCCGTCGGGGAGTGTGATGTCTCCGGCGATCGCCCCGACGCGCGGGCCCGCGTCGGCAACAGCGTCGAGCACGCCCGTGTCGAGCGGGTGCGAGTCGTCGTCGAGCATGACGATCCAGTCGTGCGACGCGTGGCGCGCGCCGACGTTCCGCGCCGCGGCCCCGAGATTCTCGGGCAGCTCGAGATCGATCACACGGAGCCCATCGATCATGCCGGATACCGGCTCGCGCTCGTCGGAGGCGTTGTCGACCACGATCAGCTCGGCACGATCGATGCCAAGACCGGCGATCGAGCGGATCGTCCGGTCGAGTTCCGCGTGGCGGTTGCGCGTCGGGAGGATGAAGCTCAGCATCGTGGCGACTCCGGGGCCCGACCTCACGTCGGGCGTTGGATCTGTTCAGGAAGCGCGCCGTGCGTCGGCGCGTCCCGCGATCTCGTCGGGAGAGGCGAAGGCCAGGTTGGCCGCGTGCAGGCCCGCGACGCCTCGGCGCAGATCGGTCGCGGACACGGGCGGGTTCCCGAATCGTTTGGCGTGGGCCGCCGCCGCGACGGAACCCAAGAATGTTGCCGCGAGCAGCGAGCCACCCGTTGCGAGCGTGAGGGTCGCGGTCGTGAGCAGCGCATCGCCGCAGCCCAGCACGTCGACCGCCGCCGGCGCGAGCGCGGGCACATGCTCGGCCTTGAGCCGGGTCGCGAAGGGGTCTCCCTCGATCGCCGCACCGGTCATCGGTTCGAACCCGAGCGCACCCTCGGCGCCCATCGTTACGATCGCACGCCTGACACGTGAGGTCTGGAAGAATCCTGCCGTGACCGCGGGCAGCGCCTCGTCGTGCCGGCGCATCGCCTCGCGCAGCTCCGCCTCGCTCGGCGCAACCAGATCGAGCCCGGTCATCGCGAGCAGGTCGCTGCGTCGCCCGCTGACATCGCCAGCGACGAACACCTCTCGCTTGCGCAGCTCACGCGAGATGTTCGCGATGGTGTGCGGGGTCAGGGCGCCCAGCCCGAAATCGGCGATGATCGCGGCGTCGGGCCTCGGGGCGGCCGCGACCAGCCCGATCAGCGCATCGCGCTGACCCGCGTCGAGCACCAGCGGACGAACGAGGTCCACCTTCACGACCTTCTGCGCGCCGACCACGAAGCGCTGCTTCTCGGCAAGCAGCCCGCTCACGGG
>JANQQZ010000028.1 GCA_028284805.1 Phycisphaerales bacterium
GCACGCGTTCCCAACGATATGATGGCCGAGTACTACGCGCAGCGGGCCTCGGCGGCGCTGATCGTCACCGAGGCAACGATCATTTCCGAGCAGGCCGCAGGCTACGCCTACACGCCAGGTATCTATAATAAGCAACAGACCGCAGGCTGGAGGCACATTGTCGACCGCGTCAAGGCCAAGGGCGGCCACATCGTCTGCCAGCTCTGGCACTGCGGGCGGATCTCTCATCCCTCGATGCAGCCGGGCCAAGCCAGCCCGGTTGCGCCGTCGGCGATCCAACCGGGCGACAGTGCCGGGATGGCCTTCACCGAGGAAGGCTTCCAGCCGATCCTGACCCCGCGCGCCTTGGAAACCGATGAGATCCCGGCACTGATCGAGGACTACCGGCGCGCCGCCGAGAACGCCAAGGCGGCCGGCTTCGACGGCGTCGAGATCCACGGCGCCAACGGCTACCTGCTCGACCAGTTCACCCGCGACGGCACGAACAAGCGCGACGACAGCTACGGCGGGTCGATCGACAACCGCATCCGCCTGCCCCTGGAAGTCGCACGGGCAGTCGTCGATGTCTGGAGCGCAGGCCGCGTGGGCTACCGCATCAGCCCGCTGGGCATCTTCAACGACCTGAACGACTCCTCGCCCGAGCAGACCTTCGGGGCTCTCGCGCAGGGGCTGGGCGCGCTGGGCCTTGCATACCTGCACGCGGTTGAGCAGTTCGGCGGGCAGGAGCGCGACGCCGAGAACGAGCGTATCCACGCCAGCATCCGCGATCGGTTTAAGAACGCGGGCGGATCGGTCTACATCAGCAACGGCGGGCTGACGCCCGAGACCGCCGAGCCCAGGCTCAGCGAGAACAAGGCCGACGCGATCGCCTTCGGCACGATGTTCATCTCCAACCCCGACCTGCCCGCGCGCATCGCCCAGGACGGGCCGTACGCGGAGGCGAACCGCGAGACGTTCTACGGCGGGACGGAAGTCGGCTACACCGATTACCCGGCGCTGGCCGGCGCAACCGCCTGATCGATCGCTCTCAGTGCTGTGGTAGCATCCGTGCGTGAGCCGCTCGCTACGCAGCACCGATGTCGAAGCCCCCGAGCCCGCCGAGCGGTCGGTCGTCGATGCCGAGATCGGTGCCGATGAAGAAGTGCTCGGCAAATCCTTCGAGCGCTGCCGAGCGGCAGGGGCGGTGCGAGTGCGTCGCCTGCGCGATGTCACGCTCCGCGCGTGCGACCTGGCGAACCTGGTCTGCATCGACCTCGGGGTGACCCGCGTCGAGCTGCGCGACTGCCGGCTCACCGGCATCGATGTCTCGGGCGCGACGCTCCGCGATGTCCGCTGCGTGGACTGTCAGATCGGCCTCGCCCGCGCCTTCGGCACGCGCCTCGAGCGCTGCTGGTTCGAGAACTGCGACCTGCGCGAGAGCGATTTCGACGGGGCCACCCTCGCTGGGGTGGTGTTCCGCGGCTGCGATCTGAGACAGGCCCGGTTCGCGTCCAGCCGGCTCGGCGAGACCGACATCCGCGGCTCTCGTATCGACGGCATCGTGGTTGATCCGGGGCTGCTCCGAGGTGCCGTGATCGCGCCCGAGCAGGCGGACGTCTTCGCGGCCGCCATGGGCATGCGTGTGCTCCCGGTCGATATCGAGGTCGGTTGAGATCAGGCTTGGTGTACGGATGGTGACTCACGCCGCTGCATACAGGTTGGAATACCATCGCCGCGTATGAGCACCAACGCCCCAATCGAGCCCGCTTCCGATGCCCCCGCCGAACGCCGGCACTTCATCCAGCAGATGATCGACGAGCACATCGCCCAGGGGCGGTGGGGCGAGCCGGGCGACCGGTCCGTCATCGTCACCCGCTTCCCCCCCGAGCCCAACGGCTACCTGCACATCGGGCACGCCAAGGCCATCTGCGTCAGCTTCGGGCTCGCCGAGGAGTTCGGCGGGCGCTGCAACCTCCGCTTCGACGACACCAACCCGGCGAAAGAAGAACAGGAGTTCGTCGACTCCATCACCCACGACGTCCGCTGGCTGGGCTTCCGGTGGGACAACGCGAGCGAGACCGACCCGACCGAGGGCGTGCTCTTCGCCAGCGACTACTTCGAGCAGATGCACGCCTGGGCGGTCGAGCTCATCGAGAAGGGTCTGGCGTACGTCGATACCCAGGACGCTGACACCATCCGCAAGCAGCGGGGCAGCGTGACCAGGCCAGGCGAGAACTCGCCTTTCCGTGACCGCCCCGCGAGCGAGTCCGTCGAGTTGTTCAACAAGATGACCCGGGGCGAGCTGGGCGACGGTGCCGCCGTGCTACGCGCCAAGATCGACATGGCCTCGCCCAACATGAACCTGCGCGACCCGGTGATGTACCGCGTGGTCAACGCCGCCCACCACCGCACGGGCGATGATTATCACGTCTACCCGATGTACGACTGGGCCCACGGGCTGGAGGACTCCATCGAGGGCGTGACCAACAGCCTCTGCACGCTCGAGTTCGAGAATCATCGCCCGCTCTACGACTGGTTTATCGACGCGATCAACAAGGACAGACCCGACAAGATCCACCACAGCCAGCAGACCGAGTTCGCGAGGCTGAACCCGAGCTACATCGTCACCAGCAAACGCAAGCTCAAGCAGCTCGTCGACGAGGGACACGTCTCGGGATGGGACGATCCGCGCATGCCCACGCTCAGCGGCATGCGTCGCCTGGGCTACACGCCCGAGGCCGTTCGCAGCTTCTGCACGGGCGTGGGCGTCACCAAGTTCAACGCGGTGCACGACATCACTCTGCTCGAGAACGCGGCGCGCGATCACCTGAACAAGGCCGCCGAGCGTCGCATGGCTGTGCTCGACCCGATCAAGGTCGTCATCACCAACTGGGGCGAGCACGGGGATGCCGATCGCGTCGAGATGATGGAGGGCATCAACAACCCAGAGGACGACTCGGCCGGCACGCGCCAGATCCCGTTCTCACGCGAGCTCTTCATCGAGCGCGACGACTTCATGGAGGACCCGCCCAAGAAGTTCTTCCGCCTCGGACCGGGCCGCGAGGTGCGCCTGCGCTTCGGCTACTGGATCCGCTGCACGGACTTCGTCAAGGACGCCGACGGCAACGTGACCGAGATCCACGCGACCTACGACCCGCAGACCAGGGGCGGCGACTCGCCCCCGCCCGATACCGAGGGCAAGGTCCGCAAGGTCAAGGGCACGCTGCACTGGGTGAGCGCCGCGCACGCGGTCGACGCCGAGGTACGCCTGTTCGACCGGCTCTTCAGCGTGCCGCGTCCCGACAAGGCGCCCAAGGACGCCGACGACAGCTGGTCGTTCACGACGAACCTGAACCCCGACTCACTCAAGGTGATCACCCACGCCAAGCTCGAGCCCGCGTTGGGGGACGATGCCAAGACCGCGATCGAGCGGGGCGTCTTCCACAGCGAGTTCGGCGAGCTGGGCACGGTCTTCCAGTTCGAGCGGCTTGGGTACTTCTGTCTCGATCCCGACACCAAGACCGCCGGACGCCCTGTGTTCAACCGCACCGTGACCCTGCGCGATTCGTGGGCGAAGCAGAACAAGTAAGCTCCGTTCATGGCAAAGAAGCCTGCACAGCCTCGGCAGGGCACGCTCTGGGCGATCCCGACCAAGGTTGGGTTCTTTCGGTGCATCGTGACCCGCGTGCCAAGTGTGAAGACGCAGTTCCCGACGTGCTACTGCTATACGCACCCTGATCCGGCTGAAGAGCTGGACATGATCAGAGTGATCCCGCCCCTCGGCGAATGGGGAACCTGCTGGCACGGCTTTGTTGGGCACCGTCCCTTCAAGGCCGAGCGATGGACGCCGCTCGGACCGATCGATGCCTTCGATCCCGATGCGTGGCCCATACCCGCAAGCCCGTGCAAGAGAGGCTGGAAGGCTTCCAAGCCCTACCCGGTTGCGGCCGAGGTCTTTCAAGACGACGGCACCATGCGCTTGCTCGCGTGCCAGCCGGTTGCCCCGGCCGACGCGGGTGGTTTGTGCCAGACGCAGATGGCACCGACAGCCGCGCCGTTTGAGAGAGCACTCGTCGATTCGCAGACGGGACGCAGACCTGGTGCATGGGACGCCGAGGCCGGTTTCACGCAGGTCAATGCGGGGATCATTGAGAACTGGAGGCGCACGCGCGCGTCGCTTCTTGCTTCAGCGGTGCATCGCCCGGGCGAGGTGTACACCGCGCAGGTCAGCGAGGGCGATCTCATCGAGTTCCCGATGCAGGGCGGTGGGTACGGCGTGCTGCTGGTTGCACGAGCCAAATGCGAGCGGCAGGTGCAAAGCCTGGTGCTGCTCGGACTCGATCGCTGGTCACCCGATCCGTTTGACGCGGATGCCGTGGCGAGCATGGATGAGGCAAGGGTTGTGCGGTTCTTCTCCACGAACTCCTGGGAGTGCCGCTATGGGCGCTGGCGGCCGCTTGGCACCATGCCCAGCTACTCGCGCGATGGGTGGCCGATCCCACCGATCACCCGAGATTCCGTTGAGGTGTTCTCCGATCCGATGAACATCAGAACCCGGCACATCTGCTCAATCTCCGACATCTTTCCTGACTTTCCTGAGTACGCAATGGACGCACATGCAGGCCCTTACGACGGAGATCTCATCCGAGAGTGCGAGCGATGGGGTTCGCTGTCCTTTCCCAATGGTGTTGAGAGCGGTATGGCCCGTTCGAGGCATGGTTTTCACGATGATGAAGAGCCGGTCTCGAAGCTCCGCGAGGAGATCGATGAGGCCACAATCGAACGCTGGAGGCGCCTCCGCGAGTGTCTTCCCGACGCAGAGTCGCAACCGGATTGACCGCGTGCCCAATCAGTACACTGTGCACATGCCCCCCCTCCGCGCCTGCGCCACCTGCGGCCTCGTCCACACCGTCGCCGACGTCCCACCCAAGCACGTCGCGCGGTGCACACGCTGCGACTCGGTCATCCGCCACGGCACGCACCCAGCCAGTGAGAGCCGCACCGCCGCGCTCGCCGCCGCGGCGCTCATCCTGTTCATCCCGGCCATCACCCTGCCCGTGATGACCCTCGAACGTCTGGGTCACGAGTCGGTCGCCTCGATCTGGTCGGGCACGGTCAAGATGCTCGCCAACGGCGACTACGCGGTAGGCCTCACCGTGCTGTTCTTCTCGCTCGTCGCGCCCGTCGCCAAGCTGGCGGCGCTGTTCACGCTCAGCCTGGGCGGCCGCCGGCTCTCCGCGGGCGCACGCTCGGCGACGTACCACACCGTCGAGCTCATCGGGCGGTGGGGCATGCTCGACGTGCTGCTCGTTGCTGTGCTCGTCGCGGCCGTGAAGCTCGGTGACCTCGTCGAGGTGACCGCCGGTCCGGGTGTTGTGGTGTTCGGGCTCGTCGTCGTGCTCAACCTGCTCGCCTCGATGTCCTTCGACCCGCACGCGATCTGGGAGGACGACCAATGAGCGACTCGCCTCCGCCCGCAACCGTGACCCGCGCACCGCGCCGCGGCAGCCTGCTCTGGCTCATCCCCGTCGCGGCGCTCGCCGTGCTGGCCGCGTTTCTCTGGGTGCAGGTCAACCAGGAGCGAGGCCCGCGCATCACCATCGCCTTCCCCGATGCCGCGGGTCTTGAGCCCGGCGCCGACCTCATCCACCGGGGCGTCAGCGTGGGCGTCGTGCGAGGCATCACGCTCTCGCGAGACTTCGAGTCGGTCGTCGTCGAGGCCGAGCTCGCCCCATTCGCGGCCGGCTTCGCCGTTGAAGGCACACGCTTCTGGATCGTCCGCCCCGAGGTCGGCTTGGGGGGGGTGTCGGGCCTCGACACCATCATCGGCCCGCGCTACATCGCCGTCGAGCAGGCGCGCACCGACAACCCAGCACCCCGACGCTCCTTCGAGGGTCTCGAGTCCGCGCCCGACGATCCCGTCACCGCAGAGGACGGCCTGCTCGTCCGCCTCCGTGCCCAGTCCGCCGGATCGATTACTCGGGGATCGGCCGTGCTCTACCGCAACACACGCGTCGGACGGATCATCGGAGTCAAGCTCGCCGACAACGCGACCGTCGTTGAGGTCGACGCCGTCATCGACCCCGACTACGCCCGCCTCATCCGCGACAACTCCCGCTTCTGGGACGCCAGCGGCGTGGGTGTCGACTTCGGCCTCTTCCGGGGGCTCAGCGTCGAGGCCGGCTCGATCGATGCCGTCCTCCGCGGCGCCGTCGCCTTCGCCACGCCGACCGATGCGGGTCCCGTCGTCGGGCCCGGGCACGAGTTCGACCTGGAGCCCGCGCCCGAGTCGCGCTGGCTCGAGTGGTCGCCCGCGATCCCGCTCGATCGCGCTGCGGACTAAGCCGTCCGACACGCGCGACCGCCTACAGTCGTCGCATGAGTCTCATCGTCACCGGAACCATCGGAATCGATACCGTCGAAACCCCCTCGGGCGAGAAGCGCGAGGGGGTGCTCGGCGGGTCATGTGCTTACTTCGCCGCCGCCGCGCAGCACCACACCGACACGCGGCTCGTCGCCGTGGTGGGCGAGGACTTCCCCGCCGAGCACCGCGCCACGCTCGAGAGCTTCGCGCGCATCCGCCTCGAGGGCCTCGAGACGCGTGCGGGAAGCAAGACCTTCCGCTGGGGAGGCCGCTACCACGACAACATGGACCACCGCGACACCACGTTCACCGATCTGAACGTGCTCGAAGAGCAGCCCCCCGTCATCCCCGATCAGTTCCGCGACTCGTCGCACATCTTCCTCGCCAACACCCACCCCGCGGTCCAATTGGGCATGCTCGAGCAACTGCCCGACCGCCGCCTCGCGGTCGCCGACACCATGGACCTCTGGATCAACGTTGCGAAGGACGAGCTCACAGCGCTGTGCAAGCAGGTCGACGGGCTCGTGCTCAACTTCGACGAGGCCGAGCTGCTCACCGGGCACAAGAACACCGTCTCCGCCGCCAAGCACATCCTCGACATGGGACCGGGCTTCGTGGTGATCAAGAAGGGCGAGCACGGGTGCCTCTTCGCCGCGCGTGAGACCGACGGCACCGTTGGCATCGGCGCCCTGCCCGCTTACCCCGCCGAAAAGGTCGTCGACCCCACCGGCGCGGGCGACACCTTCGCGGGCGGCATGATGGGTTACCTCGCGACGCTGCCCCACAGCGAATTCGACGTCGAGACCCTCCGCTGCGCCCTTGCGCACGGCACCGTCATGGCCAGCTTCACCATCGAAACATTCAGCCTCGAGCGCCTGAGCCAACTCACGGGCGACCAGCTCAACGCCCGATTCGAAGAGTTCGCCAGCATGCTCCGCTTCTAGGAACTCCTCGCCGGCATGTCCGACTACCTCGAGCCATACCGGCGAGCCGTCGAGCAGCTCGGACCGAGTTTCGAGGCCCTGCTCTGGCGCAACCGCGACTTCCAGCAAACACGCTTCCGCGTGCTCATCGAGACAGCCGCTGCGGGCCTGGCGCCCTTCGACCCGAAGCCCGCTGCCGGCGCACTCGCCAACCGCGTGATCGCCGACCTCGGGTGCGGGCGGGCCGACATGCTCACCTGGCTCGACGAGCACCGCGTCCCCTTCGGGCGTTACATCGGTGTCGAGGCGGTTCCCGAGCTCGTCAACGCCAGCCGTGTGCGCACGTCGAGCCGTGACGACGCCGAGATCATCGAAGCCGATTTCGCGGGCGACGACGATCTCTTCGCATCGCTCGTCCGCTCGCACTCGGCCGACGTCTTCCTGTTTTCAGGTTCGCTCAACACCTTCGAGCAGCCCGCGGCGCTCGACGTCATCGAACGCGCCTTCGGCGCACTCCGGGGCCAGCCCGCGGGCGCGGTTGTCTTCAACTTCCTCAGCAGCCTCGCGCCCCACGCGACCAGCGACGACACAGGCCCCGCGCACCGCTTCGACACGAGCGACGTGATCGCCTTTGCAGCGAGGCTCGGCCCCGCGTTCGCGGTCCGTCACGACTACCTGCGTGGGCACGACGCAACGGTCGGCGTCTTCACGCAGCCCGCGCGCCGGTAGCGATCAGAGATCGTCGGACCGGTCGCTCCGGATCCCGCCGTCGTCGAGCACGTCCTCCGTCGCCTCGCGCAGCTCGTCCGTTCGGAAGACAAGCGTCTCGTTCGAGCTGCCCGCGAAGACGAACTCGGTGAACTCGTCCTCGATCGAGTCCAGCAGCTCGGCCAGGTGCTTCAGGTTCCGGATGCGCTCGCCGTTGACCGACTCGAGCACGGGCACGATCCCGACCTCGTACCCCTTGGTCAGCCTGTGCGGGAAGAACGGCGCAGGCACGATGACCAGTTGCTCGTCCGGCTCGTCCGCCACGTCCGTCATCCGCTCGATCAGCGGGCTGTCGTCCGACGCCAGCACCAGGGCCGCGCGCGACGCCTGCTGCATCAGCTCCTGGTACGCGGGCATAAACACCATCGGCCCATGAATCAGGTACGACGGGTACGCCCCGTCCAGCGGCACGATCAGCAGGTCACGCTCGGGCATCACGGGCACGTCGAGTGTCACCGACTCGCCGCCGCGCAGCACGGTCATGGGCACACTCCACCCGCCCTCGGTCTCGGTCGCGAGCTTGGGCACGAAGTAGCTGAAGTTCAGGCGTAGATCGTCCGCGTTCGGCACGTCGGCCATCCCGCGGTTGTCGATGTCATAGGGCCCGATCGCGTCGATCACGTCCCACCGCTCCAGCACTCCTTCGTCGTCAGCCTCGGTCACGATCAGCCCGGTCTGGTCTCGCGTGAGCCCCAGCTTCGAGCGCACCGCGTCGTTCTCGGCCGTCTGGAGCCGACCGAAGAACCGCGGGTTGCCCTCGTAGCTCCCGTCCTCGACGTCCTCGAGGAACATCCGCACCTCGTCCGTCGGGATCACATACCCGATGTTCTCCGCCGACGGGATCCCGCTGAACACCAGCCCGATCACGCTGCCGTCCATGAACACGGGCCCGCCCGAGTTCCCCGGGTTCAGCGCCACGTCCACCTGGATCCGGAGCCCGAGCGTCGAGCCCTTGTACCCCGTGTGCTCGATGCGGCTGACGATCCCCTCGGTGATCGAGAGCGCCTCGCCCCCCAGCGGGTAGCCCAGCGCCGTGACGGTGCTCCCGATCCCGGGCAACTCATCCGAGAGCGTCGCGGGCGGGTACTCGTCGAAAAAGCTCTCGTCCTCGAGCTCGAGCAGCGCCAGGTCGATCCCGCGCGCAATCGCGACCACGTTCGCCTCGTACTTGTCACTCGACTGGTTGGGCTGAACGAGGATCCGCCGCGCGTAGTTCACGACGTGCGCGTTGGTCAGGATCCGGTTCCCCTCGATGATGACGCCCGACCCGCTCGCCTCGCTCGCTGCCGGACGCGTCCAGGGCTGGAAGAGGTTCGGCGCCCGCACCGTCGAGAAGATCTTGACCACGCTCTGCCGGTCCGACGAGGCGTCCTGCCCGAGCGCCGGCAAGGCGAGAAACGAAACGAACACGTACAAGGCCAGTCGCTGCATCATCGTCCAGGCGTCCTTTCCGTCCGAGGGGGCCAGCAACCAGATCGGGTCACGGGCCGGTTCGTCAGCCGATCCTACCGGTTTCGATCTGCCGGGCCGCGGCTATCATCGGCACATGGCACAGATCCTCGTCTTCCAGCACGGCAAAGTCGGCCCCGTCCGCCTCGGTGCCACCCTCCGAGACCACGGCTTCAAGCTCGACATCCGCAAGGTCGCCAAACCCAACGACCCCGACCCCGTCCCCCCCAACCTCGACGACTACCAGGGTGTCGTCTCCCTGGGAGGCCCCCAGCACGCCAACGAGTCCCCCGCCTCGGTCGGCCCCTGGATGGACGCCGAGATCGAACTCATCAAGGAAGCCCACCAGCGGGAACTCCCACTCGTCGGCATCTGCCTGGGCCACCAGCTCATCGCTCGCGCCCTCGGCGGCACGGTCGATATCGCAGAATCCCCAGAGTGGGGCTTCACCAAGGTCAGCCTGGGTGTACCGGGTCAGACCGAGTCCATGCTCGGAGGCATGCCCTGGGACACCATGCAGTTCCAGTCCCACCGCGACATCGTCGCCGAGGCCCCGCCCGGCGCGACGGTCCTCGCCTCGAGCGCGAACTGCCCAAACCAGATCATGAAGATCGGGCACCGAACCCTGGGCTTCCAGTTGCACTTCGAGGCTGACCAGGAGGCGATCCGCTACTTCCGTGACACCGACGCGGAGTTGATGCAGGCCGCCGGCTACGACCCGAGCCGGTTCGACGCCGACCTCGAGACCCACTACCCCCGCTTTGCGCAGGTCGCCGACCGACTCTGCGTCAACATGGCAACCTACCTCTTCCCCTTCCACGCCCTCACCACCGCCTGATGGCTCCGCCGAGGAAAGCTGGGAAGCCCGCGGGCACCCGGCTCACGCTCCGACCCCCCGCCGGCTTCGACCTCGCGCGCGATGTCTGCTCGTATGGCTACTTCGTCCTCGCCCCCAACCACTGGTCCGTCCGCGACCACACCCTGACCCGCACCCTCCACCTCGACGAGGGCCCGACCACCTGCATCATCTCTCAATCGGGCGACCGGCTCGCCGCCCGCTTCGACCGGGCCCTCTCCCGTATCGAGCAAACCACCGCGCGGGCGCAGATCGCTCGGATGCTCCGCTTCGACGAAGACGAGGCCCAGGCCCGCGCCTTCCACCGCGTCGACAAGCGCTGGAAACGCTCCGGACGCGCCCGCCTCTTCCGATCGCCGACGCTGTTCGAGGACGTCGTCAAGACGGTGACGAGCTGCAACGTCGCCTGGCCAAGCACCGTGAACATGAACGCCCAGCTCTGCCGGCACGTGGGTGTTGGCGGCGCGTTCCCTACTGCCCAGAAGATGGCCCGCACCCGTGCAGGCACGCTCCGGGGCCGCTGCCGCGTCGGCTACCGCGACCAGCGCCTCATCGACCTCGCCAGGCTCTTCGCGAGGGGCCAGATCGACGAGCCCTGGCTGGAATCACCAGACACGCCCGACGACGATGTCTTCGAGTTTCTCAAGTCGCTCCCGGGCATCGGGCCCTACGCCGCAGGCAACATCATGCAGCTCCTGGGGCGGTACTCACGCCTCGCGATCGACACCGAGACCGTCCGCCACGGCAAGGCCGTTCTGGGCATGACCGGCACCGAACGCCAGATCACGAAGAAGCTTGAGGCCCACTACGAACCCTTCGGCGAGTTCAAGTTCAAGAGCTACTGGTTCGAGCTCTGGCGTTTCTACGAGCAGAAGAAGGGCCCCGCCCACACCTGGGACCGCGACACCACCGCAAAGACCTTCACCGCGGCGCAGCTCCAGTAAGCTGACGCGCGGAGGTGAACACCATGCTCTCGCGACGCGAATTCAGTCTCGCCGCTCTCGCCACGACCGCTGCTGCCAGCGCCGCAGGCATCCCCGTGCGCAAGGCCGACGACATGCAGTGGCACGACGTCAGCACCTGGGGCGTGGAGGGCAAGGGCTGGGCCGACACCACACGCTACTTCGACCGACTCCCCTCGCGCGCCGAGGCCTTCGCGACGGACAACGTCTGGCATCTCAGCCGGTTCTCCGCGGGCATGTCCGCCTTCTTCCGCACCAACGCCTCCAACATCGACCTGCGATTCTCGCTCCGCTCCGACCGGCTCGCCATGCCGCATATGCCCGCCGCGGCCGTCAGCGGGATCGATCTCTACGGCAGGCACAACGGCAGATGGATCTGGGCCGCCACCGCCGCCCCGGATCGGCTCGACTACGCCCGACGCGTCGCAGGAGGGCTCGACCCCGCCGAGGCCCCACGCGACTGGCGCCTCTACCTGCCGCTCTTCAACGGCATCGAGAAGCTCCAGATCGGTGTGCCGACCGACGCCTCGTTCGAGCCGGTCCCGCCGCGCGACGAGCCGCCCATCGCGTTCTACGGCACCTCGATCCTCCACGGATCCGGAGCATCGCGCTGCGGCATGGGATGGCCCCAGATCGTCGGACGAAGGCTCGACCTGCCCATTCTCAACCTTGGCTTCAGCGGCAGCGCTCGCATGGAGCCCGAACTCGCCGAGCTCTTCGCCGAACTCGATGCCCGCGCCTTCGTTCTCGACTGCGCCCCCAACATGTGGCCCGCCATGATCGACGAACGCGCCGAGACATTCGTCCGCGTTCTCCGCGAAGCCCACCCGACCATGCCCATCGTCATCGTCGAGGGCCGACGCTACGGCTACGCATGGCTCCGCGCAAACGCCCGCGAACGCAACGCCGGCAACTCGGCCTCGCTCCGGCGCGTCTACGACACACTCACCGATGCTGGCCTCGAGCACCTGCACTACGTCGACGCCGACTCACTCCCGGCCGATGGCGACACCATGGTGGACGGCTCTCACCCCAACGACCTGGGCATGACCATGTACGCCGACGCACTCACACCCGTGCTGCGTGAGGCCATGGGCTGACGCTCACGCGCCGCTGTGGAGTGTTTCGGGCCAGATCTCCGCGTTCGTCCGATCGTCGATCCGCCGCATGCCCTCTGGGCCCGGGCCGCGCCGGAGCTTGACCCAGCGGAACTTCAGGCACGCCGAGCACCGCGCGAGCATCAGCTTCTCGCCAGCCGCGTACCGGCGGATGATCCCGGTTTCGCCCGCGGGTCGCCACAGCCCGCAGCTTCGGCACTCCAAGATCCAGCCGGGGGCGCTGTCCCCTTCGAGCTTGGGAGGAGGCCCCAACCGGACGATGGCTGCGCCGACGATCCGCATCCACAGCCCAACCGCCGCGATGCACCCGATCACCAGCAACACGATCTGCCACCAGACCACCCCGGTTCTCCTTCAGAACCCCTTAGTTCTCGCCCCGGACCAGCCTGACGAACCAGGCGATCACGTAGAACACCGCGACCATCGCGAACATCGACCCGAGCACGAGCAGCGCCGTTGCCATATCGAAGCACCTCCCGAAGTGGGTTAGGAGATCGCTGCCGCCGATTTCACACCCGCCCGCTCCGCCGCCTTCTGGGCGTGGTCCTGCAGGGCCGCCACGCCCCATTCCCCAGCCCGGAGGGCCTCGATCGCGTCCACGGCCGCTCGCGCCCCGGTCATCGTCGTGATGATCGGGATGTTCAGCCGCACCGTCGCGGCTCGGATCCGCCCCTCGTCGGTCCCAAAGCCGGTTTTCGTGGGCGTGTTGATCACGAGCTGGATGTCCCCGTCTGCCATCATGTCCAGCACGTTGGGCCTCGCGCCGGCCGAGAGCTTCTCGAGCACGGCCGGCTTCATCCCGTGCTCGCCCAGCTTCTCGCCAGTGCCGCGCGTCGTGTAGATCTGGAAGCCCATCGCCCGGAGCGAACGCGCGATCGGCACCACCTCGTCCCGGTCTTGCTCACGCACGCTGATGAACACACCGCCCTCGCTGGGCAGCGTCATCCCCGCCGCCATCGATGCCTTGAGCACCGCGATCGGCAGCGACACGTCCATCCCCATCACCTCGCCCGTCGAACGCATCTCCGGGCCCAGCACGACGTCCACACCCGGGAACCGGCTGAACGGGAACACCGACTCCTTCACCGCGAACGCGCCCGTGTCCGGGATCTCCCGAGCACCCAGGCCCTCCAGCGTCTCCCCGAGCATGACCTTGGCGGCGACCGAAGCCCAGGGCACGTGCTTGGCCTTCCCCACGAACGGAACGGTCCGAGACGCACGCGGGTTGACCTCGATGATGTACACCTGGCCGTCCTTGATCGCCAGCTGCGCGTTCATCAGCCCACGCACGCGCAGCTTCTCAGCCATCCGACGCGCTGTCGCGCGCACCTGCTCGACCAGCGGCGTCAGAAGCGACCGAGGCGGGATCGTGCATGAGCTGTCACCCGAGTGCACACCGGCCTGCTCGATGTGCTCCATCACGCCGCAGACCAACGCCCGACCGCCTTCACCACCGTTCGGATCAAAGTCGGCGACGACGTCGACGTCCATCTCCGTCGCACTCGCGAGGAACTGATCGATCAGCACCGGCGCGTCATCAAGACCAGACACGTCGACCGCTGTCGTCATGTACTTCGTCAGCGCCGCCTCGTCGTAGCAGATCTCCATGCCGCGCCCGCCCAGCACATAGCTGGGCCTCACCAGCACCGGGTACCCGATCCGCTTGGCCTCGGTGATCGCTTCATCGAGCGACCGGGCGATACCCGACGCCGGCCGCTCAAGACCCAGCTCCTCGAGCATGTCGTCGAACCGCTCGCGGTCCTCGGCGAGGTCGATCGAATCGAGGCTCGTCCCGATCAACGGCACCCCCGCCAGATCCAAGCCGCCCGCAAGATTCAACGGCGTCTGGCCACCGAACTGCACGATCACGCCCTTGACGCCGCCCGCGCGAAGCCGCGCACTCGCCGCCCGCATGTGCTGGGCGTAGCGGTCATCGGCCACCTTCGCGAACGGCAGATGGTCGAGCCCGAACTCAACGTCGCCGCTCGGCCATGCCACGATGTGATAGGCCACCCCCGTTGCGGTCATCACCATGTAGCCGAGCCCACCCGACCGGCTCTCGGAGGTCAGGCCGACGATCCGGTCGAAGGCCACACCGCGGCCGAGTCCAGAACCCGCCCACCAGTCAAGGATCCGCTCGTGCACCTCTGGCTGCAGCGGCTTCACGCCCGGTGCGAGGTCAAGCTCGAGTTCACTTCCCTCGATCGGGCCGTTCAGCGTCTCGACCACGTTCAAAACATCTTCGAGCGTCAACGGCTCAAAGAACAACAGGTCCGACGTGTCGTAGTCGGTGCTCACCGTCTCCGGGTTGCAGTTGATCATCACCGACTCGTAGCCGAGCTCGCGCGCCGCGAACGCCGCGTGCACGCAGCAGTAGTCGAACTCGCACCCCTGCCCGACCCGGTTCGGCCCGCCGCCCAGGATGATCGTCTTCTCCTTGTCCGAGACCCGGATCTCGGACTCGACCTCACCTGCGCTGCCCGCGAACTCGTACGTCGAGTAGTAGTAGGGGGTGATCGCCTCGAACTCCGCGGCACACGTGTCCACCAGCTTGAACACAGGCCTGATGCCGAGCGACTCGCGGTGCCGACGCACGTTGAGAATCGTCTCGCCGCTGATCGAACCGAGGTACAGATTCGCCAGCTGCGCGTCGCTGTAGCCCAGGCGCTTGGCCTCGCCCAGCGCATCGGGCGAGAGTGCATCGAGTGATCCCGCGGCCGCCAGGTCGTCCTCGAACTCAACCAGCTGCGCGAGCTGATCGATGAAGAACGGATCAATCCGCGTCAGCTCGCACACCCGCTCGATGCTCCAGCCCATCTTCAACGCGTAGCGGATGTAGTACACCCGCCCCTGGCTGGGCACCGCCAGCTTGCGTGTCAGCTTGTCCTCGGCGATGGGCCACTCGATGGGCTGCCCGTCGGCGGTCCGCCCATCGCTCGATCGCTCGGCCGCGAGCCACTTGTCGTTGCGGTCGAGCCCCAGACCGAACCGCTTCACGTCCAGCGAGCGCAGCGCCTTCTGGAAGCTCTCCTTGAACGTCCGCCCGATCGCCATCACCTCGCCGACCGACTTCATCTGCGTCGTCAGCGTCTCGTCCGCCTCGGGGAACTTCTCGAAGGTCCAGCGAGGGATCTTCGTGACCACATAGTCGATGCTGGGCTCGAAGCACGCGCTTGTGGTGCCCGTGATGTCGTTGCGCAGCTCATCGAGCGTGTAGCCCACGGCGAGCTTGGCCGCGATCTTCGCGATCGGGAAGCCAGTTGCCTTCGACGCCAGCGCCGAACTCCGGCTCACCCGCGGGTTCATCTCAACGACGACAAAGTCGAAGTGTGTCCCCCCGGGCGGGTTCGGATTGACCGCGAACTGCACGTTCGACCCGCCCGTTTCCACGCCCACCTCGCGCATCACGGTCAAGGCCGCGTCGCGCAGCGTCTGGTACTCCTTGTCGGTCAGCGTCAGACAGGGCGCAACGGTGATCGAGTCGCCCGTGTGCACGCCCATCGCGTCGATGTTCTCGATGCCGCAGACGATCACGCAGTTGTCGTTCTTGTCGCGGACGACCTCGAGCTCGTACTCCTTCCAGCCGATGAGCGACTTGTCGACCTGCACCTGCGTGATCATCGAGGCGTCGAGCCCGCGCTGGACAAGATCGCGGAACTCCTCGATGTTGTACGCGATGCCCCCGCCGAACCCGCCCAGCGTGAACGCGGGGCGGATGATCGCGGGCAGGCCGAACTCTTCGACGGCCTCGACCGCTTCTTCCAGCGTGCCGCAGGTCGCCGAGGGGGGCGTGGGCAGCCCCGCGCCGTCGCAGACCTTCTGGAACTCCGCCCGGTCCTCGGCGCGGTGGATGACCTCGCGGTTCGCGCCGATCAGTTCCACGCCCAGCTCGTCGAGCGCGCCGGAGTCGAAGAGGGCGCACGCCGTGTTCAGCCCCGTCTGCCCGCCCAGCGTGGGCAGGATCGCGTCGATCGGCGTGCCCCGGTCGCGCTCGAGCTCGATGATCTTGCGCACGCTCTCGGGGGTGATGGGCTCGACGTAGGTCCGGTCGCTGAACGCCGGATCCGTCATGATCGTTGCCGGGTTCGAGTTGACGAGCACAACCCGGTAGCCCTCGTCCTTGAGCGATTTGCATGCCTGGGTGCCCGAGTAGTCGAACTCGCACCCCTGACCGATCACGATCGGGCCTGACCCGATCAGCAGGATCGTCCCGATGTCCTCGCGTTTCGGCATGTGCCCCTCCGGCCGCGCGTCGGGTCTGCCGCCGCGGGCGAGTGCCCACCGGTGCAAACTCGATGAATATACGCGCGCCGGACCCGCGGCGTCGGAGCAGTCAGCCGGCCAGCACCGCGTCGACCGCCAGCACCATGCCGGGCACCCATTCCCGACCCGTCTCCCCGCCGTCGTGCCGGTCCAGACCGTCGAGCACCGCGTGCCGACTCTGCGCGAACCGTGCCTGCTCGATCTGCCCGAAGCCACCGAGCGCAAGGGACTGGGCGAGCGTCTCATAGTCGTACACGAACCGGTGCCCATCCAGACGCATGCACGCGTTGAGCACCATCGCCCGTGTCAGCGACTCGCCCTGACGCAGCCGCCACCGTCCGCCGAGCCAGCGGAGCCGGTGGGCCTCGATCACCTCATCGCTCGCGGGCTGCGTCTGGCGAAGCAGGAGCTCCGCCTCGCGTCGCAGATCGGGTGTCACCACCCGAACCACGCCGCCTGGGCGCAGCACGCGCGCCCACTCGGTGATCAGCTGATGACCGTCGTCGATCGTGAAGTGCTCGAAGAAGTGCTCGCTGTACACAGCCTCGCAGGAGCCGTCCTCGATGTGCGTGAGCGCCTCGAACACATCGAGCCGGATCACGTCGGCCCCGCCGGGCGGGGCGTACCACTCCCCGTCGCCCCCGTCGATGTTGGTCCAGCCCACCAGCGGGGCGTCGCCGCACCCGAGGTTGAGCCGACCCGTGAACCCGTCGCGGAGCCGCCTTCGCTCGTCTTCTGGGATCGGTGCCCGCCGCCGCTCGGTCGGAGCGGCCGGCAGCCCGTAGACCCGCTCGACGGGAATGGGTCGCCCGCTCCGAGTTTCCACCCACGCCGAGGCCGCGCCGAGCAACGCCTCCTCGCTCGAATCGGAGGAGACGACGATCGCATCGATGGGTTCGTGAAACTCCGAAGGGGCCCGCACCGCAACCCCGTCGATCTCGCCCGAGGCCCGGTCGTCGAGCACCGCGACGACCTCCAGCCCGCCGGCCGAGAACGGCGCCAGCCCGTGCCGCACCGTGTGACGCCCGGCCCCGTACACCGCGATCCGTCGGTCCCCCCGCGCCGCGCACCGGAGCGCGGCCCGCTCGACCAGTGCCGCCTGGATCCGTGTGTCCAGCCTGCTGCGTTCCTCAGGGCTCATAGCAAGGACTATCGGTCCCGCCGTGCAGGAGGATGCAAACTCCGACCCCCTGACGACCGTACGCTGTACGTCCCCATGATCTGTATCGAGGATCCGGAGCCCGCCGCATGTGTGGAATCGTCGCGTACATCGGAACCAAGCCCGCAGCCGACCTGCTCGTCGAGGGCCTCAAACGCCTGGAGTATCGGGGCTACGACTCCGCGGGCGTTGCCGTCTTGGGTGACCACGGCATCGCCATGGAACGCGCCGTCGGACGCGTCGCCAATGTCGAGGCCAGGGTCGATGCCGCGGGCGACATCTTCCGAGGCACCCTGGGCCTCGCACACACGCGATGGGCCACCCACGGCGGTGTCACGGAGGCCAACTGCCACCCCCACACCGACGACCGGAACGACATCTGCCTCATCCACAACGGCATCATCGAGAACTACGGAGCACTCCGCACCTGGCTCCAGGAACGCGGGCACACCTTCAAGAGCGAGACCGACACCGAGGTCCTTGCCGTCCTCATCGGTGAGCTCTACGAGGGGGACCTCGAGGCCGCGGTGCAGGCCGCGTTGAAGGAAGTCACGGGCGCCTACGCCATCGCCGTGATCTGCGCCCAAGAGCCCGACACGCTCGTCTGCGCGCGCAAGGGCTCACCCCTGCTCATCGGAGTCGGCTCGGGCGAGTACGTCGTCGCCTCCGATGCTTCCGCCATCGTCGCCCACACCACCCAGGCCTTTGCGCTCGACGACTACAACGTCTGCAAGCTCACACGCGACGCCATCCAGACCAGCACCATCGACAACCAGGCCGTCACGCCCAAGATGATGCAGCTCGAGATGGATCTGGAGCAGATCGAGCTGGGCGGGCACCCGCACTACATGCACAAGGAGATCTTCGAGCAGCCCGAGTCGCTCCGCATGACCCTCCGCGGACGCATCGACAAGAACGAAGGCCGCATCGTCCTTGGGGGCCTGCTCAGCCACGCCTCGCAGCTCGTCCGGGCGCGCAAGTTCATCCTCACCGGGCAGGGCACCGCGCTCCACGCCGCGATGATCGGCGAGTATCTCTTCGAGAACCTCGCCAAGGTCCCCACCGAGATCGAGTACGCCTCCGAGTTCCGCTACCGCAACCCGATCGTCGAGGAGGGCACGGTCGTCGCCGCGATCAGCCAGTCGGGCGAGACCGCCGACACACTCGCCGCGCTCACCGAAGCGAAGGACAAGGGCGCTCTTGCGCTGGGCGTCGTCAACGTCGTGGGCAGCTCGATCAGCCGCGAGACCGACGCGGGCGTCTACCTCCGCGTGGGCCCCGAGATCGGTGTCGCGAGCACCAAGGCCTTCACAGGCCAGGTCGCGGCACTCACGATGATGGCGATCTTCCTGGGCCGGCGCCGCCTCATGTCCGTCGAGGAGTGCCGCGCCATGCTCGACGAGCTCGAGTTGGTCCCCGAGAAGATCGAACGCATCCTCGGTTCCGCGGACACGATCAAGCGTGTCACCGAGAAGTACGTCAACCAAGAGAACTGGCTCTTCCTGGGGCGGGGCTACAACTACCCGACCGCCCTCGAGGGCGCTCTCAAGCTCAAGGAGATCAGCTACATCCACGCCGAGGGCATGCCCGCCGCCGAGATGAAGCACGGCCCCATCGCCCTCATCACCGAGGGCATGCCCGTTGTCTTCATCGCCAACCGCGGAGCCCAGTACGCCAAGGTCCTCGCCAACATCGAAGAGGTCCGCTCGCGAGGCGGGCACGTCATCGCGATCGCCACCGAGGGCGACACCGAGATCACCAGCCTTGCCGAAGACGTCCTCTACGTTCCCGACATCACCGAGCCTCTGAGCCCCTTGCTGACCGTCGTGCCACTGCAACTGATGGCGTACTACGCGGCCGTTGCGCGAGGCCACGACGTCGACAAGCCCCGGAATCTCGCCAAGAGCGTCACCGTCGAGTAGCAGGGCACGCCGCGCTCAGTCCAGCCCCTCCGATACGCGCCGATGCCAGTGCAGCGCGCGCATCGCACCGGGCCGCGTCAGCTCCGAGGTCACAGCCGCGCCCGCCACGGCATACACCACCGCCGCACCGCCCGCTGTGCTCGGGTCGAACCCGAGCCCGCCCACCGCGAGCCCGAGCAGAAGCATCTGCCACCCGGGCGCGCCCCGCCCGAACCGAACGAGCCACGCCGAGAGAGGCCGAGACCGCGCCACACCGCTCTCGAACAGGTTCACACCGATCCACGAGCCGATCAGTTGCAGATCCCCCGCCAGCAGGCACGCCCCCGCGATCAACACCGCGCCCCCCAGCGTCACGTCCGTCCCAGCCAGCGGCAGCACCAGCGCCGCCGAGGTCGGCACCAGAACCCCCTCCGCGAACGCACGCGCCCACCGACCCGATGCCACGCCGAAATCCACCGACCGGATGGCAAGCCCGAGCCCGATCACACACGCGAGCATCGCGCCCGTCCACACCCCAGCGAACACGCACAGGCCCGCACAGGCAATCGCGAGAGCCCCGAAACCGAACGAGCGCGCGCCGGAGGACCCGTTCCAAGCCAGCACCCCGCCTGTCATCACTGCGCCCGCGGCACAGGCCTCCGCGATCGAAAGCCCCAACGCCGCCCGCGCCGCGACCGCGAAGCCCAGACAACTCAGCAGGCCCCCAACCGCGCCCGCCCCGACCGCGGGCCAGCGCGGGCGCACGGGCCGCGACACCGCCAGCCCAGCCAGCAGCGCACACGAGGCCGCGGCTGCCCCCGCCGCCTGCCGACGCATCGCGCGGTCCCGCTCCGCCTCCCGCTTCAACGCCTCGGCCCGCTGTTCGAGCTCTCCAACGTGCTCCGCGACCGCAACCGAACTGACGCCGGATGCCCCCAGCGCCGCCCGTTCAGGCTCAATCCGGGCCGTGAGGCGTGCCGCCTCCATCGCAGGCTTGACGCCGCCCATCATCCAGTCGGCGTACACCCCCGGGGCCAGGCTCCCGAAGACAGCCGGTCCGAGCGCAAGTCCTGCGCACACGCCGCCCAGAACGCCCGCCCCGCGACGATCCAGCCGGAGCACCCACCGCCCCAGAATCAACGACAGCAGCACCGAAACGCCGATAGCTGCCGAAAGGCGGATGAGAACACCGACCGCGGGATCCATCTCCGCACTCTACCGCCCAGGAACGAACGCACGTGCAGCACGCCGACGATCTGAAGACCTTCATCACGGACAGCACGTCCGGCGAGCCCAGGGTCCGCCCCCTCAGGCCGCCCGCTCCTGTCCGGGTCGAGAGCATCGTCGACCCCCGCGACACGCACGTCGAGATCCGAACCCCCAGGCTCAGGCTCCGTCCGCTGAATGAGAACGACCGCAGCGATTTCTGCGCTGTCTACGAGCAGAACCGGGCCCACCTCGAGCGCTTCCTGCCCCTGGGCTCAGCCGACCAGCCGAGCAGCGAGATCTTCGAACGCCAGCTCGATCTCACCCTCGCGGGCGACGAGACGGGCAAGGCGTTCCGCCGCATCGCCACCGACCTCGAGACCGGGGCCATGGTCGGCGCGTTCAACTTCGTCGTCATCCGCCGGGGTCTCGAGTGGGACGCCGACACAAGCTGCTGGCTCGCGAAGGGGCATACCGGGCGCGGGCTCGCTGCCGAGGGCCTCGGCGCCCTGCTCGCGTACGCCTTCGCCGATCTGCCAACGGGCCTCGGGATCCACGCTGTCAACGGGTTCATTGCCCCCGACAACACCGCCTCGCAGGCCCTCGCCATGGGCTTTGGCTTCCAGAAGATCCCCAACGCCCAGACTCACCTTACAGTCGGTGACCGGTGGCAGGTGCACGAGATGTGGACCCTCCCGATCACACGCTGGCAGGGCGTCGCGAGCTGATCAGCCCTCGGGCCCGGGCACCTCAACGCGGATCCCGCCCACCGGTGCGATCGTCCCGTCGTTCTCCACGCGCATCTGACCCGTCGAGAGCAGGTACTGGAGG
The DNA here is from genome assembly GCA_028284805.1 of Phycisphaerales bacterium. Lineage (GTDB taxonomy): Bacteria > Planctomycetota > Phycisphaerae > Phycisphaerales > UBA1924 > JANQQZ01. The sequence continues at coordinate 21,780 of JANQQZ010000028.1, forward strand.
ATCGAGATGCGCAGGTCCGTCTGCGCCTGGTCCCGCGCGTTCTCCGCGCTCAGCAGCGCGTTCTGCGTGTCCACCCGCTCCTGCGTCGTCACCGCTTCGGGGTCCAGCTCCTGGCCGCGCTGGCGACGCCGGTTGATCTCAACCTGCTGCTCGGCCAGGCTCAGCTGGAACCGCGACAGCTCCACCTGCCGCACCGACGAACGCGCATCGACCACCACGCTGTCGCGAGACTCCTCGTACCCACGGATCGAGCGTTCCACCGCGATGATCGCCGAACGCAGGTTCAGCTCCTCCGTCACCCGGTCCAGCGGCAGATCAAGCGTTACGCCCGCGGAGTACCCGATGTCCTCCCCGGAGAACGCCAGGTAGGGCTCGTCCACGTCCGGGTCCGTCGGCAGATCGATCCTCGCTGTCAGATCTAGGTCGGGCAGCAGCCCGTTCCGCGCGTTCGCGACGCCGCGCCGCGCATCAAGCACCTGGTCGCGCGTCGTCTGCAGATCGAGCCGGTAGTCCAGCGCCCGACGCGCCGCCTCCCCAGGCTGGATGTCCGGCTCGGGCAGCTCCAGCGTCACGGGCACGATGATCACCGGCTGATCCACCGCGAGCCCGAGCCGCACCTTGAACCGGTCCTCGCTCAGCCGGTACGAGTCGCGCTGCCCCGCGAGGGTCGCCTCGGCCTCCAGCCGGTCGCTCGCCGCGATCGCCTGCTGGAAACTGTTGAGCGACCCCGCGTCGATCTTGGCGGCCGTCTCCGCTTCGAGCCGCCGGAGCGCATCGATCCGGCGAATCTGGTTCTCGATCGTGGCGCGCTGCTGAAGCAAGCCGAAGTAATCGCTCGCGATCGACACCAGCAGCGTCCGCCGGAAGCGCTCGAACGTCCGCGCGGCGTAGACCAGATCGCGCTCGGCCTGCACGAGCGACTCGCGCGCCACCGACCCTGCGCCCCGCAACAACGGGAAGCTGCCGCTCAGCACGATCGAGCTCGACTGCTGGTAGCGGTCGGTCGCCCCCTCGCGCAGGTCCTCGGTCGCCTCGACGAGCCACGACGCCGTCACCTCGCCGCCGCGCTCGAACCGCTGCCTCACGCCCAGCTCGTTGAGCACCGTCAGCGCCGCGGTGTACCGCCCGTCCGTCCCGTCGCCCGCGAAGGTCGCGGTGGTCTGGTTGAACACCCGCGGGTTGAACAGGTGCCGCTGGATGAGCAGGCGGATCGCCGACAGGATGTACGTCTCCTGGGCCGTCAGAAACTCGCGCGCCGAGTCCTGGCTGATCTCAAGCGCCCGCGTCAGGTCGATGCGTTCGATCTCCGTGTCGTCGGGGTCGGCAACGTCCTCGAGCAGGTACGCGTCGAGGCGCGACGCGACGTCCCGCGCCGGGTCCGCGACCGTCTGCGTCAGCGCCTCGGGCGCCGGGTTCGAGGTCTCGATCGTCTTCTCGTCCTGCCCGGGCTCGTCGTACGACTCCGCGTCCGCGTACACCCGCGCCGGCGGTGCGACGAACGGGTCGAGCTCGCCCGACCGCTGCTCCAGCACCCGGTCGAGCCGGCGGTCGATCCCCGCAAGGCCCCCGTAGCACCCGCCAAGCGTAAATCCTGCCAAAACAAGAACGAATACCGTGCAAAAACGCGGTGTGCTCTTCACGCGACCCGACCCCCTGTGCTCACCTCGGCCCGTGCGAGCCTATGTCGCCGGCCGCGTGTGTACGCTGCGCGCCAAGTTTCGTTGCGGTTTGTGTTGTGACCTCCTACCATCCTCTTCGCATACCGGCGACCTGAGTAAACACCAAAAATCAGGGCCGAATGCCCCAATCCGGGTCCGAGAACCTCGGACCCGCCTCGTCGCGAGCCACTCCCAATCCAAACGGAGACCGCACCGAATGGCGACCGTTACCTACGACGACCAGAGTTTCATGATCGACGGCCGGAGAATCTGGCTCGTGGGCGGACAGATCGACTACGCCCGAACACCGCACGAGCAATGGGCCGATCGGATCCAGGCCGCCAAGATCGCCGGGCTCAACACGATCGCGACCAGCATCCCCTGGTGTGTTCACGAGCCCAGGCCCGGCCAGTTCGACTTCGAGTACCGCAACGACATCCGCCACTTCATCAAACTCGTCCATCAGGCCGGGCTCTGGTGCATCGTCCGCGCGGGCCCCTACATCGGCAGCGGGTGGGACATGGGCGGGCTCCCGCACTGGCTCATCGGACGCGAGGACATGCGCTTCCGCGCACCCAGCGCGCCCTTCCTTGAGGCCTGCGGCAAGTTCATCACCACCATCGCCGAGCAGATCTCCGATCTCCAGATCACCAGCGTGGGCGAGGGCGGCCCGATCCTCATGCTCCAGAACGAGGCGCACTGGACCTGCGGCGACGACGCAACCGCACAGGGCTACCTCGCCGAGCTCGCACGCTACTACCGTGAGGCTGGCTTCAACGTCCCGACCATCAACGCCAACAACCTCTGGCAAGGCGTCGAGGGCGAGATCGACGGGTGGGTCGGCGAGACCGACATGCTCGCGACGCTGCGTCAGCTCGCCGCCGTCCACCCTGACCGCCCGCGCGTGATCATCGACATGATCACGACCCACGAGCCCGTGATCGGCGCGCCGCGCACGCCGTCACCCGCCCCTGTCGCCCTCCAGCGACGCCTGGCCGAGATCCTCGCGGGCGGGGGCCAGTTTGTGATGTCGCCCTTTGCCGCGGGGCTGACGCCAGGCTTCCTCGCCGGTCGCCCCGGCGCACGCCCCGACGACTTCAGCCACTCGACGTTCGGCCCCGACGCCCCGGTCAACGACGCGGGCGCACCAGGCCCGACCTTTTCGCACGTCCGGAGGCTCTGCACCTTTGCCAGCTCCTTCGCCCGTGTCCTCGCATCTCTCGAGCAGGACTACAGGCCCACGATCCTCGACCAGCGCGTGCCCGCGGGCACCAGCGACTCCACCTCGCTTGTCGATCTCCGAGGCTCGCAGGGCGACATCACCTTCGTCTTCGCCGAAGAACCCGCCGAGGACAAGACTCCCAAGCCCCGCAACGTCGACATCATGCTCGCCGATGGCTCCAGCCTGACCGTCCCGCTCGGACGCCAGGCCGTCGGGTGGGTCCTCTTCAACGTCCTGCTCGGGCGCAACGCCACCCTCGACTTCTGCACTCTCAACGCGTTCGCATGCGTCGGGCAGGTCTTCGTCTGCTATGGGCCCGCGGGCAGCAGCGGGTCCGTCAGCATCAACGGCTCCGTCCTCACGGTCGATGTCCCACGCGGCAAGCAGCCCTCCGTCCACGAACTCGAGGGCTTCACCGTCATCGTTGCCAACGAGGACCAGATCGACACCGTTCACCTCACCGCGGACACCGTCTACCTCGGTGTCGCGGGCGTCGAGGCCTCGGGCGTGCCCGCGCCCCTGCCCGGGGCGAAGAACTGCACCGCCTACACCGCGGAGGGCCAGCGCCAGAAGGTCGCGTTCCAGGAGAGCGTCCCGGCACGTGCCGCAACCGGCGCCACCGCCCTGACCAACTGGCAGGCCGTCTCCGCCGAGGACCACGTCCTGGGCGACAACCCTCGCTTCGCCGCCATCGACGGGCCGGGAGACCTCGCCCACCTCGGTGCCCCCTTCGGCTACGGCTGGTACAAGATCCAGATCCGCTCGGCCTCGGCGCGCAAGCCCAAGCTCCTCGCGCCGGCCTCGCGCGACAGGCTCCACGTCTTCCTCGACGGC
>JANQQZ010000058.1 GCA_028284805.1 Phycisphaerales bacterium
TCTGTGAAGGACGACCGCAACCAGGCGATTCCCTCGCACGTCAGGCCGCCGCTGTCGTGGTACCTGCGGCCCCAGACCGTCCTCGACGAGCTGCCCAGCGCCGGCGAGGGCGTGCTCATCGTGCTGGGTGGCCCGCCGATCGCGGCGTTCGCCCTCGGCTACTGGATCAAGTCCACCTGGGCCACGCCGGTGTGGCTCGACTGGGTCGTCTTCGGCGTGCTGACCGCGGGGCTGTACGCCGCGTTGTACGTCGGTATGGCCTACGCGAACACGTCGCTGCGGTCCAAGGGGGGCGCGAAGGGCGAACTGCTGCCACGCGGGCGGTGCCCGGCGTGCACGTTCTCCCTGCGGTCGATCCCGCCGGAGGAGGACGGGTGCACGGTGTGCCCGGAATGCGGGAGCGCGTGGCTGGCGCATAAGCCGGCGATCACCGAGGGCAAGGACCGCACTGTGACCGACGCTGCGGGCACGCGTCGGCGGCCGAGCCCCGAGTTCCAGTCGTTCCGGCGGCGGTACCGCGAGCCGCGGACCGGGTTCCAGAAGCTGCTGGCCGTGCCGATGTGGGTCTGCTTCGTGCTGACGATCGTGGGCGCGGCGATCACACCGTTCCCGCTGTTGGGGATGGCAGGCGCGCTCCTGGTGCTGGTCGCCGGGTTTGGCGCGGTGATCGCGTACCGGCTGCGGAAGCAGAAGGAGATCCCCGGAGCCGCGGTCGAGGCCGCGCTCGGCGACGGGCGCTGCCCGGCCTGCTGGGGCGAATTGGCAACCGACCAGCCGTCGTGCCCCGCGTGCTTCGCGGTCTGGCGGGTAGAGTCCGCCGATGCCTGATCACGACACCACGCTCACCCTTGCCCACTCCCCCGATTCCGACGACCTCGTCATGTGGTGGCCGCTCTGCGGCATGACCGACGAAGCGGGCAAGCCCATCCCTGGTGAACTCGGCGAGCCCGCGATCGACACGGGCGGGCTGGCGTTCACGCCCATCGCCGAGGACGTCGAGAAGCTCAACCGGCGTGCGCACGAGACAGGCGATCTCGATATCACCGCGATCAGCGCCCACACCTACCCGCACGTGAAAGACACGTACCGTATCACTGCCTGCGGCGGGTCTTTCGGCGAGGGGTACGGGCCCAAGGTCGTCTGCCGATCCGACGATCCGCGGTTCGCGGACGGCGAGGCGTCGCTCGCACGCCTTCTGGAGATCGGGCACTCGATCGCGGTGCCGGGGCGGATGACGACCGCGTTTCTCACGCTCTCGATCCTGCTGCGCGAGATCGATGCCGAGAAGAAGATGACGCCGGTCCCGATGCTCTTCAGCGAGATCATCGGTGCGGTGCAACGCGAAGAGGTCGCGTGCGGGCTGCTGATCCACGAGGCCCAGCTGACGTTCGAGGACGAAGGCCTGAAGAAGCTCGTTGACCTCGGAGAGTGGTGGGGTCGCGAGCGGGGAGGGCCGCTCCCGCTGGGGCTGAACGTCATCCGGCGTGATCTGGATGACCGCGTCGAGGGCGGGTGCGAGCGCGTCTCGAAGCTGCTCTCGGCGAGCGTCGAGCACGCGGTGACGCACATCGACAAGTCGAAGCAGTTTTTGAGGATGCGTGGCGGGGATCGGCCCGAGTGGTCGGACGATGCGCTGGTCGAAAAGTACCTGTCGATGTACGTCAGCGGGCTGACCCGCGACATGGGTGACGCGGGACGAGAGGCACTCGGGAAGTTGCTGGCGGAGGGCACCGAGGCCGGGCTGTGCCCCGAGCCGGGAGAGATCGATGTCGTATGAGTTGATCCGCACGGACGTGGGTGTGGCCGTCGATCTCGGACCGAGTTCCGTGACGATCGGGCACATCATCGGCATCGGGCGCAATTACGCGGATCACGCGGCCGAGATGGGCGGCAGTGTCCCCGAGCGTCCGATGTACTTCACGAAGAATCCCGCGAGCGCGTGCCTGCAGCGCGACGCGATCAGGATTCCGAGCATCTGCCGCGACGAGGTGACGGGAGGACCCGAGCAGGTGGACTTCGAGGCCGAACTCGCGGTCATCATCGGCGAGCGGTGCGTGGATGTCCCCGAGGCACGGGCCCTCGAGGTCGTGCTGGGTGTGACGTGTGCGAACGATGTTTCGGCACGCTGGTGGCAGAAGCAGGGCGCCGGCGGACAGTTCTGCCGGGGCAAGAGCTTCGACACGTTCTGCCCGATGGGCCCTGTCGTGCGCACGCTCGATGAGGTTGGCGATGTGCAGAGCCTGTCGATCGCATGCCGTGTCGCGGGGGAGACGATGCAGTCGGCGAGCACCTCGCAGATGATCTTCTCGGTCGCGAGGCTGATCGCGGAGCTGTCGGCGGCGACGACGCTGCTGCCGGGCACGGCGATCCTGACCGGCACCCCCAGCGGCGTCGGGCACGGGCGAGACCCGAAACGGTACCTGCGAGCGGGGGAGACGGTCGAGGTCGAGATCGAGCGGGTCGGCGCGCTCTCGAACCCGGTCGAGAACGGCTGATCATCCCGCTGAGACGTTGACCGTGGGCACGACGCGTTCGGCAGCCGAGTCGAGCTCGAAGAAGCTTGCCTCTTTGAAGCCGAACATGTTGGCCACGATGCTCGTCGGGAACTGCAGACGGAGCTGGTTCATCTCGCGGACGTTGGCGTTGTAGAAGCGTCGGCTGGCGGCGATGCGGTCCTCGGTGAGCGAGAGTTCCTTCTGCAGCGCGAGGAAGTGCTCGTCGGCCTTGAGGTCGGGGTACGCCTCTGCGACGGCGAACAGCTTCCCGAGCCCCACGAGCATGGCCGACTCGTCGACCGCTTGCGAGGACTGCGGGCCGTGGTTCGCGTGGGCCTTGTTCCGTAGCTCGACGACCTTCGCGAGCGTCTCCTGCTCGTGCTTTGCGTAGCCCTTGACCGTCTCGACGAGATTCGGGATCAGCTCATAGCGGCGCTTGAGCTCGACGTCGATATCGGCCCAACTCTCCTTGAGGTGCTGGCGGAGCCCGACGAAGCGGTTGTACGTCGCGATCAGCCAGATCACCGGGATGAGCACGACTGCTGCGGCGATGGCAATCCCGATGAGCATCAGCCTGCCCTCGACTTCAGGTCGGTAATCACGTGCTCGGGCCAGAGGCTCAGGAACGTGTTCGCAAACTCGAGCGTCTCGCGGAACTGCTCGGGCGTCCAGCGGCGGTTGCCCTGCGCGAGGCAGAGCATTCCCCGCTCGAGATCGATTGCGGGGGCCTGGCCCCGTTTGCCGAGCAGGAACTCCATCATGCGGGGCGTGACCACGTCGTACGCGAAGCGCTTGTCGGGGCTCTTGACCAGGAACTTGCGGCTGAACTCGGCGGATTCGAAGTCGATGTCGTCGAAGCCCAGCGCGGAGCCGAGCTTATCGAAGATGTGCTCGGGACGGATCAGCAGGTCGGGCACGCCTGGCAGCGGCAGGTGAAGGATGATGTAGCTGAAGCGGTAGGTGGTCGTGCTGGAGGACTTGCCGTTGGAGTTGGTAACCTTGTAGATGAAGTCACCCATGACGAGCGGGTGGGCGATGTTGTTGATCGCGTAGGTCCCGCTCAGGGTGTTGTACGCGGCACGGCTGTGCCCCCGCCTGAAGATCTCGAAGTTGGCGTATCGGTCGTCGTGGGTGCTGTCTCGGCTCGGGTCGAAGGTGAGCCCAAGCTCCGCGGCGAGTTCGATGAGTGCGGCCTTCCGCTCCTGCTCCTTCTTCCACGCGTACCACGCCCCGACGCCCACGGCGATCAGGATGAGGGGCACCAGGATGAACATTACCGCTGGCGACATCGCTCAAGTCTACATCGGCTGGCGAACCGCGTATCGTTCCTCTTCATGGCTCGGAAGCGGAAGAAACAGCAGCCGGACGAGCGGACGATCGAGAACCGCAAGGCCCGGCACAACTACATCATCGATCAGACGCTCGAGGTGGGGATCAAGCTGCACGGGTCGGAGGTCAAGAGCGTCCGCGAGGGCAACGTCTCGATCGGCGAGGGATTCGTCCGCGCGTACGAGAGCCCGCTCCAGCTGAAGATCCACAACATCACCATCGGGCATTACGCCCCGGCCGCGGCTCTGAACCACGACCCGCTCCGGACGCGGGTGCTGCTGGCCAAGCGTCCCGAGATCAGGCGGCTGGCGAAGGCGGCCGAGGCCAAGGGCACGACGATCGTGCCGCTGAAGCTCTACTTCAAGAACGGGTTCGCGAAGCTCTTGATCGGTGTTGCGCGCGGCAAGGGCGCAAGCGACAAGCGGAACACGCTCCGCGAGCGCGAGCAGGACATGGAGATGCGCCGGGCGATGTCAACCAAGGTGGGCTGGGGGCGCTAGCCGGGATCAGATGCCCTTGCCCTTGAACTTCTTCGCGAGCCCGAGCTTGGTGCGGGCGCGGTTGCGGGCGGCCGTGATCTGGTCCATCTGGGCGAGCTTGTCGCCCGCGTCCCCGGGCACGACGCGGGCCTCGGCCTCCTGCAACTCGGCGGCGCAGTCGGTCTCGTTGAGGTTCTCGACCGGGATCGCGTTGCTCGCGAGCAGGGTGAGCTCGTTGTCGGCGAAGCGGAGGAAGCCGTCCTCGATGAAGTAGGAGTGGCTGCCTCCCTTGGCGTCGTGCGAGTCGGGGAAGTCGAAGCGGAGCTCACCGATGCCGAGCTTGGCGACGAGCGGGGCCCCGCCGTGCTGAACGCCCATGAGCCCGTCCCAGGCGGGGACGGAGGCGTAGTTGACGTCGTCATCGAGGAGGGCGGCCTCGGGGGTGATGAGCTTGCAGCGGATGGTGCCGGGCATCGGGGGTCTCCGTGGTCGGCCGGGCAGAACCCGGCGGATCCGATCGTAGCCGTGCGGGGCGGGCGGGGTTAGGCTCGGGCGTGCTCCGGAGCCCCGTTGTCATGCTGCCGCTGCTGGTCGTGCTGCTGCTGGTAGCGTGCGCTCTGCGGCTGATGGTCGGGGGCGATTCGATCGGGTTCGCCGACGATCGGGCGATCGCCGAGATCCGGTGGCTGCGTGTGATCTGCGGCGTTGGCGTGGGTGGGGCGCTCGCCGCGGCGGGGGTCATGCTCCAGTCGCTGCTGCGGAACCCGCTGGCCTCGCCCGATCTGCTCGGTTTGTCGGCGGGCGCGGGTCTGGCGGTGATGGTCGTCGCCTACGCGGGCTACCTCGCGACAGGCTCGATCGTGCCGCACGCGGCGAGCCCAGCGGCGGCGACCCTCGGCTCACTCGCGGCACTCGCCCTGGTCTACGGGCTCGGGCAGCGCCGGGGGCTCGTGGATCCCGTCACACTGATCCTCGTCGGTGTGATCGTGGGCATCGTGTTTGGCTCGGCGGCGTCGGTGGTCCGCCAGTTGCTGCCCGACGGCGGATTCCAGGCCTCGCGGCTGCTGCTCGGTCGACTAAGCGACGACACGCCCTGGGCGCTCGCGTGGGCAGTGCTCGGCGCGTGCGTGCTCGGCGCTGGACTCGGGGTATGGCTGGGACCGGCGATGGACGCCGCGAGCATGGGCGACGACGAGGCGTCGTCGGTCGGCGTCTCGGTCGGACGCCTTCGGGCTTGGCTCTTTGTCATCTCAGGCGTGCTGACGGCGATGACAGTGGTCGTGGCCGGTCCGATCGGGTTCGTGGGATTGGTGGTGCCGCACGCGGCGAGGCTGGCGCTCGGCCCGTCGCACCGGGTGCTGACGGTTGCGTCGGCGTTGCTCGGTGCTGCCGCGATCGTGTCGGCCGATGCGCTTGTGCGATCGATCGACCTGCCGACGGGGCGCCTTCCGGTCGGTGTTGTCACGGCGCTGCTGGGCGGGCCTGTGTTCGTGCTGATGCTGCGCTCGATGCTGACCCGGTGAGTGGATCAGGCGAAGACGTCGAGCCGGCTCTGGATGTCCGCCTCGCGTGGTGCGGCGGGCGTACCCCGCACGGGTGTGTCGACGGTGTCGATGCCATCGGTCTCGATCGACTCGTCGTCCGGGCCCGCTCGTTGGGCGGCGAGCTCGGCGCGGGCCTCGGACTCCATGCGTGAGGCCTTCGCCGCGACTGCCTGGTCGGTGCTCGAAGGCTCGGCCGGTGCCAGGGCGGCGCGGCGTATCTGCTGTGCCTTCGTGATCGTCTCTTCCGGTGTCGAGGCCTCCGACGTATCGATCTGCACGCTCCCGCCAACGGCGTAGCGGTTGCCGTCGGGGCCCGTGCGGTAGCTGTAGGTCGGTCCGCCGCGGTACAGCCCGCCCGCCGCAGCGACATGCGCCTGCTCGTGCGTGCGGACCTCCTGGTCGCGGGCCCTGAGCTTCTCGACCTCGCGCTGGTCGGCTTCGCTCAGAGGATCGCCGTTGCGATCCTTGGGCGCGGACGTGTCGTCGCGGCGCTCGGCGGAGCGGTCGTTGGCGTCGCGGGCCTCGGGCGAGATCTCGACGGTGTCGCGTCCGCGCGACGGATCGGCGTCGCTGGAGCTGACCGTGCGCAGACCTTCGCCTGCACGGTCAACGCCGGACGCGCCTGCTGGCCGGAGAACGGGCACAAGATCGTTTGTGAACGAAAAGACCTGCACGCTGGTGCTATCGGCCCGATCGTGCGGCGCGTGTACGTCCGAGAATCGGGAGAGGCCTTAGACGTTGAAGTACTTCGCCTCGGGGTGATGTACGACGAAGGCACTCGTCGATTGCTCCGGATCGATCTGCCAGTTCTCGGTGAGCACGCACCCGATCCGCTCGGGGCGGAGCAGGCGCCAGATGATGTCCTGGTCGGACATGTCTGGGCACGCGGGGTAGCCGGGCGAGTAGCGCGAGCCGCGGTACTTCTGGCTGAACAGGTCCTTGACCCTCGGGCTGTCGTCGCTCGCGATGCCGAGCTCTTGCCTGATGCGCTTGTGCCACATCTCGGCGAGGGCCTCCGCAGTCTCGACGCCCATGCCGTGCAGGTAGAGGTACTCGGTGTACTCGTCGGCGTCGAAGAGCTTCTTGCCTTCTTCGCTCACGCGCCTGCCCATCGTCACGCAGCTGAGCCCGAGCACATCCTTCTCGTTCGCGTCGACGCTCTTGAAGAAGTCCGCGATGCAGAGCCGCTTCTTGCCGCTTTGACGCGGGAAGGTGAACCGCTCGATCTGCTTGTCGTGATCATCGGGGTCGAACACGATCAGGTCGTTGCCGGCGCTCTGCACGGGGAAGTAGCCGTACACCACGCGAGGATTGAGCACCTTCTCATCGCGGCACCAGGCTTTGAGGCGTTCGAACACCGGCTCGATCTCGTCCTCGAGCCTGGCCTGGTACTCGGCGTCAGAGAGCTTGCCCTTCTTGAACTGCCACTGCGTGCGGAAGAGCGCGATGGGATTGATGAACGGATAGACGTCGTCGAGATCGATGCCTTCAACGACACGAGTGCCAAAGAAGGGGGCGGCGGGCACATCGATGTCGGTCGACACGTCGCTCCGGTCGGTGACTGCGACTCCGGTACGCTTTGTCTCGGCGAACTCGTCCTGCGCAGCGGCCTGCTTGGCCCGGCTCGCGGCCACGACCCGCTCGGCCTCGGACCGCTTGCTGAGCCGCTCGGCGATCTCTTGGTCGACCGTGCTCAGTGCGTCATTCGCGACCAGGTCCATGATGCGGAGCCCTTCGAAAGCGTCCTTGCCGTAGTACACGTGGTCGCCGTAGGTCGAGCGCAGATATCCCTCGGCGTAGTGCCGTGTGAGCGCGGCACCACCGAGCAGGACCTTCGGAGCCAGCCCCTGGTTCGCGAGTTCCTTGAGGTTGTCCTCCATCACGTTCACGCTCTTGACGAGCAAGCCGCTCAGCCCGATGGCATCGGCGCCGGTCTCCTTCCAGGCGGCGATGATGTCGGAGATCGGCTGCTTGATGCCCAGGTTGTGTACGGTGTAGCCGTTATTGCTGAGGATGATGTCGACGAGATTCTTGCCGATGTCGTGCACGTCGCCCTTGACGGTCGCGAGCACGATCGTGCCGCGCGTCTCGCCCTCGACACGCTCCATGTGCGGTTCGAGGTGCGCGACCGCCATCTTCATCACCTCGGCGGACTGCAGCACAAAGGGCAGCTGCATCTGCCCGGAGCCGAAGAGCTCGCCCACGGTCTTCATGCCGTCGAGCAGGTGATCGTTGACGATCTCGAGCGGCTTGTACCTGGTCATCGCCTCGTCGAGGCACTCGGTCAGGTCCTGCTTTTCGCCGTCGATGATGTGGGCACGGAGGCGCTCTTCGAGCGTCATGTCCGCTCTGCTGACCTTGGCCTCGGCGACGGAATCCACGTCGGCAAAGAGATCGATGAAGGCCTGGAGCGGGTCGTGCCCGTCCGATCGCCGGTCGTAGATCAGGTCGAGAGCGGCCTGGCGGTGCTCCGGATCGATCTTGTTGAGCGGCAGGATCTTGCTGGCGTGCACGATCGCGCTGGTCATGCCCTGCTCGACGAGCGCGTGGAGGAAGACGGAGTTGAGCACGACCCGGGCCGCCGGCTTCAGACCGAAGGAGACGTTCGACAGCCCGCAGGTGATCTGCACCTCCGGGTACCTCGCGGCGATCCGCTTCGTGCCCTCGATCAGCTCGAGCGCGGAGCGCCGGTCCGAGTCCATGCCTGTCGAAATCGGCAGCACGAGCGGATCGATGAAGAGGTCCTCGATCGGGAGCCCGTGAAGCGTGGTTGCACGCTCGATCGCCCGCTCGGTGATCGCGAGCTTGCGATCCGCGGTCCGCGCCATGGCGGCCTCTTCGTCCTCGTCGATGGTGCCGATGACGAGCGCCGCGTTGTAGGTCTTGGCCAGCAGGCAGATCTCGTCGAAGCGTTCTTCGCCGTCCTCGAAGTTGGCGGAATTGATCAGGCACTTGCCTCCCGCGTGGCGCAGGCCCGCCTCGAGTGTTGCGGCTTGCGTCGAATCGAGCATGAGCGGAGCGTCGACCTGGCGCACGAGGCGTTTGACGACCTCGGCCATATCGGCGGCGTTGTCGCGCCCGGCGTAGTCGACGTTCACATCGAGCACGTGCGACCCGTCGCGGACCTGCTGCTTAGCGAGGGCCACGATGCCGTCCCAGTCCTCCGCTTCGAGCAGCCGCTTGAACGCACGCGAGCCGGAGGCGTTGCAGCGTTCGCCCACGATCAGGAAGCTGTTGTCCTGTCGGTGATCGGTGGGGGCATAGAGCGACGTCGACGACGGTGCGATCGTGGTGCGGGGTTTGGATGGCGCGGGCAGCTCGGCTGCTTCCTTCACGAGCAGACCGATGTGCTCGGGCGTCGTGCCGCAGCAGCCGCCCACGATGCCGACCCCGTGCTCGTCGATGAACCGCAGCAGCGCGTCGGCGAGGGGCTTCGGGCCGAGCGGGTACTCGGTGCGTCCCTCGACGAGCACCGGGAGCCCGGCGTTGGGCACGACCGAGATCGTGCGTCCGTCGGCGCCCCAGTGCCTGCCAAGGTGCGCAACGTGCTCGGCCATCTCGATCGGGCCGGTCGCACAGTTCAGCCCGAGACTGGCGATCGGGTAGTCCTTGAGCGCCGCGAGAGCCCCTTCGATCGACGTGCCCATCAGCATCGTGCCCGTCTGCTCGATGGTGACCGAGACCATGATCGGGATGTCGTCGGGCGTCTTCCCGGACTCGTCGAGGGCTCGCAGACACGCGTTGATGACCGCCTTAACCTGCAGGAGATCCTGGCAGGTCTCGATCAGGAAGGCGTCGACGCCGCCCGCGATCAGGCCCCTGGCCTGCTCGGCGTAGCTCTCGAACAACTCGGTCCACCTGATCTGGTCGAGCGTGATCAGCTTGGTTCCCGGGCCCATCGAGCCCAGCGCGAACCGGGGCTTGTCGGCGGTTGAATGGCGGTCCGCAACAGCGCGCGCGATCTCTGCGGCTCGTTTGTTGAGCTCGAAGGTCCGCTGGGCGAGCCCGTTCTCCGAGAGCACGTGCCTCGCCCCGCCGAACGAGTTGGTCTTGAGCCCGTCGGCACCGACCGCCATGAAGCTCCCGTGGATGGCTTCGATCAGATCGGTGCGGTGGTCGAGCAGAGCTTCGGGACAGTTCTCGCACCCGCAGAAGTCGGTCTCGACGTCGAGATCGAGAGCGTGGGTGGCGGTTCCCATGGCCCCGTCGAGGACGAGGACGCGTCGCCGGGCTTCTTCCATGAATCGGCTGGTCATGGGTCTACTTTATCCATTGATCCGGGTATATGGATGAATCTTTGGAGCTGCTTCTGAAAGAAGCCGCTCTGAACGAGCGGCTCAGGAGATGCAAGTTCTTGGAAATGAGTTACTTGCGGGCTTTTTTGCTGCCGCCGCCCTTGCCCTTGCTGAAGTAGTTGCCCGCGAACCGCTTCTGGAAGCGCTCCACGCGGCCCGTGGCGTCGACGAACGTCTGCTTCCCTGTGAAGAACGGGTGCGATCCCGACCACACGTCGACGTGGAGCTCGGGCACCGTTGCACCGACTTCCATCACGACCTCGCCGTTGTAGTAGACCTTGCAGTTGTGAAGGGGCGGATGGGTGTCTTTCTTCATCGCAGGCTCCAGATCGGCCTCAATCGTAGGCACCGCTCGGGCGGGCGTCACGCCCGATCAAGGCTGCGGCATGAGGGGAGCCGGTCCTGGGTTCGGATCCTGCCAGGGCAGCGGCCCCGCGAGTCGTTCCAGAGCTGGGGGAAGGTGGCCCGTGTCCACCGCAGTGTCGATCTCCGTGAGCCGCCGGCGTGCTCTGTCGCTCAGCACTCGGGTCTCGGCGCCGCGGAGAGATGCCGGCCCCATGCGGAGCAACGCCCGAGTTGCGAGCAGGGCGTCGCCCGGGGTCTCGTTGGGTTCCAACGCGTGCGCGACCGCCCGGCCTATGGCCCGCGCGTCCGCAGGGTTCCGGGCCTCGGTGAGGGCGAGCGCCGCGAGCAGCCGTTGCTGTGCATCATCCGCCGTGAGCAGCGGGCGAAGCCGCGGCGCGCAGATCGCGGCGTGGTGCGTCAGGTAGCGGACCGCTCGACGGGCCTCGATCGAGAGGGGCAGGCGGTCGAGCGCGGGTCCGGTGTCGGCGTCTCCGGCGCGGTGCGCGAGCGTTTCGACGGCGGCGTCGATCAGTGCATCGCTCGGCGTGTTCCCGAGCTCATCGAGCAGGAGCACGACCGCCGCGTCGCGGTATGCGGGCTCGTCGAGCGCCTGCTCGAGCCTGGGGCGCACGGCTGTCCCGAGCTCACCCGCGATCGTGAGGGCGACGCGCTTGCGGGTGGTGCTGGACTCGTCGCCTATGTCGTCGAGCAGTTGCTCGACGAACCGATCGACCTGTTCTGGTGAGATCGCTTGGGCCGCCATCGCGTAGCGGACCACCTCGGCGTGCTGCCAGCCCCTGGATTTGTGCCCGTCGACCCATGCGGAGAGTCCCCAGTCGATTAGCGCATCGCGGCTGAAGGTGTCGATGCCAACCGAGCGCCAGCGGCTCAGCAGCTCGCGGGCGAGTTCGTTGTTGGCCGAGGTGGGGCCGATGCGGAGCATGCTGGCCATGAGCCATGTCGGGCGCGCGCTGACGGGCTGCACGGTCGTTGAGATGAACCAGCCCATACCCGAGGCTGGCAGGAGCAGCAGGATGCCCGCAACGATGAGCCTCGGGCGTCGCGCGCGGGTTCCCGAGACGGTGCCCTTCTCCGAAGCGATTGACGCACCGCACTCGGGGCAGGATGACTGCTCCTCGATGATGCCAGCGATGTCGTAGCCGCAGCCCCGGCAGCGCAGCCCCTCCCCGACGCGCCGTCCGATCAGCCCGGCGGCCGTCAGCCAGAGTCCGAGCGCTCCGATCACGAAGGCAACGGTCTGGATCGTGAGCCAGGGCACGCTTCGATTCTAAGGGCAGGTTTGGCCCACCCCGCGGGGCGTACCCTCCCTTCCCCCAACGGAGAGACCGCCCATGGAAGCCGGAATCGTCGGCCTGCCGAACGTCGGCAAGAGCACGCTGTTCAACGCACTGACCGCCGCGGGCGCGCTCGCGGCCAACTACCCGTTCGCAACGATCGAGCCGAACGTGGGCGTGGTGCCCATTCCGGATCCGCGGCTCGCCCAGGTCAACAGCAAGATCGAGACGGAGAAGGTCATCCCCGCGTCGCTTCGACTGGTGGATATCGCGGGCATCGTCAAGGGCGCGAGCGAGGGCGAGGGGCTGGGGAACAAGTTCCTGAGCCACATCCGTGAGGTGGACGCGATCGTTCAGGTCGTCCGCTGCTTCGAGTCGGCCCCGGGCGGGGAGGACATCACCCACGTCGACGGCACCGTCGACCCGGTGCGCGACATCGAGACGATCGCGACCGAGCTCGTGCTGGCTGACCTGCAGACCGTTGAGAACGCGCTGCCCAAGGCGGTGCGCGCGGCCAAGGGCAAGGACCCCGATGACGTCGCGAGGCTTGGCGTGCTCCAGAAGCTCGAGCCCGTGCTCAGCGAGGGCAGGCCCGCGCGGAGCCTCGAGCTCGATGACCCTGCCGAGCAGAAGGCGCTGCGGCTCATGACGCTCATCACCAGCAAGCGTGTGCTCTACATCGCCAACGTCGACGACAGCGATCCGAACGGCGAGGGCCCGCTGGCGTCGGCCGTGCGCGAGTATGCGAGCAAGGAGGGTATGGAGATGGTGCCCATCTGCGCGAGGATCGAGAGCGAGCTGGCCGAGCTCGACGACGCCGACAAGCGCGAGATGCTCGCGGACATGGGCATGGACGAGCCGGCCCTCGACAAGCTCGCCCGCGGGGCGTATCACCTGCTCGGGCTCCAGAGCTACTACACCGCCGGCCCGAAGGAGATCCGGGCGTGGACCATCCGCCAGGGGACGAAGGCCCCGCAGGCGGCGGGCGTGATCCATACGGATTTCGAGAAGGGCTTCATCCGAGCCGAGTGCTACGCGGTGGACGATCTGCTCGAGCTGGGGTCCGAGAAGGCGATCAAGGACGCGGGCAGGCTCCGCGTCGAGGGCAAGGACTACACCATGCAGGACGGGGACGTGTGCCACTTCCTGTTCAACCGGTGATCCCCCGGCACCGATCTGCGTACTGAACCTGAGGAGGTCACCATGCTTGCACTGTGCACGATCGCGGCGGCAGCGTCTCTTGGGCTGGCTCAGACGGGGCCCGAGGGTGTGGAGCTTCGTCTGATCGGCGAGCGGCATCTCGAACCCCGTGAGGAGTTCCTGGGCACCCGCATCGGCGGGATCTCGGGCATCGACTTCGAGCCCTCCTGGAACGAGGGCGGCACGCTCGTCATCCTGAGCGATGACCCTGGGCGCTACGCCCCGGCGCGGGCGTACCTGGGCCAGATCGAGCTCGCGGAGGATCGGATCGTCGGGCTCGACTGGTCGTATCTGCTCAGGCTGACCTGGGCCTCGGGCGAACTGATCGAGGGCGCCGGGCTCGATCCCGAGGGCATCCGCATCATGATGCACGAGGGCACCTTCGGCGAACCCTCGCTCATGTGGGTCAGCGAGGGCACCGCCGTCATGGACGGCAAGGGCGATCCTGGTGCACCGCGGATCTACGAGATGTGCTCGGCCGCGACGCGCATGGATGAGTGGCCCGCGCCCGACTCGCACGTCGCGTCTGCACCCGGCGTTGGTGTGAAGACCAACCGATCGTGGGAGTCGATCGCGATGGTCGGCCACGAGCTGGCGGTGGTCGCGACCGAGGAGCCGCTTCAGCAGGACGGCACGGGCGAGGACGGCGTCGGCTGGGTCCGCCTCTCGACCTACTCGTTCGCCAGGGCGAACACCGGGCCGCAGGCGCAGGTCGTCTACCCGCTCGGGCCAACGCCCGAAGGCATCGCGGTGGGGAACACGGGCCTGACCGACCTGCTGGGGCTCGCCGATGGGCGGCTGCTGTCGCTCGAGCGGACGTTCACGCCGACAGGGTCGTTCCAGGTCGATCTGTTCGTGGTCGATCCCGCGGGTGCGACCGACGTGCTCGGGTTCGGCTCGCTGCACGATGCCGAATTCACGCCCGCAGCCAAGACGCACATCGCGACGCTGAACGACCTTGCGCCGACGGTGCTCAACGTCGAGGGCGTGAGCTTCGGACCGACGCTCGACGACGGCACGCGGACGCTGCTTCTCGTGAGCGATTCCGACTTCCGACCCGGCATCCCGACCGTGTTCACAGCGCTCGCGATCGAGCACGACGGGGGTGTGCTGATTCCCGCGGACACGATGCCGCCTTCGACCGATGAGGCGAGCGCCGAGTAAGCCCCGGCGAGGGGAGCGTCAGCCGTGGTGCTCGCTCATGTAATTGGGCGATTCCTTGGTGATGCGGATGTCGTGGGGGTGGTTCTCGATGACGGTCGCGCCGGTGACCCTCACGAAACGGGCGTGCTCGTGCAACTCGGGCAGGGTGGGGCACCCAAGGTAGCCCATGGCTGACCGCACGCCCCCGACGAGTTGGTAGACGAACTCGGCGAGCGTGCCGCGGTAGGGCACGAGGCCCTCGACGCCCTCTGGAACGAACTTGGCCTTGGGCTTGCCCGCGTCGTCGACCTTGTCGGCCTGGGCGTAGCGGTCGGCCGATCCGGCGTTCATGGCTCCCTCGGAGCCCATGCCGCGGTAGCTCTTGTAGCGACGCCCCTGGCTGATGACGAGCTCGCCAGGCGACTCGTCGAGGCCCGCAAACAGCGAGCCGAGCATGACGGCGTCGGCACCCGCGGCGAGCGCCTTGGCGATGTCGCCCGAGGCCCGGATCCCGCCGTCGGCGATCACGGGCACGTCCTGCCCCGTGCTGGCGACGCCCGCGATCGCGTTCATGACCGCCGTGATCTGCGGCACACCCACGCCCGTCACGACGCGCGTCGTGCAGATCGAGCCGGGCCCGATGCCGACCTTGACCGCGTCTGCCCCAGCCTCGACCAGATCGCGGGCTCCCTCGGGCGTCGCTACGTTGCCTGCGATGACATCCACGTCGAAGCGTCGCTTGATCTCACGGACGGTCTCGAGCACGTTCTCGCTGTGCCCGTGCGCGGTATCCACCGTGATGACGTCGACATCGGAGGCGATCAGGGCCTCGACGCGGTCGAACTGCCGCACGCCCACGGCGGCACCGCAGCGGAGGCGTCCACGGTCGTCGGTGTTGGCTCGCGGGAACTGGCTCAGGCGGTCGATGTCGCGCATCGTGATGAGGCCCGCGAGGGACTCATCCGCGTTGACCAGCAGCAGCTTCTCGACCTTGTTCTCGTTGAGGATGCCCTCGGCCTGTTCGAGCGTAGTGCCGGGCGGGGCGGTGACCAGGTTCGTCGCGGTCATCACCTCGTGCACGGGGGTGGACTCGTCTGCGACGAACTTCAGGTCTCGCTTGGTGAGGATGCCGACGACCCTGCCCTTGCCGGCATGGCGAAGATCGGCGGACCCGTCCTCGGTGATCGGGAAGCCCGAGACGTGGTGCTTGCGCATCAGCTCGCGGGCGCGTCCGACGGTGTCCCCGGGTCCCAGGGTGATCGGGTCGACGATGATGCCGTGGGCCGACCGTTTGACCTTGGTGACCTCGCGGGCCTGGGTCTCGGGGGAGAGGTTCTTGTGGATGATGCCTATGCCGCCCTCCTGCGCGAGGGCGATCGCGAGGGCGGACTCGGTGACGGTGTCCATCGGAGCCGAGATGAGCGGGATGTGCAGCGAGACGCGCCGGGTCAGGCGCGTGGTCAGATCGGTCTGGGCGGGCACGACCATGCTCCGGCGGGGCATCAGCAGCACGTCGTCGAACGTGATGCCCTCCGACGCGATCTTGGCGAATGGGTCGCTCCGCCACCCCTGAGGCCCCGCGTTAGACCCGGGGCTGGGCTGGCTGTTGGCGTTGTTTGGCATGGATTGGCGAGCGGAATCGGTGGTGAGGGTTCCCATGAGATAGTGTCGCGGGGGTCGCGCAGCATGTCAAGCGCGCAGGCCCGGCTCGGATCGGTTCCAATGCCAAGGCGGGATGTGCCCGTGATGGAGAGAAGCGGTGTTCAGTGAGCTCGCGGAAATCGATGGCCTCTCGCTCGTCCAGCAGCATCGCGCCGATCTGCATGTAAGGCCCGACGCCGATCGCGACCGCCTCGCGGCGCAGGAATGGCTCCTGACCGATGGGCTGGGCGGGTTCGCGATGGGGACCGTGTCGGGTGTCCCGACGCGGCGGTACCACGGGTTGCTGGTCGCGAGCCTCGCGCCGCCCGTCGAGCGGCTGCTGGCGCTGCACTCCATGAACGAGATCGTGTGGGTGCATCCCGACGACCCACGGTGCTTTGCGATGGACCTGACCGAAGCGTCGTTCCGAGACGGCACCGCGCTGACGGGCGGGCGGTCTCGCCTGGAACGCTTCGAGCTCGGGCCCGACGGACGCAACGCGGCCCGCTGGACGTTCCTCGCCGACGAGCATGTGCGGATCGTCCGCGAGGTCGAGCTCTGCGAGGGGCGGTCGGCGGTGGTGGTGCGGTACGAGTGCCAGGGCGGGCGGGCGTGGGTCGACGCGAGGCCCCTGCTCGGGCTCCGCGACTTTCACGCGCTCCGACAGACGCCCGATGGGCACATGCGCGTGACCCACGCGGCCGACGGGCGGGGCGTGTGGATCTCGGGCGGGGCGGCGGATCTGTCGATCGAGTTGCACCCCGAGACGGCGGGCAGCTTCAAGGTCAGGCCGCACTGGTGGGAGGGGCTGCGGTACGCGCACGAGTCCGACCGCGGGTTCGATGACACCGAGTGCCTGTTCTGCCCGGGCTCGATGCACCTGGGCCTTCACGAGCCGGCAGAGGTGCTCTGCTCGGTCGGCTCGCCCTCGGAGAACCGTGATTTGTTCGATGCGTCGCGCCGATCGCCCGGGCGGGAGATCCGCCTGTCGACTGCTGTCAGTGCGGCGGTGCGCGATCAGGCCGGTGAGGCCGAGGACCGTCAGGTTGCGGCGCTGGTCGCGGCGGCGGATCAGTTCGTCGTGCGCCGGGCGCCCTCGCGGACGCTCGCGTCGGACGACCACGCGCTCGTGTCGGTCATCGCTGGCTACCCGTGGTTCGGCGACTGGGGGCGCGACAGCATGATCGCGTTGCCAGGCCTGCTGCTGGCGACGGGGCGGCTGACCGAGGCGGGGCGCGTGCTGGAGACGTTCGCCGGGGCGCAGCGCAACGGGCTGATCCCCAACCGCTTCGACGACCACGGGGGCGAGCCCGAGTACAACACCGCCGACGCGAGCCTGTGGTTCCTCCACGCCTGCGGCGAGTTTCTGGCTGCGGGGGGTGACCAGCAGCTCTTCCGCGATCTCCTGCTGCCCGCGTGCATCGACGTGGTCGATGCGTACTCCACCGGCACGCGCTTCGGGATCGGCGTCGACCACGAGGACGGGCTTGTCTTCGCGGGTGACGAGCAGACGCAGCTGACCTGGATGGACGCGGCCCGCGACGGCGTGGTGTTCACACCAAGG
This sequence comes from Phycisphaerales bacterium, assembly GCA_028284805.1. Taxonomy (GTDB): domain Bacteria; phylum Planctomycetota; class Phycisphaerae; order Phycisphaerales; family UBA1924; genus JANQQZ01. Next base: position 17,331 of record JANQQZ010000058.1, read on the forward strand.
CACGGCAAGCCGATCGAACTGCAGGCGCTCTGGTACCACGGCCTGGAGACGCTGGCGGGCATCGTCGAGCCCTGGGATCCGGTCACGGCCGGGGGGCTTCGATCGAGGGCCGAGCGGTGCGGGCTGAGCGTGCCCAGGCTTTTCTGGTCGGAGAGGCTGGGGTGCCTGGCCGACTGCCTGCGTCCGACGACTCGGGGCTGGATCGCGGTCGAGGAGATCCGCCCCAACCAGTTGTTCGCGTGCAGCCTCGCGCACTCGCCTCTGAGCGAGGCCCAGCGCGAGGCGGTGACCCGTCTGTGTCGCGAGCGGCTCTGGACGGCGGGCGGGATGCGCACGCTCGACCCTGCGGACCCGGGCTACCACGGGCGGTACGCGGGCCCGATGCGCGAACGCGATGCGGCGTACCACACGGGCACGGCGTGGCCCTGGCTCCTGGGCCCGATGGCCGAGGCGGTTCTCCGCGTGGGTGGTTTCAGCGCGGTCGCCTGCCGAGAGGCCCGCGCGATCCTCGCGCCGATGCTGGGCGAGATGCTCGGGCCCGATGCCCCGTGCCCGGGGCAGATGTTCGAGGTGTACGACGGCGACGCGGATGGTCAGCAGCCCGGCGGGTGCCCGGCGCAGGCGTGGTCTGTCGCGGAGACGCTTCGCGTGCTGACCCTGATCCGGCGGAGCGAGTCGGCTCGCGCGGAATGAGACGGGCCGCCAGGGTTAGGCAGGCTTGCCCTTGTCCATCGCGGCCAGGATCTGCTGGGCCTTCTTTGCGCTGATCCAGCCGTCGGCGGCTCGCTTCAGGATCAGCTCGCGCAGGTCGTCGGTCTCGCCCGCCGCGAGGATCTTGTGCGCGTCCTCCGGGGTCATCGAGCCCTCGGCGATGTAGGCCGCGATTTCGCGCTTGGTCTGCTCGCGCTGGCGGGTGACCGATGCACGCCGCATCAGGCCCGTGATCGAGACGATGGCGGTCACGCCAATCACAGCGCCGACGACCAGCACCATCTTGATCTCTTCGGCGATGGCGTCTTCGAGGGCTCCCAGGGTGATCGGGGTGAGCATCAGATCCGTCATCACTTCTTGGCCTCCGGGGATCCCGCGTTGAGCAGACGCTCGCCTTCCTCAGGAGTCATTGAGCCTTCGGCGATGTAGGCGGCGATCTCGCGCCGCGACCGCTCGACCTGGCTGCGCTGGGAGACAGCGGTGAGCATGCCCCCGATGATGGCGACCGCGCCGATGCCGCACCCCCCGATGATTGCGACGACGGGGATGAGGTCTCCGTTGATATCTGCGAGCGTGAGCATCAGGCTTTCTCCCGTCCGGCCTTGAGGATGCGTTCACCCTCGTCTGGTGTCATGGATCCCTCGGCGATGTAGGCGGCGATCTCGCGTCGCGATTTCTCTCTCGCAACGCGGACGACCATGCCGCTGATCGTGCCGAAGAGAATGGCGATGAGGGCGACGCCGCCGCCCACGGAGATCGCGACGATGGGCACGACGTCGTCGTGGTGGATCTGCGCGATCGCGGCGACCATCAGGCGTCCTCCCGGCCTGCCTTGAGCAGCTTCTCCCCCTGCTCCGGGGTCATGGATCCCTCGGCGATGTAGGCGGCGATCTCGCGGCGGGTCCGCTCGCGGGCGTTGGTCTTCATGGCGCCGGTGATCGTGCCGAACACGATGCCGACGAACCCCAGGAAGCCGCCGACGATCCAGATGAGGTTCTCGTTGTCAAAGATGACGTTGAGGATGGTCTCTGCGTCCATTCGTGTTTCCCCGTGCGGGGTGATGGCCCCGCACCAATTCCTTGGGAATCCCGGGCCCCGGCTTTCAGCCCCCGGTGCCCAGAGTGTAACCGCGGGCCTCCGCAGCACCTAGATTCCCCCCATGCGGCCCGAGCAGCGAGAGATCCTGAACGCGGTGCTGGAGGCCTATCGGGCCGGGTGCTTCCCGATGGCGGAAACCCGGGACGCCGCGGAACGAGGGCTGCCCGTCCGCTGGATCCGCCCCGAGACCCGGGCGATTCTGCCGATCCGCCCGGAGGTGTTCGGGCTCGGCGAGGGCGTGCACATCCCCCGCCGGCTGGCCAAGACGGTCCGGCGGGAGCCGTTCGTGGTCACGAGCGACCGGGCCTTCGCACGGGTCATCGCGGCCTGCGCGGGGCCCCGCCGGGAGACCGAGAGCAGCACCGCCGAGACCTGGATCGATGCTCGGATCGAGGGCCTGTTCAACCTGCTCCACGAGGGAGGGCACGCGCACTCGGTCGAGGCCTGGCTCGAGAAGCCGGACGGTCAGCTGCTGCTCGTGGGCGGTGTCTATGGGCTCGCGGTCGGTCGGGTGTTCTGCGCCGAGAGCATGTTCAGCCGCCCCGAGTTGGGCGGGACCGACGCTAGCAAGGTGGCGCTTGTGCACCTGATCGAGCACTGCTCACGGCGGGGGTTCACGGTCATCGACACGCAGTTCGCCAACCCCCACCTGGAGCAGTTCGGGATCGTCGAGATCGGGGGTGACGCGTACCTGCGTCACGTGGAGGCGGTGGGGGAGGACGACGTGGAGTGGGAGCCGTTCGAGGCGAGCTGAGCGAGGTGGTCTGACTGTTCGGTCGCGATAGGGTGGTCGCACTCGGGGCAGGTGTAGGTCTCGACGCCGAGGAGGTCGTAGCCGCACTCGTGGCAGTGGCGTGCGTGGTAGGGGGCGTGGCGCTGGGTCAGCGCGCGACAGGCGGTCGCAGCGGTAAGGCCGGCTGAGCAGAGTGCGAGCCCGGCGTATGTTGCGAGCGACAGGCCTGCGAGTGCGCGCCGCGACCCCACGACGGGGGACTCGGGATCTCGGAGCGACAGCTGGATCGCGAACAAGGGAATGGCGATGCACAGGCCAACACCGCCAACGCACGAGGCGGTTGTGCACAACCGCGCAGCCCGATCCGTGCGAGGCACCACCTGCCCCGAGCGGCGGAGTGCGATCCACGGAACCGCGATCGAGTTCAGCAGACCGATCGAGAGGAGCCAGGGTGATCGGTTCACGTTCACGCCAAGCCCCATGCCCATGGCGACGGTCAGGACGAACACCGCCCCGATCATCCAGACGGATAGAAGCAAGGCGGCCGCGACAAGCCCCGGGCCGGCGACATCGCGGTGCGTGACGCGGGCCAGCAGCAGCGGCACGAGCAGGACGACCGCGACATGGGGCATCGCGAGTGCGAGGGGGATGCCCATCGCTTCCAGATCGAGCACGAGTCCGGGGCGGCGAGCCCGCTGCGTGATGATCAGGCCAAGAACCACTGCCGCGAGTGTTGCGAGCGCGAGCAGGGGAAGTGTCGCGGCCAGCAGCCGCCGCCGCCAGAACGGTACCATGCTGTCATGAGTGCTCTTCAACGCTGTGTGAACCCCGACTGCGGCGCAGAGTACCCGGTCGACCGGGTGCTGACCAAGTGCGAGGCGTGCGGGTCGCTGCTCGACATCGTCTACACGGGCGACTCGATCACGGTGCGGGACTTCTCGAAGTTCGAACGTCGCAGCGGGACGACCGGGCCGCGCGGGCCTTCGGGTGGGTCGGCCTCGAAGTCGGCGCTGAACTTCTCGGGCGTGTGGCGGTTCCGCGACCTGCTGCCGTTCTATCAGGACGAGTCGCAGATCGTGACGATCGGCGAGGGTCGGACGAACCTGCAGCGGGCCGACGCGCTGGGCAAGCACATCGGCTTCGACTGCTCCGAGGGAGACGAGTGCGGCAGGTTCTACCTGCAGTACGAGGGGTACAACCCGTCGGGCTCGTTCAAGGACAACGGCATGTGCGCTGCGTTCACGCACGCGCGCATGGTCGGCGCCACGCGGGCGGCCTGCGCCTCGACCGGCAACACGTCTGCGGCGCTCGCCCTCTACGCGAGCCTCACGGGCATGCACGCGTTCGTGTTCATCGGCGAGGGCAAGATCGCCTTCGGCAAGCTGAGCCAGGCACTCGACTACGGCGCGACGACGCTCCAAGTGGCAGGCGATTTCGACGCGTGCATGGCTCGGGTGAAGGAGATCGCCCAGGACCGCCCCGAGCTGGGTGTGTATCTGGTCAACAGCGTGAACCCCTTCCGCCTCGAGGGCCAGAAGACGGTGATGTACCGCGTCTTGGAGGGACTCGACTGGCGTGTGCCCGATTGGGTCGTGGTTCCCGGTGGGAACCTCGGTAACTCGAGCGCGTTCGGCAAGGCGTTCATGGAGCTGAAGGAACTCGGCCTGATCGACAGAGTCCCGAGGCTCGCGGTGATCAACGCGCACGGCGCGCGCACGCTCGATGTTGTCTACAACGAGTTGGGCGTCCGGTGGGACATGGGCTCCGGACCGGGGCGGTTCGACCATGCAAAGGTTGCAGCCGAGTACGCCCGCATGGATGCCGCGGGCGAGCGGGCGGACACGATCGCGAGTGCCATCGAGATCAACCGCCCCGTCAACCTGAGCAAGTGCCTTCGCGCCCTGCACGTCATGGACGGCGTCGTGCGGAGCGTGGACGATCGGTGCATCCTCGAGCACAAGGCGCTCGTCGGGCGGTATGGCTTTGGGTGCGAGCCCGCGAGCGCGGCGAGCGTAGCGGGTGCCCGCCGGCTGCGCGAGGAGGGCGTGATCCGGGCCGACGAGACCGTGGTCTGCGTACTCACGGGTCACCAGCTCAAGGACCCGGACGCGACGGTGGGCTACCACACCGGGCTCGACACCAAGGGCCTGGCGGAGCAGGGCGACGTGTCGATCCCGACCGGTGTGCTCGCGAACCGTCCTGTACGCGTGGCGAACGACCTCGATGCGATCATCGCGGCGATGGGCATCCAGGCCGCGACGGTGTAAAGATTGGGCTAACGGGCTTGCGTCTCCCCGTGAACATCCGAGAGAATGGCGTCGGAGGATGATCGCCATGCGTGCTCTCGTTGCTTGTGTTGCCCTGATGTCTACCGCCTCGGCGTCGGCTCAGATCGTGATCGAGGAGCTCTACCGCGAGGGCACGGTGCTCGCGGGCGATCGCACGGTGACGTTCGAGCCGATCGCGGGGCTGAGCCCGGGCGTCGACAACGGGAAGCCGATCGAGCATGTCTTCACGGTCGACCTCGCGACGGGCACCGAGTACACGTCGCTGATCGAGTGGCAGAACGACGGCTCGTCGGTCGTGCTCGACGAGACGAACATCAGCGTTCCGTTTCAGTTCGCCGGGTACCTCCCCGTCCTTGCCGAGGACGGCGTGCAGGCGTTCAGCCTCGTCACGGGCGAGTTGCCTTTGCTCGTGGTCGAGGGTGTGGGCCTGCGAATGCCGGGCGGGCCGACCATGAACCTGATCGCACCCGGGGACGCCAAGCCCGACGGCGGGGTGTTCACTTCACCGCTGGCGGTCTACCTGCGCAACGGCCGGTTGATCGTGCAGGACAGCACGATGTCGGGCGGGCCGGGCTTCGCCCGCGACTCGTTGCACCGGATCGATGTGGGCACGCAGCAGATCACGCAGGTGCTCTCGCGGGGCGACACCGTGCTGGGCGGTGTCGTGGACGCGATCGTGACCGTCGGCACCGGGCCCGACGGCGAGATCCTGGCTTCGATCGAGGACGCATCGAACAACGCGCGGATCGTGATCTTCGAGGAGGACGGGACCGAGACGCTCGTGGTGAGCTCGGGAGACGTATCGCCCGACGGCCGGCCGTTCGACCGGTTCCTGAGCCCGCCGATGCTCATCGACGCGGGCGTTGTGTTCTCGGGCCGGGTTGCCGGGGACGAGGACCGGATTGCCACGTACCTCTGGGACGGCTCGGCGCTTTCGACGCTCGTCCCCGGGCTGGGGGTGCTCGCGTTCGCGGTGGACGACAACGACAACCTCGCGCTCTTCGGCATCGACGACGGCGATCGGGTCGTCGGCGTGATCGATCGCGATGAGGTTTACACGGAGATCTTCACCTCGGCAGTGCCGTTCATGGGGCTCGACGTCGGCGTGCTGGGCATCGGCAACGACGCGATCGACGGCGAGACCGTGACGTTCAGCGGACTTTTTACCGATCCGAGCACGTTCGAGCAGACCAACATCGCGTTCCGCGCCACAGTCCCCGGGCTCGAGCCCTGTGTTGCCGATACCAACGGCGACGGTGTGCTCTCGCCCGCCGACTTCAGCGCATGGATCATGGCGTTCAACGACCGCTCCGATGCGTGCGATCAGAACGGCGACGATCTGTGTACCCCGGCGGACTTCAGCGCCTGGATCCTGAACTTCAATCTTGGGTGCGGCTGAACGCCAGCGCGTACGAACCGGGATCCGTCGCCCATCCGAACCGTACGAGGATGCACCGCACGACCGGGTCGTGCAGGTAGAGCGCGGCGGCTTCGGGCGGCACGTCGCGCCGGTGGGCGCTCAGCACGCGGTGCGGGTTGCGCCCGGGCTGGAGCATCGCCGAAGACTCGTGGTAGTGCCTCGCGCGGTAGCGGACGGCGGCCTCGACCTGGTCCTCGTCGAAGGCGATGCCCCACGCACGCCAGAGCTTGCGGAAGAAGCGACGCGGCGTGGCGTTCATGGCGTCGAAGGTGAGCCTGCGCGCACGCGGGGCGCGGGCGAACCTGTTCAGGAAGGTCTTGACGGTTTCGAGGTCGTGGGGCGGGTAGATCGTGTCCTGCCATCCGCGGGTGTGCAGGCTGTTGAGGCGGTCGAGCGGGTTGCGGAGCAGGAAAGCAGACTGGTCGTTCGGCCTCAGCCTGGCGACGTCCTCGGGGCGGAGCATGAGGTGGGGCATCTTGACGATCACGCCTGGCGCGCCGGCTCGGTCGGCCAGCGCCTGAACGATTCGTTCGAACCGCGCGTTGGTCGGTTCGCTGAGCCGTTCTGAGGCAGCGAGGTGCTCGCGGTGCAGATCGATCTGCTCGGGCGGGTAGTCGTAGGGCGGTCCGGTGCGATCCCAGGGGCCGAAGGGCTCGTCGGCGACGGCCCAGCCCAGAGCGTCGGCGGAGGCGTAGACCGCGGCGCTCGACCCCGAGCGTGTGAGGGAGAAGAGCCAGACCACGCGGGGCGTCACGACCCAGTGCCCTCGCGGAACCTGCGGAGCCGATCGGTGATGCGTTGTGCGGTGGTCGGCAGATAGGCGCGGGGACTGCGGTCCCAGGCGCAGCGGTCGAAGAGATCCCGCATGAACGGGTCGTGCAGGTAGAGTTCGACGGCTTCCGGCGGCGCGAGCCGCTTCGTATCGGAGAGGCTCCGCCTTGTGCTCCGCCCGCTCTCGCGCTCGCCCGACTTGCCGTGGTACTCCGACCGCTGATACGCGACGGCGTTCGACACCGTTTCAGGATCACTCGGCCAGCCCCACGCATCGAGGACTTTGGTGAAGTAGGCGTGCGGGTCCGTCCTGAGATCCTCGAACACGATGCGTCGGTGCTCGTCGAGCGCGAGCCAGCGTTCGGCATACTCGCGGAAGTAGTCGAGGTCGTGGTTGGGACGGATGATCGATGTCCAGCCGCGCGCGTGGATGCTCGCGAGCCGACGGAGCGGGTTGCGGATGATCCAGATACCCCGGTGGTCGGGGAATGCCTCGTCGAACTCGGTCGGTGTGAACCGCAGGTGCGGGTGCTTGCTCACCACGCGGGCGCGGCCTGCTCGTTGCGCGAGGATGCCAAGGAGCCGGCGCGTGTCGCGCGTGATTTCGGGTGTGAGCTTTGCGTGCGAGGCCTTGAAACGCTCGGTGAGCTTGGCCTGCTCGGGCGGGTAGCCGTAGGGCGGGCCTGTGCGGTCCCAGGGGCCCAGGATTTCGTCGGCAACAGCAGCGCCCGCGGCGTGCGCGGCGGCGTAAGCGGTGATCGACGTGCCGCTCCGAGCCAGGCCAAAGACCCAGCCAACGTCTGGCGATTCGCGGTCTGGCG